>JBKPDG010000071.1:0-23965 GCA_046727755.1 Actinomycetota bacterium
ACGTCCTCCATCGGCGCCTGCGGGTCGGCGAAGGCGATGTTGTCGCGCACGGTGTCGGAGAAGAGGAACGTGTCCTCGAACACGATGCCGACACTGTGACGGAGGTCGTGCACCTTGACGTCGCGCACGTCGACGCCGTCGAGCAGCACGCGGCCGTTGTCCACGTCGTAGAAGCGCGGGACGAGCCGGGCGACGGTGGTCTTGCCCGAGCCGGTGGGGCCCACGACCGCGACCGCTTCACCGCCGCGGATCACGAGGTCGAGGTCGGTGAAGATCGGCCGTCCGCCCCGGTACCCGAAGTTGACGTCCTCGAAGCGGATCTCACCGGGCCCGGGCGGCAGCTCGCGCGCGCCGGGCTTGTCGACCACCTCCGGCTCGGTGACGAGGATCGCGTCCAACCGGCCGGCGGCGGCCGACGCGCGCGACGCCTGGGCGACGAGCATCCCGGCCATCCGCAACGGCCAGATGAGCATGAGGACGTACGAGTTGAAGGCGACGATGTAACCGAGCTCGAGCTCGCCGTTGAGCACGAGGTGCCCGCCGTACCAGAGGATCGCCACCAGCGCCAGGGCGGGGAGGAAGTCGACGAGCGGAAGGAACCCGGCGCGCAGCCGTGCCGTCTCGAGCGACCATCTGCGGACGGCGTCGGCTTCGCCGTCGAGCTGGCGTGACTGCAGCCGCTCCGAGCCGAACCCCTTCACGGCCCGCACCCCGGCCACGCTCTCCTCGACGACGCTCGTCAGGTCGCCGAGCTTCTGTTGCAACTCGGTCGTGACCGGCTGCATGCGGCGACTGAAGCGCGCCGCGCTGATGTTCAGCAACGGCAGCGCGCCCAGCGCCAGGAGCGTGAGCGTCACGCTCTGGAGCGCCATGACCGTGACCACACCGACCAGCGTGAGCGCGCTGGCGATCGTGAGCGGGATGAGGATCACGACCATGTTGATCTGGAAGATGTCGGTGTTCGCCCGGGCCATCAGCTGCCCGGTCTGTGCCTCGTCGTGGAACGCGAAGTGCAGTCGCTGCAGGTGGGCGAAGAGCCGCGCGCGCAGGTCGGTCTCGGTCCGGTACGCCATGCGGAAGGCGCAGTAGCGCCGGAAACCCGACGACAACCCCTGGATGACGCCGACTCCGACGATCACGAGCGCGTAGGCGACGATTGCGCCGCTGTCACCGGGGATGATCCCGTTGTCGATGGCGCCGGCGGCGAGCAGCGGGACGGTGATCTTGGCCGCCGTCCACGACGTGCCGGCGAGAACGCCGAGACCGAGCCAGGCCCGCTGGGACCGGAGGGCGCCGCGGAGGAGGCGCCACCCGGCCCGTCGGGTTTCCCGCTCGCGATCCACCAGTTCCCCCTCGATGCTGGGCGCCCCCGCGGCCTGCCTGCACACCGGATGCAGGTTCGAGGCTACCAGCGCGCTTCGGGGACCCGACTGCGATTGACTGTGGCTCGACATGACCCGGGACGCCGAGACCGCGCGCCGAACGCCTCGCGTGTCATGGCGAGTCGTAGTCGTCGTCGCCGCGCTCGCCTACTCGTGGGTAGCTTCCGGTCTGCGGCCGTTCACCCACCCGGAAGCGGTCGCGGTCTCGATCCCGCTCGTCGCGGCGGGCATCGCGTTGCTCCGCTCCCGGCCCGCGCCCGGCGACGCCGCCGCGCCCAGGCGCGGGCTGTCGGTCTGGGCGGCGCTTTTCGCCGCGTTGATGGCGTGGGAGATCGTGCAGTTCTTCGCGAAGCCGCGCTCCGAACACCCCACCCTCAGTTCGATCGCCGACGCGGTCATGAGCACCCACGCGGGCCGGTTCGCGATGTTCGCCATCTGGCTCGCCGTCGGCTACTGGCTGTTCCGCCGATGAGCACCGCCAACTTCACGTACGCGGTCTACGCGGCCATCGCCGCGCTCTGGCTCGTTTGGATCGTGTTCACGTACGTGCGCCGTTCCGGCTATGTGACCCTGGACAGCCTCGCAGCACGCCTCATGCGCGGACGGATTGCGCGGTGGATCGTCTGGGCATCCTGGGCGTTCGTGGGCTGGCATCTCTTCGTGCGCGGTCGCGGCGCGTTCGAGTAGTGGTCCATCATCCGTCGCGCCGCGGCTTCGATCCCCGGCCGCTCCGGTTCGAACAGGGCGTGGTCGCGTTCGTGCTGCTCATCGGGTTCACGTTCCAGTTCGAGTTGCTCATCCCGGCGGTGACCGCGGTCCTCGCACTGAGCGGCGCGGTCGGACCCCGGCGGTCGCCCCTGCCCCGGCTCTTCTCGGCGACAGTAGGGACCCTGCTCGAGCCGGCCGAAGAGCTCGTCGACCGTCAGACGGTGCGGGTGGCCGTGCTCGTGCAGACGGGCGTGCTCGTGATCGCTTCCGCGTTCGTGTTCCTCAACGTCGACGTGCTGGCTTGGATCATCGCCTTCGCCGTGATCGCAACCGCCGCGATCGACGCCGCCACCGGCAGCTGGATCGAGGCCGGCCTGTACTGGCGACTCGCGCGCCGCCGTCGCCCCTAGCTCGTCGCACGCACTACGAACAGCGTCACGAGCGCGAGCACGAGGAACAGCGGCAGGAACAGCGCGCCCGAATCACCAGTGGGATCGCCGGTGGCGATGATGGCGAGCCCGAGCAACCAGCCGTTGCGGACGAGCGTCAGGGGCGACACCGGCCGCTCCATCGCGACCGCCCCGAAGCAGGGACACGGCTTCGCCTGCCCGGTTGCGAGATTCGCGACCACGACGCCCGTGAACAGTGCGAGGAGCGCGATCGCGGCAAAGGCGGGCAGCGACGAGTACGGGAACGCAACGAGAGCAACGGCGATCGAGAACTCGACGACCGGGAGGATCACGGCCGCCGCGACCGACAACGGCGCCGGAACGCCGAAGGCCCGCATCTGGCTCGGCAGACGCCTCACCTCGTACAACTTGGCGACGGCTGCGTACGCCAGCACAACGGCGATCGTGACCCGGGACGCGAAGACGAGCGCGTTCACTCAGCTGGCGAAGTGCCCGTAGCCGCCCCGGTAGAAGATGAGCGGGCCTTCGTCCCCGAGGACGCCGAGCTCCTGCACGAGCCCGACGACGATGAGGTGGTCGCCGGCGTCGTGCTGGTCGCGGATCGTGCAGTCGATGTACGCGAGAGCGTCGTGGAGGATGGGTGAGCCGGCCGCTGACGGCCGCCAGCCGATGCGGCTGAACCGGTCCGCGCCCTTGGTCGCGAACACCCGGCAGACGTCCTCCTGGTGCTCGTTGAGGACGTTGACCGTGAACTTGCCGGCGGCCTCGATCTTCGGCCAGGTGGACGATTGCTTCGACGCGCAGAACAGCACGAGCGGCGGGTCGAGTGACACCGACGTGAACGAGTTGGCGGAGACGCCGATGGGCTCGTTGCCGTCCATGGCGGTGATGATCGTGACGCCGGTCGCGAAGTGCCCGAGGACCGTCCGGAAGGACGGCTCGTCGGGCGGCATGAGCGTCTCGGCGCTCTCGCTCTCACTCACTTCGCGACGGTTCGCTCACTGCGCGAGCGCGGGTTGCAGCTCGACGACCAGGCCTTCGCGAGCTGCGAGCACCTCGAGGTTGCCGGCCACGCGCTCCGCGAGCGCGCCGGCGTAGAGGTGCATGAGGTCGACGCTGTCGTCGGAGTGCGACGGGCAGTGGTGGAAGAGCACCAACCGGCGCGCCCCCGACTCGCGGGCGACGTGCACGGCGTAGTCGACCGTCGAATGACCGAAGTGGCGCTTGCCCTCGAACTCCTCGCAGGTGTGCTGCGCATCGTGGATCAGCACGTCGACGCCGTCGGCGAGGTCGAGCACGTCGGGCGGCACGAACTCGTCGGGATCGTCCGAGCAGCCCGGCCCGTGGTCGGACACGTACGCCACCGAGTGGCCCTCGAGGTCGACCCGGAACCCGATCGTCGGGCTGGTGTGCCGCACCCAGCGCGACCGCACCTTGGCGCCGTTGACGGCGAAGTCGTCGTTGGCGGCGCCGTGGAACCGGACCGTGCCGTGCAGCTCGTCGGGTGTGATCGGGAAGTACGGGGGCTTCATCACACCGCCGAAGACGGCGTCGAGCGGGCCCTCCTCCTGCGCCGGGCCGTAGACGTCGAGCACAGCGTCGGCGTGCGAGATCGGCGCGAAGAACGGCAGGCCTTGGATGTGGTCCCAGTGCAGGTGCGTCAGCAGGACGGTCCCGCGGAAGGCGCCGTCGGGCGCAAGGGCGTCCCCGCACGGCCGCAGCCCCGTCCCCATGTCGAAGATGAGCGGGTCGTGGCCATCGGCCTCGAGCGCCACACACGACGTGTTCCCGCCATAGCGCTCGTATTGCTCGCCTGCGCAGGGCGTCGAGCCCCGCACGCCATGGAACGAGAGCTTGATCCCCCCGCGCACCCTTGGAGGATACCGACTGAAGGGCTCCTGAGAAACACGGCCCACCGAGCGGGGGGTGCCTAGCTGAGGACCCGCTTCTTGAACCCGTTGATCCCCAGGTAGAGGAAGAGGGCCGCGAAGCCCGCGAGCGCGAGATATACGGCCGCGAGCGACATGTGATCGGCCGTGGTGAGGGCGGCCCGGAACCCCTCGCTCATGTAGACGAGCGGGTTCACGAGCACCAGCCACTTCAGCCAGGAGAACCCCCCGATCGTGATCGGCCCCAGCGCCGTCCAGGAGTAGTAGACGCAACCCAGGAAGGTGAGCGGGATCACGACGACGCCGAACATCATCGGCACCGTGCGGGGCTCGAACCGGGTGCCGAACGTGAGCCCGAGCGCCGACGCGGCGATGCACGCGAGCGGCGCCAGCGTCAGCAGCACCGGCCAGTTGACGTCGAGATCGACGTCGTTCGCCGGCACGACGGCGGCGATCGGGAACACGAGCAGAGCGGCCAGCAGCCCCTGGATCGCTCCGGACGTCACCTTCCCCAGCGCGACGAGCGCCACCGGCAGTGGGGCGAGGACACGGTCCTCGATCTCCTTCGTGTAGCCGAACTCCTGCACCATCGGCAGGGCGACGGACTGGATGCCCTGGAAGAGGATGGTGACGCCGACGACGCCGGCGACGAGCACGGTCGCGAACGCCGACTCGGCCTCCGGTCCACTGCCGCCGCCGATCCCCTGGCCGATCTTCGGGAACACGTACGTGAACACGAAGACGAGCAGGAACGGCTGGAGCAGCGTGCGGGGCAGGAACTCGTTGAGCTGTTTGCGCAGCACCGTGAGGTCGCGCAGGAGCAAGGCCTTGAACGCGGCCCAGCTGGCGGTGACCGTGCTGCGGCGGGCGGTGCTGAGACCGCCGGGGGCGGCGTCGGGAGTCGTCGTGGTGGTCGCCATCAGTCGCGAAGTTCCTTCCCCGTGAGGTTGATGAACACGGTCTCGAGCGTCGGCTCGGCGAGCGAGAGGTCAGTGACGGTGAAGCCGCCCTGCTCGGCGGCCGTCACCACCGCCGGCAGTACGCCCTTCGAGCCGGTCGCAAGGAGCTGCACGGTGCTGTCGACGCGCTTGGCGTGCGTCACGCCGGGTACGCGCGCTTCCAAGAGCCCCGCGAGCTCCTCGAGGCCGCCGTCGGCCGAGACGGTGACGATGGTGTCGGCGCCGATCCCGCGCTTGAGGGCGGCGGGGGTGTCGAGGGCGAGGATGCGTCCGTGGTCCATGATCGCGACCCGGTCGCAGAGCTGGTCGGCCTCCTCCATGTAGTGCGTGGTGAGGAGGATCGTCTGTCCCTCGGCGTGCAGCTCGTGGAGGATCTCCCACAGCGCGATGCGGCTCTGCGGGTCGAGGCCGGCGGTGGGCTCGTCGAGGAAGAGGATGGCGGGCCGGTGCATCACCGCCCGAGCCACCATGAGCCGCTGCGCCATGCCGCCCGACAGCTCGAGCACCTCCGCCGACGCCCGGTCGGCGAGCCAGAACTTCTCCAGCAGCCGGGTCGCCTCCGTCTTCGCCTCCCGCGCGCTCATGCCGAAGAACCGCCCGTGGAAGTAGAGGTTCTCCGCCACGCTGAGCGACCGGTCGAGCGTGTTCGTTTGCGGGACGATGCCGATCGCCTGCTTGGCGAGCGCCGGGTGGGCGATCACGTCGACGCCGCCGACGACGGCACTGCCCTCCGTAGGGATCACCATCGACGTGAGCATGCCGACGGTGGTGGTCTTGCCGGCGCCGTTCGGTCCGAGCAAGCCGAAGATCTCGCCTCGAGTCAGCGACAGGTCGAGATGGTCGACGGCCTTCACGCCGCCCGGGAAGACCTTCGTGAGGCCCTCGGTCCGGATGACCTCCTGTCCTTCTTTCAAGGAGTCGTCGGCCACGCCCACAAGCTTCGCAGACCGCGCCGTAGGCTCCAGAGCCGTGCAGCAGGGCCGCGTCGCCGCCAATGGGATCGACTTTGCCTACCTCGAGGAGGGGCCGGCGGACGGGCCGCTGGCGCTGTGCCTCCACGGCTTCCCCGATCACGCCCGCACCTTCGAGGCACTCCTCGGCGAGCTGGCCGAGGCCGGCTTCCACGCGGTGGCGCCGTGGATGCGCGGCTACCACCCGACCGGGCTCGCGCCCGACGGCAACTACCAGGTCGCGTCGCTGGCGCTCGACGTGATCGCGCTCGCCGACGCGCTCGCGAGTGACGGGCCGGCGGTGCTCGTCGGTCACGATTGGGGCGCGATAGCGGCGTACACGGCGGTGGCGCACGCTCCGGACCGCTTCGGGCGGCTCGCGAACATGGCGGTGCCCCATGCCGGCGCGCTCGGTCAGCACATCTTCGACCCGGCCCAGCTCAAGCGCTCGTGGTACGTGTACTTCTTCCAGGTGCCCGTCTCGGACGCCGCAGTCCCGATGAACGACTTCGCGATCATCGACCGGCTGTGGCGCGACTGGTCACCGGGCTTCGAACCCGACCCGGACTTCATGGCGGAGCTGAAGAAGACACTCGGCGCGCCGGGGACGTTGTCAGCCGCGCTCGATTACTACCGGTACGTGTTGGGCACCAAGGACGCCGAACCGGCGCTGGCCGACGTGCAGTCGGCGTACCTCCAGCCGACGCCGGTGCCCACGCTGTACCTCCACGGCACCGACGACGGCGTGATGGGCGCCGAGATCGTCGTCGAGGACGAGCTGCGACCCCATTTCCCGGCCGGCCTCGAGCTCGTGATGGTGCCGGGCACAGGGCACTTCCTCCACCTCGAAGAGCCCGACGTGGTCAACCACCGCATCGTCACGTTCCTGGCGGGTTAACGCGCAGCCGCGCCGCAGCCGGGCGGGCCGATGTAGCGGTCCCAGAGGGCGCGCACGTTGTCGGCCTGTTCGGGGAAGGCGGCGGTGAGCTCCTCGCGTAGCTGCGGCGAGGTGATGATCCCGAAGGCGTGCCGGGTCACGACGCCCCGCAGCGCGGCCACGGTCGCGTCGCCGCCCACCGAGCTCGCAAGCGCGAAGTAGAACTCGGGCGCCCGGTCGTAGACGAGCGCGCCGTATTCGCTGGCAGACGCGAACTCCCACGTCGGCCGGTCGGCGCACACCCTTGGCCCGGTGCCACCGGTCCCGCCCGGGCCGCCGACCCCACAGCCGGCCGAGATCAGACACATCGAGTACTGCGCCAGCGGCTCGTCGACCACCGGGTCGCGGATGGAGTCGTTGCCGACGAGCGCGTGCCACCACTGGTGGGCGAGCTCGTGGTCCAGGGTCAGACGTGCCTCACCGCCCGCGCCGACCTCGAGGCCGTCGATCCAAACCGCCCCCGGCCACTCCATTCCCCCGGCGTCAGGGCCGAGCGACACCGCCACCACGTCGATCTCCGACCACGGATACGGCCCGTACTTGTCGGCGAGCGCCTGCAGGTCGGCGGCAGCGACACCGGCGGTCCCGTCGACGTCGACGTTCGCCGGTCCCGTGGCCTGGATCGTGACGTCGCCGGCGCGGGTCTCGGCCCGCCGGAGGTCCCGACCGATCGCCAGCGACATGTCGCGGACGCCGACAGCCGACTCGGTCACGGTCGTCTGCCCGTCGGCCTGGCCGCTGTCGGTGGTGACGCCGCCGCTCACGACGTCGTATCCCATGGGAACACGCACGCGCGCCGTGATCGCCCCGGCGGCGAAGTTGCCGATGTCACCGAAGCCCGAGAGCCCCGGATCGGCCTCCGCCCCCGGCGGCAGCCAGACCGGGAACCAGTGCCCGAACTGGCTGACGTCGATGCCCCGCGAGAGCAGGGCGATGGTCGCCTGTGTGAGCGGACGGCCCTGGGTCGTACCGGCCCGTGGCACCCGGTACGAGAACCGCATCCCGATCACAGCCTTCTCCCCGCCGCTCGGCGTGCGCACCGTCAGCAGCGTGCGGTCGCGTCGGATGCGCGACTTCTCGCCATCCGCCGTCACGTTGCCCACGTCGAGACCGGTGTGCAGGGCGGGGAGCCCGGCGAGCATCCGGAACCGGACGTTGCCCTCCGGCGAGCGCGACACTTCGGCGCGCATGCGGCCGTCGACCTTGCCCGTCTTGGGATCGATCGTGGCGCTCAAGGCGTAGCGCGGCGCGTCGGCGAGTGCAGCCGATTCGAGAAGGGCGCGCCCGCCGGGAGACAGCGACCGCGACGCCGGGTCGAGTGTCGGGAGCGGCGGCAGTGCCGGGAGGCTCGATGCGCCCGCCGCGGGGATCGGGGTGAGCGCAAGGAACGCGGCCGCGAGCGCGAGAACAACGCGCGTGGCCCGGCCCATCCGCCGAGTCTGACAGAGCGGTCCGTCAGGTTGCGTTCGGCTCGGGTCCCGCGGCGCGTGCCTCGTCGACGTGCTCCAACGCGTCGCGCAGCTGCTTGATCCAGTCACCCTCGTGCTCGCGCACGAGTTGCACGCACCAGGCGAGCGCCTCGCTGCGGCTGCGAGCGACGTTGGCCTCGACGAGCGTGTCGAGCACGGCCCGCTCCTTCATCCGCAACCGGGTCATGACCGGGATGCTGAGCGTCGTGAAGAGCTCGCGCTCGCCGCCGCACTCGGCGCCCCACGCCACCTTGCGGCCGAACTTGCGCTCGGCCTGGTCGGCGATGCGGATGCGCTGCTGGCGCGTGTCCTCGCGGAAGGACTCGATGCGGGCCCGCCGGGCCGCGGCTCGGGTCTCCTCGTCCTCTCCCTTTGCCCCCGCCGGGTCGGGGAGAGAACCGACGACGAGGATCTCGTCGCGGTCGTAGGTGATCTCGGGGGGTCCGCTGAACCAGCCATCCGGCAGCCGGCCAACGAACCAGCCCAACGTGCTGCTCGAGACTGGTTTCATGATTACAGGATTACACCAGTCGTTCCCGGATGCCAGCCGCCACGGCCGCGGCCTGGGCGTCGCCGGCGTACTTGGTCCGGGGCCAGAAGAAGCCCCGCAGGCCGTCCTTCCGCCGCCGGGGCACCACGTGGACGTGCAGATGCGGGACGCTCTGGCTCACCACGTTGTTCTCGGCCACGAAGCTCCCCTGCGCCTCCATCGCCGTCCGCACCGCCGCCTCCACTCGTTGGACCGTCCGGAAGAACGGCCCCACCCGCTCGGCCTCGAGGTCGGCCAGCGTCGCGACGTGGTCCCGGGGCAGCACGAGGGTGTGGCCCGGGAACAGCGGGCGGTGGTCGAGGAACGCGACGACGTCGTCGGTGTCGAGCACGAAGTGGGCGGGGATCTCCCCCGCGATGATCTGGCAGAACTTGCAGCCGGCCGTCACTCCGCCGACGTGTACGGACGCTCTCGGGGCTTCGCCGCCTCACGCTTCGGCACCATCACCTTGCGCCGGAAGTAGCAGACCTCTTCGCCCCGCTGGTTGAATCCACGCGTCTCGACCGCGACGACGCCGCGGTCGGGCTTGCTCCCGGACTCTTTCTTGTCGAGGACCTTGGTCTCGGCGTAGATGGTGTCGCCGTGGAACGTCGGCATCTTGTGCTTGAGCTCCTCGACCTCGAGGTTGGCGATGGCGACGCCGCTCACGTCGGGCACGCTCATGCCGAGCACCAGCGAGTACACGAGGTTGCCGACTACGACGTTCTTGCCGAACTGGGTCTGCGTCTCGGCGAACCACGCGTCCGTGTGGAGCGGGTGGTGGTTCATCGTGATCATGCAGAAGAGATGGTCGTCGTACTCGGTGATGGTCTTGCCCGGCCAGTGCTTGTACACGTCGCCGGGCTCGAAGTCCTCGAAGTAGCGCCCGAAGGGCCGTTCGTGCACCGTCACTATGCTCCCTTGGTCGCCGTCGCAAACTCCGGCTCCTGCGGCGACGGTCGGCAAAGCCGCCGCCGCCGCGGGCTGAGCTTACGATCCCGTGCCGTCCCGAAGGGAAGAAGTCGGAAGGATCCCAATGGCAAAGGTCTCGTTGCTCGCGAAGCTCCGCGTGAAGGAGGGAAAAGGCGACGATCTCATCGCCGCGTTCCAGCCTCTCCTACAGCAAGTCGAGGAGGAGCCGGGGACGCTGCTCTACATCATGAACCGGGCCAAGGACGATCCCGACGTGTTCTGGTTCTCCGAGCTCTACGCCGACGACGACGCGTTCGCCGCCCACAGCAGCAGCGACGCGATGGCCGAGGCTGCGCCGGCCTTCGGCGATCTCATCGCGGAAGCCGAGATGATCGTGAGCGAGCCCGTCCTCGCCGCCGGGCTCGATTGACCGATCTACATCGGCCGGCGGCGTCCCCGGCCTGAGTCCTCGATCAGCGCCCCCAAGCGCTTCCGGCGCGTCTCCTCCTTCCTGGCGCTCATCACCCAATAGCTGGCCATGCGCCGGTACCCGGGCGGCTGGGCCTCGAAGAACTCCCACGCCTTGGGCTTCCGGCGGAACTCCCGCTCGTACGCGGTGCCGAGCTTCTTCGGCGCGTCCTCGTACGAGTACCCCGCCTTGGCGGGATCACGGGCTTGGAATGCCGCCCGCCCCGCCGGCTTCATCCGGCGTCGTCTCGTCAGCTCCTCGACCCGCTGCACGTTGATCTTGCTCCAGTTGCTCCCCGGCTTTCGAGGAGTGAAGCGGATCATGTAGTTGTCGTCGTCCACGCGTTTGGTCAGACCGTCGATCCAACCGAAGCAGAGCGCCTCGTCCACCGCTTCCGAGTACGTGATCGACGGCTTGCGGTTGTGCTTCTTCCGTAAGCCCACCCACAACTCCGTCACGCGCTCGTGGTTCCCGTCGAGCCACGCACGGAACTCGGCGGCGGTCTTGAAGAACCTGGGTTTCACCGAGCGTGAGCGTAACCATGGGTCACGGCGTTCGTATGTCAACCCCCGCAGCGTCAGACGCTGGGGTACAACACCATCTGGGTGCAGCGCTGGAGCGCGATCGGGCGACCGGTCGTCTCGTTCGTCACGGTGACGTCCCACACGTGGGTGGTGCGCCCACGGTGCGCCGGGACGGCCTGGCCCGACACGACGTCACCTGGCCGGGCGCTGCCCAGGAAGTTCGTCTTGAGCTCGATGGTCGTGAAGGTCGCGCCCTCCGGGATGTTCGCTCCGGTCCCGGCCGCGCACAGTGCGTCGGCCAAGCCGACGATCACCGGCGCCCACAGGTACCCCGTCCCCGCGATGAGCTGCTCCGTCGTCTCGAGCCGGCCCCGAACCCGATCGAGCTCCACCTCCAGCATCTCGAGCCCGATCATCGACGGGAACAGGCCCCACGGCGCGTCCTCGTTGAACGCGCGAACTCGCTCCGCCCCGGTGCGCTCCTCCATCGTGCTCAGATCCGGTGGCGCTCGAGCAGGCCACGCGCGATCACGAGGCGTTGGATCTCGTTCGTGCCCTCGCCGATGATCATCAACGGGGCGTCGCGGTAGTAACGCTCGACGGGAAGCTCGGTCGTGTAGCCGACCCCGCCGTGGATGCGCATCGACTCGGTCGCGATCTCGAACGCCGCCTCGCTCGCGAACAGCTTCGCCATCCCGGCTTCGACGTCGACGCGCTCCCCCGCCTCCTTGCGCGCCGCCGCATCCTCCGTCATGAGACGCGCCGCGTGCAGCTTCGTCCCCATGTCGGCGAGCATCATCTGGATGGCCTGATGCTGTGCGATCGGCTTGCCGAAGGTCTCGCGTTGCTGCGCGTACGCAAGGGCGGCCTCGAACGCGGCACGGGCGACACCGACGGCCCGCGCCGCGATGTTGATGCGCCCCACCTCGAGCGCCGAGAGCATGAAGTGCTGGCCCCGGCCGAGGCCCTCGTCGCCGCCGAGGACGCAATCAGCGTCGACGCGATGATCCTGATACATCATCTCGACGGTCTCGATGCCCTTGTAGCCGAGCTTCCCGATGTTGCGACTGACGCTGATGCCGCCCGAGCGCTCGGCGGCGGGCTCCTTCTCGACCATGAAGCACGTGATGCCCTCGTCCGTCCGCGCCGCCAGGGCGACGAGCCCGGCGCGCTGCCCGTTCGTGACCCACATCTTCGTGCCGGTGATCCGGTACTCGTCGCCGTCGCGCACGGCCCGGCACGAGATGGCGCTCGTGTCGCTGCCGGCGTCAGGCTCCGAGAGCGACAGCGCGCCCCGGATCTCGCCGCTGGCGAGCCTCGGGAGCCACCGCTTGCGCTGCTCGTCGGTGCCGTTCGCCTTCAACAGGTTCGCCACCATGACGTGCGTGTTGAGGACGCCCGACAGCGACATCCAGCCCGCGGCCAGCTCCTCGATCACCCCGCAGTAGGTCGGAAGGTCGAGGCCGAGCCCGCCGTGCTCCTCGGGGACGGTCACACCGAACAGCCCGAGGTCCCGCATCCCGTCGACGATCGCGGCCGGGTACTGGTCGGCATGCTCGAGATCCGAGGCGACGGTCAGCACCTCGCGTTCGACGAACCGCCGCACCGTGCCGACGAGCTCGGCACGAACCTCGGGATCGGTCGCCATGCGCAGCCGAGCCTAGGGCTCGCTGCCCGATGGGTGTCAGTCCCCGAGCGCGGCGGCGAGCTGGGAGCGGCCGCCGACGCCGAGCTTCTCGTAGGCGCGTTGGAGGTGGTTCTCGACCGTGCGCGTCGACACGACGATCGTCTCGGCGATCTCCCGGCTGGTCAGTCCGCGGGCGGCAAGCGTCGCGACCTCGCGCTCGCGCTTGGTGAGCGTGACCGGCCGCGGGGCCGTCTCGAGGGCGGGGGTGCGCGCGCCCTCGCAGCGCTCCGTGAGCGCGCGGGCGCGCTGCGCGGCCGCCGACGCCCGGCGGCGGAGCCCCTCGCGGTCGTACAAGGTCGACGCCTGCGTCGCGGCTTCGGCGGCGTAGAGCCAGCCGCCGATCGCCTCGAAAGCGTCGGACGCCTCGTCGAGCCCTGGCGCGTGGCTCTTGGTGAGCGCGGTCGCGTGTGCGAGCCGCGCCGGCATGAGCCCGCCGTCGACGTGCTCGGCGATCCGCTCGAGGTGCTCGGCCGCTTCGGCCGGCTCGCCCAGCCGGGCCAGATCGTGGAACGCGCCGGCGGCGAGCGCGAACTGCCCGCCCTCGACGCCGGCGTCGGCGGCGGCCCGCAGCATGTCGAGAGCACGCCCGTGCTCGCCGCGCAGCCACGTGTACCAGGCGCGGCCGCGCTCGATGTCGACGTCCATCATGCGAATCGGCGTCGGCGGCTCGGTGTCGAGGTCCTCGAGCGCGGCCTCGGCGCCGTCGAGATCGCCGCTCAACGCGAGCGCGTGCGCCAAGCCGCCGAATCCCCACCGTGCGCTGGGGTGCGCGAGCTCGCCCCAGAGGACGGCAGCTTCCCTGAGCCAGCGGGAGGCGGTGGCCACGCGCCCTTGGAGCAGACAGGTGCGGCCGAGCATGACGGTGAACCACCCCTGGCCTTCGAGCACCTGGGACTCGACGGCGCCGTCGTACCCCGCTTGCGCGGTCGCCTCTGCCTCTTCGAGCCGACCCGCCTCCGTGAGCGCCAGCGCCCGCGCCACGAGATACACACCCGGTCCCGCCATCTGGACCTGGTTCCCCAGCTCGATGCGCAGCTCGAAGGCACGGTCGGCGACCTGGATGGCTTCGGACGTGCGGCCCGTGAGCGCGAGCGCGGTGCCGGCCGCGAGCGCCGCCTTCACCACGACACGCCCTGGATAGCGCGTCTCGTCCAGCAACGGCTCCGCCAGCGCGAGCGCCCCCCACGTGTCCGCTGCAAACACGGCGTGGATGGCGCGCTGGGCGGTGAGCTCGGCGCGCAGGTTCGGGTTCGCGATCGCGCGCTCGGCTGCGAGCGTGACCTCCTCGGCCTCGGCCGTGCGCCCGAGCCCGCGGAAGAGGTTGCCGACGCGCGCCTCGGAGATCTGGGCCCGTTCCTCGTCCGATCGCGCCTCGGCCTCAACCGCCCGCAGGACCTCTTCCGCCTCCTCGTGCTCGCCGAGCGTGTCGAGCGTGCCGCCCAGCAGGTGACCGGCCTCGACGCCGCCGCCCGCGTTCCAGGCCACGCGCGCCAGGCGTCGTGCCAGCGGGAAGTCGAACGAGAAGTCCGCCTCGCGCGCCGCGATCGTCAAGAGGTGCGCGTGCTCGGTGTCGCCGCTCTCGAGCCGCCACACCGCCACCCGCAGCGCATCCTCCGCCGACAGCTCGCCCGCGCCCTCGACGGCGTCGGCGAGCAGGCGGCAGATCCGCTCGTAACGGCCGGACGGCAGCTCGGCCCGCAGCACCTCGCCGTACAGCGGGTGGGCCATGCGCACCTGCCGCGCCCTGCCCTCAGCTTCGATGCCGACGAGCGCACGGGCTTCGAGCCGCTCGATGCACGCGCGGTCGGCGAGCGCGCCGATGGTCGACAGGGCGACGGGCTCGCCGACGCTCACGACCTCGAGCGCGTCACGCTCGGCGTCGTCGAGCGTGCCGAGCCGCATACGGACCAGCTCGGTGAGTCGGGCCGACGCCGCCAGGGACCCTTGCAGCCGCCAGATCCCGCGTACGTCGGTGAGCGAACCCGACGCGACCGCGGAGATGATGAGCTCGCGCAGGAACAGGACGTTGCCCTCGCTCGTGGTACGGAGCGTGTGCACGGTGGTTCCGTCGACGGGGCCGCCCAGCACGTCGGCGGCGAGCATGGCGATGTCGGCAACGGTCAGCGGTGACACCTCGATGCGCTCGAGCAGCTCGTCTTTCCAGAGCATGACGATCGATTCCGGCGCGGGCTCGCCAGCGCGCAGGGTCACAACGGGGAACGCGCTTCCGTGCAGCACGAGATGCAGCAGCAGAGCGGCGGACGCGTCGTCGAGGTCGTGCGCGTCGTCGACGACGAGCAGCAGCGGCCGGTCGTCGGGGTCGTCGAGAATCGCCTCGGCGAAGTAGCGCAGCAGATCGCCGCGGCTCTCGGACTCGCGGCTCGTGGCCGGCGGGAGCAGCGCGGCGAAGGCGCCGTACGGGATGGTCGCCGAGCTGCGATTGGCGCGTACCTGCGCCGTCCGGTAGCCGCGCTCGGCCGCGAAGCCGAGGCATTCGACGGCCAGGCGGGTCTTGCCGACGCCGGCGGGCCCCGCGAACAGCACGCCGCCGGCTTCACCGTTCATGGCCGCCGCCACCTGCGTGAGCTCGGTGACCCGGCCGACCAGCGGCCACGTCGATGTGTTCACGATCGGCGCGTCTTGCTCGTGTCCCTGCCCTGGATCACCCGGGCAGTCTTCCACGCCCGCGCCCGCGAAGGCGGCGATTCGCGGGGGAATCCCGACGTGCGCCGGTAGGTTGGAGCCCTTGATGTACCAGGCGATGCGCGGATTCCGGAACGATCCGGAGGAGTTCGCGGGCAAGCACGTCGAGTGGGCGCTCATGAAGCGCGTCCTCCGCCTCGCCCGCCCCTATCGCTGGCTCCTCGTCGGCTTCCTGGCCACGGCGGTGGCGGCTTCGGTCGTGACGGTCATCCCGCCGCTGCTGTTCCGCGCCCTGCTGGACACGGCGGTGCCGGACAAGAACCGGACCATGGTCGCGTGGCTGGCCGCCGGCGCGGTGGCGCTCGCGATCGCCAACGCCCTGCTGAGTCTCTGGCAGCGCTGGTACTCGGCCCGGATCGGCGAGGGCCTCATCTACACGATGCGGGTTGCGTTGTTCGACCACATCCAGCGGATGCCGGTGGCGTTCTTCACCCGCACCCAGACCGGCGCCCTGATGTCCCGCATGAACAACGACGTGATCGGAGCCCAGCAGGCGATCACGAACACGCTGGGCACGGTGGTCGGGAACGTCATCACACTTGCGGTGACGCTCACCGTGATGCTCGGCCTCGAGTGGCGGCTGACGATCCTCACGCTCATCGTGCTGCCCGCCTTCATCATCCCGGCCCGGCGCATCGGGCGGCGCCTCCAGCGCATCACCCGCGAAGGCATGCAGTTGAACGCGTCGATGAACAACACGATCGCCGAGCGGTTCAACGTTGCCGGCGCGCTGGTCGTCAAGCTGTTCGGCAAGCACGACCGCGAGCGCGACCAGTTCGACGACCGCGCCGAGCGCGTCCGTGGCATTGGCGTCTCCACCGCCATGTATTCCCGGGTGCTGTTCGTGGCGCTGGGTCTCGTTGCCGCCGTCGGCACGGCCGTCGTCTACTTCGTCGGCGGCAACCTCGTGATCTCCGGCACGCTGACGATCGGGACCGTCGCCGCCTTCGTGATCTACGTGACCCAGATCTACCAACCGCTCACGCAGCTCACCAACGCCCGGGTGGACGTGCTCACCGCCATGGTGTCGTTCGAGCGAGTGTTCGAGGTGCTCGACTTCGAGCCGCTCGTCACCGATCGTCCCGGTGCGGTCGACCTGGTCGCGCCCAAGGGACGCGTGGAGCTCGACCACGTGTGGTTCCGCCATCCACCCGGCGCGGTCATCTCGCTGCCGTCGCTCGAGGAGGGCGTCGTCGTCCCCGAGGACGAGGAGAGCGGTTGGATCCTGCGCGACGTGACGCTCGAGGTTGAGCCCGGAGAGTTGATCGCGCTGGTCGGGCCGTCGGGCGCGGGCAAGACCACGACCGCGATGCTCGTGCCGAGAATCGCCGACGTGAGCGAAGGCCGCGTGCTCGTCGACGGCCACGACGTGCGCGACCTCACCATGGACTCGCTGCGCGACGCCGTCGGCTTCGTCATGCAGGACCCGCACCTGTTCCACGACACGATCAGCAACAACCTTCGCTACGCGCGGGCCGACGCCACCGACGACGAGCTCGTCGCCGCCGCCAAGGCGGCTCGGATCAACGACCTGATCATGAGCCTGCCGGAGGGCTACGGCACGATCGTCGGCGAGCGCGGGTACCGGATGTCGGGCGGCGAGAAGCAGCGGCTCGCGATCGCGAGGATGCTCTTGAAGGACCCGGCAATCGTCATCCTCGACGAGGCGACATCACATCTCGACTCCGAGTCCGAGCTTGCGATCCAGCGCGCCCTCGCCGATGCGCTGCGCGGACGCACGGCGCTGGTGATCGCGCACCGCCTGTCGACGATCGTGAACGCGGACCGCATCCTCGTGATGGACGAGGGCCGCATCGTCGAGCAGGGGCGCCACGAGGAGCTGCTACGCAATCGCGGGTTGTACGCCGATCTCTACCGCACGCAGCTCGACCGGGCGGCCGAGCCCGCCTAAGCGCGGGGGACGCCCCGCCGGTACGTGATTGTGACTCCGGTCCTCACGGGCCGCACCAGAAGGGCACTCGGTGGGCGCGGAGGATGTGGACGAACTTCCCGCGGCGTCGCGCGATGCTGCGTGCGGCAAGCTCGACGTCCGGCGCGGGTGCCAGGACTGACCGTCATCCGGTTCGGTCGGATCAGCGGGCAGACGGGAGAAACCGGAACGAAAACCCCGTCGCCGGGCGAGGCCCCGCGCCGGACGCGCGGCACATAACTTGCCACAACCGTCGAGCCCCAGACCGCTGACTCAGGACGATCAACGCCGAACAGCCGATCCGTTGTCGCGACATCACCGAGCGCTCGGATGCCTCGCCGGTACGCTCGGTCTCCCGCGACCGGAAACCCTTGATGCATGCCGTCTGATGACACCACGACCCCGAGCGGGTCTCGTCGAGCCCAGCGGGCCCGTCGACGCCGTCTCTGGCAGCGGAGCCTCATCCTCGGTGCCGTGGTCGCGCTGCTCGTCGCCGGGGCAGCGTTCGCAGTCACCGGGCCACTGCGGGACCACGACAGCGGAGCCGAATCACAACGCGCAGTCACGAACGGCGCGGCCGCCAGCGCGCCCGCGGCCGCGGCCGCGTCCGACGCCGAGCATTCGTGCCGGTCGCCGCTCGATCCCGCCGACCCGTTGCGCCTCTGGATCGGCGGCGACTCGCTCGCCGGATCGCTGGGCCCGTCGCTCGGCGAGCTCACCGGGAAGAGCGGGGTCGTCCAGCCCGTTTTCGACGCCCGGGGCTCAAGCGGGTTGCTGTCGCCCGAGTTCGTGAACTGGCCGAAGCGCGGCGGCGAGGACATGGAGACCTACAACCCCGAGGTGACGGTCTTCATGGTCGGCGCCAACGACGCCAAGACCCTGCAAGACGGCGCCGAGCGCGATCCGGATTGGCGCACCCGGTACGCGGCGCTCGTCGAGGAGCTGCTCGCGGTGCTGGGCGGCAACGGGCGTGTCGTGTACTGGGTCGGCGCGCCCGTGATGGCGGATTCCGCGTACTCGGAGCGCGTGAGAGCCGTGAACGAAGTGGTCCGAGACGCTGCGGAAAGGCATCCGGAAATGATCTACGTCGATGCGTACTCGCTGTTCTCGACGCCGGACGGCACCTACGCGCCGTCGCTCCCGATGGCCGGCGGCAAGGTCGTGCGCGTCCGTGGCGCCGACGGCATCCATTTCACGCCCGAAGGCGGTGACCTGCTGGCCACGACGGTGTTCGAACGCCTCGACCCCGCGTGCCGGATCACGCAACAGGCGGTGAAAGGCGTGATGAAGCCGACCATCGAAGCCAAGGGCAGCTCGTCCGTGCCGGGCACACGACGGCAGCGTCGGTAACCTCCCCGCATGACAGCTCGCCTGGAAGCGGCCGCGGCGGCCGTCGACGCCGCCGCCGAGCTCACCGCCGGCGCCGCCGCCCACCTGGCGCGGGACGCGGCCGAAGACGGTCGCATCTCGGTCGCCAAGCTCGACAGGCACCAGGTCCTCGCGTACGACCTCGCCCATCTCGCGAGCGCGCTCGAGGGATGCCGCGTGATGCTCGACTACGGCGGGCGCGGCGAGCTCGAAGGGATGCTGGCCGGCGCCTTCGTCGCCGACGTCGTGGCCGACGTGGCCGGGAGGCTCGTCGCCCGCGAAGAGGTCTGGGGCGTGTCGCCCGCCGTGCTCGCGCCTGCACTCGACTTCGTCGCCGACCGGCGCTCGCCCGAGTTCCTCGAGCGACTCGCCGCCAGACTCCCGAAAGAGGGAACCGGCCCCAACCACCTCTCCGACGACTTCGAGCTCGTCCGGGAGACGTTCCACCGCTTCGCAGAAGAGAAGGTGCGGCCGGTCGCCGAGCGCGTTCATCGCGCGAACGCGGACATCCCCGAGGACGTCATCGCCGGCTTGGCCGAGATCGGCGGGTTCGGTCTCTCGGTACCCGAGGAGTACGGCGGCTTCGCCGCCGGCGGCGAGCACGACTACCTCGGCATGGTCGTCGCCACCGAGGAGCTGTCGTGGGGCTCGCTCGGCGTGGGCGGCTCGCTCATCACCAGGCCCGAGATCCTCACCCGCGCCATCGTGCAGGGCGGCACCGAGGAACAGAAGCAGCGGTGGCTGCCGGGCATCGCGAGCGGCGAGCTGATGGTGGGCGTGATGGTCACCGAGCCCGACTACGGCTCCGACGTCGCGCATATCAAAGTGACGGCCACGCCGACCGAGGGGGGCTACCTCATCAGCGGAGTGAAGACGTGGGCGACGTTCGCGGGGCGGGCGAACGTCCTCATGCTCCTCGCCCGCACCGACCCCGACCGCACCTCTGGTCACCGGGGCCTCTCGCTGTTCGTCGTCGAGAAGGAACCGGCATCCGGGCACGCGTTCGCGTTCGAGCAGCCCGGTGGGGGCAAGGTCGAAGGGCGCGCCATCGACACGCTCGGGTACCGCGGCATGCACTCGTACGAGGTCGCGTTCGACAACTGGTTCGTGCCCGGCGAGAACCTCGTCGGTGGCGAAGCCGGGCTCGGCCGTGGTTTCTACCTCCAGATGGAAGGGTTCGAGAACGGTCGCCTCCAGACGGCGGCGCGCGCCGTGGGCCTCATGCAAGCCGCGTTCGACGCCGGCCTGGCGTACGCGCAGGAACGGCGGGTGTTCGGTCAGTCGGTGTTCGACTACCAGCTGAGCCAGGCGAAGCTCGCCCGGATGGCCGTCCTCATCCAGGCGGGTCGCCAGTTCGCCTACGACGTCGCCCGCCGGATGGCCAAGGGCGAAGGCGCGCTGCAGGCGTCGATGGTCAAGGCATACGTGTGCCGCGCGGCGGAGTGGGTGACGCGCGAGGCGATGCAGCTGCACGGCGGCATGGGGTACGCCGAGGAGTTTCCGGTGTCGCGCTACTTCGTGGACGCGCGCGTGCTTTCGATCTTCGAGGGTGCCGACGAGACCCTCTGTCTCCGCGTGATCGCCCGCCGTCTCGCCGAGCAGGCGCTCGAGCGCGTCGGCGTCTGACCGAAGGAGCCCCCCATGGACCTCAAGCTCGAGGCGATCGTCCTGCCCGTCACCGACGTCGACCGCGCCAAGGCGTTCTACGAGCAGGCCGGCTTCAACCTCGACGTCGATCACCAGGCGAGTGACGAGTTCCGGGTGGTGCAGTTCACACCGCCCGGCTCCGCGTGCTCCATCGTCTTCGGCAAGGGATTGTCGAGCGTGACGCCGGGTTCCGCCCAGGGACTGCACCTCGTGGTCACCGACGTCGAGGCGACGCGGGCCGACCTCGTCGAACGCGGTGTCGACGTCAGCGAGCCGTACCACTTCGGCCCGAACGGGCAGGAGCCGGGCGTCGATCCGCAGCACGCCAACTACGCGACCTACGCGTCGTTCACCGACCCCGACGGCAACGGCTGGCTACTGCAGGAGCGTCGCGACTAGCGCGCGCCGGGCTCTTCCCGCCCCTGCTCCGGCGGGGCGGGCGTACCGCCGATGCCGAATGCCTCGCGGCGGGCTTGGTCGAGGGCGTCCAGCCGGTCACGGATCTGCCGGTTGCCCTCGTCGGTCTCTTCGATCTGCGGCCGGGCCATGTCGACGGCGAGCTCGCGCACGCGTACGGCGAGCTTCTCGGTCTCGATCACGCGGTACTTCAGCTCGAGCAACGTTTTCTGCCGCGGCTTCGAAGGCAGATGGGATGCCTCGACGAGCTTGCGGTCGATCGCGATCGCCTGGTCGTGCAGGTCCTCGGTCAGGGACTTGAGCTGGTCGACCGACACGCCGCTGCCGGTGCGGGCGACGGCGCGGCGGGTCTCGTCGACGCAACGATGAAGCCGGCGGTGGAGGATCGCGGCGTCGCTCTGCGAGAGCTGCCAGCCGCGCGGGACACCCGCGTGGCGCCGCCGCAACCAGAGCACCAGCGCGATCGGGAGGAGCGGGAGACCCACGAGCACGAGCGGGTCCATGCGCCCATGATGCCGCCTCGGGGCGGCACGTGCCCGTAGTCGTGCTCGCGGTCGTCCGTCAGTCCGTCTTGGCGCTGCGGGTCATGCCGGCCCGCTCGCCTCGCCGCAGGAACTTCGTGGCCATCTTGCGGCTGGCTTCGTCGATCATCTCGTCGCCGAACATGACCGCGCCCTTGCGCTCGCCGGCGTCGCCCTCGGTCGTCGCCTTCTCGTACGCCTCGAGCAGGTCGATCGCGTGGTCGAACTGCTCCTGGGTTGGCGTGAACACCTCGTTGATGACCTTCACTTGGTCGGGGTGCAGCGCCCACTTGCCGTCGTAGCCGAGGATGCGGGTGCGCATCGCGTAGTCGCGCAGCGCGTCGAGCTCCCGGATCTTGAGATACGGCCCGTCGATCACCTGAAGGCTGTTGGCCCGCCCGGCCATGAGGATCTTCGAGAACACGTAGTGGAAGTGGTCGCCCGGGTACTCGGCGATCTGCACCCCACCTGTCAGGACGGGCATCTCGGTGGACGCCGCGAAGTCGGCCGGTCCGAACACGATCGTCTCGAGCCGGGGCGACGCGGCGCAGATCTCCTCGACGTTGATGAGGCCGCGGGCGGTCTCGATCTGCGGCTCGATCCCGACCTGGCTCTTGCGGCCCGTGGTCTCCTCGATCTGGGTGAGGAGCATGTCGAGGGCTTGCACGTCGGCCGCGCACTGGACCTTGGGCAGCATGATCTCGTCGAGCCGCTCGGACGAGTTCTCGACGACGTGGATGACGTCGCGGTACGTCCACTTCGTGTCCCACGCGTTGACGCGGACGCACAGGACGATGTCGCCCCAGTCGAGGTCGTTGATGGCCTTCACGACCTTGTCGCGGGCGGCCTCCTTCTCCAGCGGCGCGACGGCGTCCTCGAGGTCGAGAAAGACCATGTCGGCGCCGAGGTTCGGCGCCTTGCCCATCATCTTCTCACTGGACCCGGGCACGGAGAGACAGGAACGGCGGGGCAGGTTGCGCGAGCGCTCTGACATGACATTGGAGCGTAGCTATACGCTCGACGCGTGGCGCAATCCGCCCCGCCCCGCACACTCCACGAGCTCGCGGCCGGCGTGTACGTCTGGATCCAGCCGGGCGGCGAGTCCGGTGTGAGCAACGCGGGTGTAATCGTCGACGACGACGGCGTGACGATCGTCGACACGATGATGGTGCGCTCGCAGTGGGAGCCGTTCGCGGCGGCGGTCAAGGCGCTCGACCTGCCGATGCGCCGGATAGTGCTCACGCACGGGCACATCGATCACGTCGGCGGCACGAAGGCATTCCCGCACGCGGGGGTGTACGCGTCGCCGCAGACGAGCGCGGTGCTCGACCACCACATGCCGATCGACGCGTACAAGGCGTTCATGAGCGCGTTCGAGGACGAGTTCGACGACCTCGCCGAGCTCGGGACGAGGCCGGCGACCCACCTGATCGACGGGGCCGCGTCGTTGACCGCCCGGGTCGAGGTTCTGCCGGCGAGCGGGCACACCGAGGGCGACGTCATCGTGCTCGTGGCCGACGCCGACGTGTGCTTCCCGGGCGACCTCTGCTTCTTCGGCGTGACCCCGCTCGCCTTCCAGGGCGACCCGGCGAAATGGGCCGACATGCTCGAGGCCGTGGTCGACCTCGCCGACACGATCGTTCCAGGTCACGGACCGATCGGCGGGGAGCGCGAGGTGCGCGAGCTGCAGGCCTACCTGCGGGCGTGCGTCGACGCGGAGGGCGACCCGAGCGCGATCCCGCCCGGCCCGTGGGACGCGTGGCTCGAGCGCGACCGCGACGCCATCAACGTGGAGCGCGCCGCGCTGCTCGCCGAAGGCCAGGACGTCATGCCCCCGAGCATGCTGAAGGCCATCGGCTTCGGCTGATGCGTTCCTGACCCGGAACTATTCCGGGTGACGCACGCATCGACCTAACTGAGGTGCTCGCGGAAGAAGGCGACGGTGCGGTCCCACGCCGCCTGCGAGTGCTCTTCGTGGAAGACCTCGGGGCGGTGGTGGTTCGTGAACGCGTGGTCGACACCCGGATAGGTGAAGAACTCGACGTCCTTGCCCAGCCCCTTCAGCTCCTCCTCGAGCTTGCGCACGGTCACGGGATCCGCGAAATCGTCGTTCTCGGCGTAGTGGCCCTGCACCGCGGCTTGCAGCTTCGAATAGTCGGGCTGCGCTTCCGGCCACGGGATGAGCCCGTAATACGGCACCGCGGCCTTCACGGCGTCGGGCCGCAGTGTCGCGAGCCAGAGCGCGAGACCGCCGCCGGCGCAGAAGCCGGTCACGCCGATGCCGCTGTCCGTCACGGCGTCGTGCCCGAGCAGGTAGTCGACCGCGCCGGTTAGGTCCTTCGCCGCCTGCTCGATGTTCAGCGCCATCATCATCTGCGCGGCCTCGTCGGGCTCGTCCATCGGCACCTCGCGCCCGTACACGTCGGGCGCGAGCGCGACGAACCCCTCGTCGGCGTACCGGTCGCACACCTCCTTGATCTGCTGGTTGAGCCCCCACCACTCCTCCAGCACGACGATGCCAGGGCCCTGGCCATCCTCCGGTACCGCGAGGTAG
>JBKPDG010000072.1:0-23709 GCA_046727755.1 Actinomycetota bacterium
GAGAACGTCACCGAATGTCTCGGCGGCACCGAGGAAGTTCTCGGCGACCACCTCGAGCACCGGTACGACACGATGTGCGACCCGCGGCTGAACGCCCGCCAGTCGCTCGACCTGGCCTTCCAGGTCGCCGAGCTGGTGCGCCGCTGAGCCACGGCGGCCGCCTTCGGGGACGTCTCCGCGACGCCCCTCGGGAGGAGCGATGGCAGAAAGCGAGTTCGAGGACCTGGGGCCCAACTCCGGCCTGGCCGAGGACATGCACGCCCGATACGTCGAGAACCCCGACGCCGTCCCCGACGAGTGGCGCGAGTACTTCGACCAGCAGGCACCGGCGGCGGCTCCGCCGCCGGCATCCTCGCCGGCTCCGCAATCACCCTCGCCGCCTCCGGCGGCCGCGGCTCCCCCGGCGGCCGACGGCGACCGGCCGATCCCGATCCGGGGTGCGACGGCGAGGATCGTCGAGAACATGGAGGCCTCGCTCGGCGTCCCGACGGCCACCTCGGTCCGCACGGTTCCGGCCAAGCTGCTCGAGGTCAACCGGCAGATCCTGAACAACCACCTCGCTCGCACCGGCGGCGACAAGGTCAGCTTCACGCACCTGATCTCCTACGCGGTGCTCAAGGCGCTGGCGGGGGTGCCCGCGATGAAGTCGTCGTTCGAGATCGTCGACGGGCAACCCAACGTCGTACGCCACGACCATGTGAACCTCGGACTCGCCGTCGACGTCGAAAAGAGCGACGGCACGCGCACGCTCCTCGTCCCGAACGTGAAGAAGGCCGACACGCTCGACTTCAAAGCGTTCCATGCCGCCTACGAGGAAGCGATCGGCAGGGTGCGCTCGGGCAAGGTCTCGCCCGACGACTTCGCCGGTACGACCGGCACGATCACGAATCCGGGCACCATCGGCACCGTCCATTCCGTACCACGGCTCATGCCCGGTCAGGGCTTCATCGTCGGGGTGGGCGCGATCGGCTTCCCCGCCGAGTTCCAAGGCGCCGACCAGCGCACGATCGCTCAGCTCGGCGTCAGCAAGACGATCACGTTGACGAGCACCTACGACCATCGCGTCATCCAGGGCGCCGAGAGCGGACGGTTCCTCGCCGTCGTCCACGATCTCCTCCTCGGCAACGACGAGTTCTACGACGACATCTTCCAGAGCTTTGGCGTCCCGTACGAGCCGGCCCGCTGGAGCGTCGACGTCAGTCCGCGCCGTGGCGACGGCGAGCGCGCGGTCGCGTCGACCGACAAGGCCGTGGGCGTCCAGCAGCTCATCAACATGTACCGCGTGCGCGGCCACCTCATCGCCAACCTCGACCCGCTCTGCGCCAAGGAGCCGCAGACCCACTCCGAGCTCGACATCAACCACTACGACCTGACCATCTGGGACCTCGACCGCGAGTTCCCCACCGGCAGGCTCGCAGGCAAGCCCACGATGAAGCTACGCGACATCCTCGGCGTCCTGCGTGACGCGTACGCGCGCACCATCGGTGTCGAGTACATGCACATCCAGGAGCCCGACCAGAAGGCCTGGATCCAGGAGCACGTCGAAGGCGTCACCTGGGAGCGGAGCCGGGAGACCAAAGGCAGGATCCTCGAGCGGCTCGTCGCCGCCGAGGCGTTCGAGCGCTTCCTGCACACCAAGTACCTCGGCCACAAGCGCTACAGCCTCGAAGGCGCCGAGAGCACGATCCCGATGCTCGACGCGCTGCTGTCCGCCGCCGCCGATGACGGCGTCGAAGAGGCGATCCTCGGCATGCCGCACCGCGGCCGGCTCAACGTCCTCACGAACGTGGTCGGCAAGTCGTACGCGCAGCTCTTCCGTGAGTTCGAGGGCGAGCTCGACCCGATGTCGGCGCAGGGATCGGGGGACGTGAAGTACCACGTCGGCGCGACCGGCAAGCACGCGTCGCCGGACGGCAACGAGATCGTCGTGACGCTGGCGTCGAACCCGAGCCACCTCGAAGCCGTCGACCCCGTCGTCGAGGGTATGGCCCGCGCCGAAGAGGACCAGAAGGGCGACGCCGAGCGCAGGAAGGTGCTGCCGGTGCTGCTGCACGGCGACGCCGCCTTCGCGGGGCAGGGTGTAGTGGCCGAGACCCTCAACCTGTCGGAGGTCCCGGGATACGACGTGGGCGGAACGGTGCACCTGGTCGTGAACAACCAGCTCGGGTTCACCACTGCGCCGGAGATCGGGCGCTCGGCCGTGTACGCCACCGACGTCGCCAAGATGGTGCAGGCGCCGATCTTCCACGTGAACGGCGACGACCCGGAGGCGTGCGTCCGCGTGATGCAGCTCGCGTTCGCGTTCCGTCAGACGTTCCGCAAGGACGTCGTCGTCGACATGATCTGCTACCGGCGCTACGGCCACAACGAGGCCGACGAGCCCGCGTTCACGCAGCCGCGCATGTACGAGGCGATCAAGGCTCACCCGTCGCCGCGCACCCGCTACACCGACGCGTTGGTGCGTGAGGGAGACATGACCGCCGAGGAGGCGGCAGGCGTCGGCGAGGACTTCAAAGCCCGGCTCGACGCCGCGTTCAGCGAGACGCATAAAAGCGCGCCGCCGGACCCGAGCCAGGCGGCAACTCCGGACGCGCCGAGCGAGCCCCGGCTGCCGGCGCCACAACCCGATCCGTCGGTCCGCGTCGCGACCAACGTCGATCGCTGGATGCTCGAGCGCGTCGTCGAGGGGCTCATGTCACGACCCGAGGGCTTCACGGTGCACCCGAAGCTCGAGCGCATCCTCCAGGCGCACCGCGTCTCGTTCGACGACGACGAAGTGGACTGGTCGCTGGCCGAGACGTTTGCGTTCGGCTCATTGCTCCTGGAGGGGACGCCCGTGCGCCTCGCCGGCCAGGACACGCGGCGCGGCACGTTCAGCCAGCGCCACGGCGTGCTCGTCGATCAGCGCACCGAGGAGGAGTACGTCCCCCTCGCGCACCTGTCGCCCGATCAGCCGCCGTTCATGCTGTACGACTCGGTGCTGTCCGAGTTCGCCGCCCTCGGATTCGAGTACGGCTACTCGGTGGAGTATCCCGAGGCGCTCGTCCTGTGGGAGGCACAGTTCGGCGACTTCTTCAACGGCGCCCAGGTCATCATCGACCAGTTCGTCTCCTCCGCGGAGGACAAGTGGGGGCAGGCCAGCAGTGTCGGCTTGCTCCTCCCCCACGCGTACGAGGGGCAGGGCCCCGAGCACTCGAGCGCGCGCATCGAACGCTTCCTGGACCTGTGCGCGGAGGACAACATGCGCGTCGTCTACCCGTCGACGTCGGCGCAGTACTTCCACGTGCTGCGCCGTCAGGCGCTGGCGACCAGGCGGGTGCCGTTGATCTGCTTCACGCCGAAGCGCTACCTCCGAATGCCCGAAACCCGATCACACGTCTCGGAGCTCACCGAAGGCGGCTTCCGCTTGACGCTCGACGATCGGAGCGACCTCGACCGCGACGCGGTCCGCCGTGTGCTCCTGTGCACGGGCAAGGTCGGCCACGAGCTCATGGGCAAGCGTGACGAGCTCGGCGCCCCCGCCACCGTGGTGCGTGTCGAGCAGCTGTACCCATGGCCGGAAGACGACATCCTCACCACGATCGCCGCGTACCCGAACGCCCGCGAGGTGTGGTGGGTGCAGGAGGAACCGGCGAACATGGGCGCCTGGAACTTCGTCCACCCCCGGCTGGCGCGGGCGCTGCGGGACGGGGCCGAGCTCCGCCACGTCGCCCGGGAGGCGAGCGCGAGCCCGGCGACCGGCAGCCAGACGATCCACGAGCGGGAGCAGGAGCAGCTGCTCGCCGCCGCCTTCGAGGGGCTTCGGGACGATCAACCCGGCAACTAGCTGGCCGGCACCGGCTCGGTCTCCGGCTCCCCTCTCCCGGCCTCGTACTCGGCTTCGAGCTCCTCGACCGGGCGCCGAGCACGCGCCGGGAGCCAGATGAGCGCGGCGATCGCGCCGATGATGAGGGCCGCCGCTCCCACCAGGTAGCCCTGGTGCATCCCGTCGACGAATGCCGTGCGGGCGGTCTCCGCGAGCGCGTTGCCCGCCGGTCCGCCGAGGCGGCTGGCGGTCTCGAGCGCGAAGCCGAGGGAGTTCTCGGCATCGCTCGCCACGCCCGCCGGCAGCGGCTGGCCGGCGACGGCGTCACCGACCTTCGTGCCGTACGTCGAGGCGAGCACGCTGCCGATTATGGCGACGCCCAGCGCGCCGCCGACCTGACGGGTGGTGTCGTTCACGGCCGAGCCGACTCCCGCCTTCGCGGGCGGCAACGACCCCATGATCGACTCTGTCGCCGGGGCCATCGTGAGACCCATGCCAACCGCCATGAGCATGAGCCGCCAGAAGATGTTCCCGTAGCCAGTCGACACTTCGAGCCCGGTGAACGACAGGACGCCGAGCCCGGCGAGGAACAATCCGCTGGATACGACGACCTTGGTTCCGATCCGTTCCACGATCCGCGCGCTGAGCGGCGCGACCACCATCATCGTCAGGGCCAGCGGGAGCAGCCGGATACCCGCTTCCAGTGGCGTATAGCCCAGCACGAACTGGAAGTACTGCGTCAACAGGAAGATCACGCCGAACAACGCGAAGAAGAGAACCGAGATGCTCGCGCTCGCGCTCGTGAACCGCGGGTTCTTGAAGAAGTCCAGGTTCAGCATCGGGTGCGTGCTGTGGCGCTCCCACACGAAGAAGCTCACCAGCAACACCGCCGCGATGCCGAGCGCGCCCAGGATCTTCGTGTCGCTCCAACCCTCGGTCGGCGCCTCGATGAACGCATAGACGAGCGAGACGAGGCCGGCGATCGAGAGTGCGGCGCCGACCAGGTCGAGCCGGGGCGCGGTCGGATCCTTCGACGTCGGCATGATGAGCACGCCGGCGCCGAGGGCTAGGGCGACGATCGGCAGGTTCACGAGGAACACCGAGCCCCAGTAGAAGTGCTCGAGCAGGAAGCCGCCGGTCACGGGGCCGATGGCGACGGCGAGGCCGGCGACGCCGGCCCAGATCGCGATGGCGCGGCCGCGCTCGCGACCCTCGAATACGGTCGTGATCAGCGAGAGCGTGCCCGGCATGATGAACGCGCCGCCGATGCCCATGAGCGCGCGGGAGGCGATGAGCTGGCTCGGCGAGTTCGCCATCGCCGAGAGCAGCGATCCGAGCCCGAACACGGCCAGCCCGATCTGCAGTGCGCCGCGCCGCCCGAATCTGTCGCCGAGGCTCCCCGCGGTCAGCAGCAATCCCGCGAACACGAGCGTGTACGAATCGACCATCCACTGGAGCTGGCTCGTCGAGGCGTCGAGGCCGCCCTGACTCTCCGGCCTGGCGAGCGTCGGGAGCGCCACGTTCAGGATCGAGTTGTCGACGACGATGATCAGCAGGCTCAGGCAGAGCACTGCCAGGATCAGCCAGCGGCGATCGTGCACCTTCTCGTCGACGACCATGCGCAGGTGTCCTTTCGGCGGGGGAGCTGCTTGGCGTTGCCAACACCACGAAGCGGGCTCGACTTCCGAGAATGGACGAGAGCCTCAGCCCGATGAGCCGATTGCCGCCATCGCAAGCTCCGGCCCTGCAGTGACGGTCGGCAAAGCCGCCCTCATTGCGCTCTCAGCGTCTTCCAACCCACGATGCCAAGCGCGACGCCGAAGCCGATCGAGATCACCGCCAGCGCCCCGTGCACGATGAAGAACCCGGCGGAGCGGTCCTCGCCGGCCATGTTGACGAGGCGGGTGACCCAGATGAACAGCGTCCACCCGCCCGCCGCGAGCAGGAGGATCGAGATTCGCCGGGTCACGAGGCGGCGACGGTCGCGTCGAGCGCGCGCTGGATGGCGTCGGACGACGCGTTGAGGAGCGGCAGCCGGACGTCGGCGGTCGGAATGCGATTCTGCGCGTGCAGCACACCCTTGAACACGGCCGGGTTCGGTTCCGCGAACAAGGCTTGCGTCACCGGCAGGAGCGCCTCGGCGTGGGCGCGCCCTTCGTCGACCTTGCCGGCGAGACCGCACTCGATCATCTCGACGAACCGCGGCGTGCACACGTGCGCGCTGGCGCAGATGGTGCCGGTGCCACCCATGAGCACGAGCGGGAACAGGAAAGGATCCTCGCCACCCAGCACCGAAAAGCCGTCGACGTGGTTGGTGGCGCGCAGGAGCTCGAGGGTGTCGAGATCGAGGCCCGTCGCGGCTTGCTTGATGCCGGCGAAGTTCGGACCGTTTGCGAGCTGGGCGACACCCGCCGCGCTGAGGTGACGGCCGGTACGGATCGCGATGTTGTAGATGACGATCGGCACGGGGCTGACGTCGGCGACGTCGCGGAAGTGCGCAAGGACACCCGCCTCCGACGGCCGCACGTAGTACGGGACGACGATCAGCGCCGCGATCAGTGCCGGTGTTCCCGCGAGCTCCTTCACCGCCTGCCTGGTCGACCGCGTGTTGTTCGTGCCCGCGCCGACGATCAGCTGCGAGGAACGCTCGGCACACACCTTCGAGCACGCGTCGATCACGGCGCGCTTCTCGCCGGCATCCAGCGCCGTCGACTCGCCCGTCGTGCCCAGCGCCACGATGCCCGCCGCGCCGCCGTCGAGATACTCGTGACAAAGTCGCTCGAGCGCGTCGATCGCCACCGACCCGTCTTCGGCGAACGGCGTGACGATCGGGATGTAGACGCCGCGGAGGTTCGCGTCGGTCGCCATTGCCCGCAGGCTATCTTGCGCCGCTCGGGAACCGGCGCGGCATACCCTCACACGATGCCCGAGCCCTGGCAGACGATCCTGACGCTCGCGGCGGGCGTCGCGACCGGGGTGCTGTCGGGCATGTTCGGGGTCGGCGGCGCGGTCCTTTCGAACCCCGCCCTCCGCGCGCTCGGCGCCTCGCCGCTCGAAAGCGTCGGCTCGACGCTTCCGTCCATCATCCCTTCGGCGATCAGCGGCTCATTCCGCTACCGGCGCGAGGGCCTCATCATCGGACGGGTCGCGTTGTGGACGGCGGCGACGGGCTTGGCGGCGTCGGTAGGCGGGGCGTTGCTCGCCGGCACGGTCCCGGGCGACGGCCATCTTCTCCTCCTCTCCATCGCCGGGCTCCTCGCCTTCACGGCGTACCGCCTCGGGAAGCCGCCGCGCTCGTCGCCGGCACCCGCGCGCATCCCGGCCCGGGTCGAGGACCCGGTCGGCGACCTCCCGATCCCGGCGGCGGACCTCGAAGCGTCGAGCGCGGGCGAGGCGGAACGGTCGGCACCGGCTGCGCGCCGGACCGAGACGTGGCGCCTGAGCGTGATCGGCCTGGCCGCCGGGGGGCTGAGCGGACTGCTCGGCATCGGGGGCGGCGTCCTCATTGTTCCCGCGTTCGCGGGCTGGGTGCGCCTGACGATCAAGGAGGCCGTGGCGACCTCGCTCGTCTGCGTGGGCGTCTTGGCCGTGCCGGGAACGATCACCCACGCCGTGCTCGGCAACATCGACTGGGCGTTCGCGATACCACTGGCGATCGGGGTCATCCCCGGCGCCCAGCTCGGCGCGCACCTGGCCATCCGGGCCTCCAGTCGCACCCTGCGGCTGGCGGTTGCCATCGTCCTCGGCGCCATCGCGATCGCGTACGCGACCGGCGAGATCCTGGCGCTCGCGCTCTAGTCCTCCGCCGAGAGCACGCGCGCCCGATTGAACACCGCGTCGAGCATCGACTCCGTGAGCTTGCCGGTGAACGTGTTCTGCTGGCTGGGGTGATAGCAACCGAGGACGGTCGCCCGATCGGACGAGGCCTCGACGCCATGGCCGAATGGGGGCCGCGGCGAAGGGAGGGGTGATCCGCCGGCGGCGAGGACGCGCGCGGTGGCGTCGTACGCGAACTTCCCGAGCACGACGATCACCCGCACTCGTTCGAGGAGCTCCAGCTCGCGCACCAGATACGGCAGGCACCGGTCACGCTCCTCGATCGCCGGCTTGTTCGCGGGCGGCGCGCAGCGCACTGCAGCCGCGACGTACGCGTCGCGCAGTTCCAGCCCGTCGTCCGCCCGGACCGAGGTCGGTTGGTTGGCGTAGCCCGTGCGATAGAGGGAGCCGAACAGCCAGTCCCCGGAACGGTCGCCGGTGAAGATACGGCCCGTGCGGTTCCCACCGTGGGCGGCGGGGGCGAGCCCGACGACGAGCAGGCGGGCGCGCGGGTCACCGAACCCGGGGACGGGCCGCGCCCAGTACTCCTCGTCGCGGAAGGCGGCGCGCTTCTCGCGCCCGACGCGCTCGCGCCACTCGACCAGACGTGGGCACGCCCGGCACGCGACGATCTCCGCGGTCAACGAGTTGATCGCATCGGCCTGACCGGTCGCAGCTCGGCCCACATCGGGATCGTACGCGGGCCACTACGGTGCGAACCCGTGCGACTCCTGCTGATCGTCAACGAGACGGCGACCGCGGTAACAGCCCGGCGACGCGTCCTGGTGCAGCGCGTGCTCGGGGCCGAGCACAAGCTCGAGGTGGAGGAGACGTCGCGCCGAGGCCACGCCGCCCGCATCGCCCGCGGCGCGGCGCTGGAGGGCGTCGACGCCGTCGTCGTCCTCGCCGGTGACGGCACCCTGAGCGAAGCCGCCGATGGCCTCGCCGGCTCCAACACCGCCTTGGCCCCCCTTCCCGGCGGGTCGACCAACGTGTTCGCCCGGAGCATCGGCGTCGCCTATGACCCCGTCGAGGCCGCCGAGCAGCTCGTGGTCTCGCTCGTGAGAAGCAGCTTCCGGCGCATCGGCCTCGGTGTCGCCGACGGGCGCCGGTTCCTCTTTCACGCGGGGCTTGGGCTGGACGCCGCCGTCATCGGCCAAGTGGAGCGGCGATCGTTCCTGAAGCGGTACGGCACGCACACATTGTTCGTCGCCACGACCGTGGACACGTGGCTACGACAGTACGACCACCGGCGGCCCCGGTTCCGGATCGAGCTCGGCAACGGCGAAGTCGTCGGCGACTCGGCGTTCGCGATCGTCTCCAACCAGCGGCCATGGTCGTATCTCGGACGGCGCCCGCTGATGGTCGCGCCCGAGGCCGGTCTCGACGTGCCGCTCACGCTCACGCTGTTCCGGTCGCTCTCGTTGTCGGTCCTCCTGAGCGGCGCAGCTTCGGCGCTGCAAAAGGGGCAGCGCTTGATGCACCATCCGAAGATCGCGCAGCTCACCGACGTGCACTCGCTCACCGTCAGCGGCTACGGACCGTTCCCCTGGCAGGTCGACGGCGACTACCTCGGCGACACCGAGCGCCTGCGGATCTCGTGGCAGCCCGACGCGCTCACGGTCGTGACGCCCTGACCCGCCGATGCGCTCCTCAAGCCCGCTCAGCGGGCCTCATGAACGCATCGTGCGTTAGCTGTCGAACACGCGGCGGGCGACGTCGGGGACGTCGGTGATGATGGCGTCGACGCCGGCGGCGGCGAGGCGCTGCATCTCGTCCTCGCCGTTCACGGTCCAGACGTTCACCGCCATCCCGAACTCGTGCGCCCGCGCCACGGTCGCGGCCGCGGCCTCGCCGGTGAGGGCGCGCACGTCGGGATGGACGGCGCCGTGCCCGTGCGCGTGTGCGATCTCGATCCCGTCGACTGGGTCCATGCCGACGAGCGTCAAGAAGCCGGTCGGTATCGATGCGTCGAGCTCACGCACGCGATCGGCGGATTCGAGGTTGAACGACGACACGAGCACGTCATCCCGCCCGTCGCGCCGCGTCAGGAGGTCGACCACGCCGGCGGCGACGGCGTCGGTCGGGTCGTAGTCGGCGTCGCCGGGCAGGTTCTTCACCTCGATGTTCACCAGCATCCCGGTGCACGCGTCGAGCGCCTCCTCGAGTGTCGGGATCTCGGGACGGGCGGCGCGGATGTCTGCCTCGGCCCGCTCGGCGAGGACACCTACTCCTCGTGCGTCGGCGTCGTGGTGCACGACCAACCCGCCGTCGGCGGTCCGGTGGACGTCGAGCTCGACGCCGTCGGCGCCAAGGGCGCTCGCGGCCACGAACGCCTCCAGCGTGTTCTCGGGCGCCATGCGGAAGGCGCCGCGATGGGCGAGAACACGCGGGACCGGCACGTCAGGATCCGGGATACGCGCGAAACCGCAGGTCAAGCCTCTTGCGCGTTCGTGCAGCGGTCAATACCCTGCAGTATTGCCTCGGCGTGGGCAGCCCGGGGATGCTTGTGAACGTGCGCACGAGCGCTCTTACACCGCTCGCACGACGACCACGAGTACCGGAGGCTTCGTGGCGCTCACTTGGATCAGAACTCACGACTGGGACGTGGACGCGTGGCGCGGTCGCTCTGCGTGCCGCGATTCCGACCCTGACATCTTCTTCCCCATCGGGAGCACCGGCCCCGCTCTCGAGCAGATCGAGACGGCCAGACGCATCTGCACGGCCTGCGACGTGAACGAGGAATGCCTCGAGTTCGCTCTCGCCACCAACCAAGAGGCCGGCGTCTGGGGCGGCACCACCGAAGAGGAACGCCGCAAGCTGCGCAAAGCGTGGCTGGCCAAGCAGCGACGAGCCGCCAGCTAGCTCCGTCGCCCGCGGCGGCGCCGGTCACAGCTCGACGGGCGCGCTGGGCGCCAAGGGCACCCGCAAGCGCACGTGCGTTCCGCCCGTATCGCGCGTCGACGGGCCCAACTCCATCGACCCGCCGAGCTCGCCGTTCACGAGCGCCTGCACGATCGACAATCCGAGGCCCTTCGAAGACTCGACGGTGAACCCGGGCGGAAGGCCGACGCCGTCGTCGATCACCTCGACGACGAGCTCGCCGTCGAGGCGCGCCAGCTGCACGAGCACGCTCCCCTCGGTCGGGGCGGCGCCGTCACGCGGGAAGGCGTGGTCGACCGCGTTCTGCATCAGCTCGTTGAGCACGACGGCGAGTGCGGTGGCGACGTCCCCCCGCAGGTTGCCGGCGTCACCCGAGACCTCGAATCGGAGGGCGACGTCGGGCGTCGAGACGGTCTCCTCGACGGTTCGCACGAGCGGCTTGACCACGTCGCCGAACGGCACGACGTCGCCGGCGTCGCGCGACAGCGTCTCGTGCACGATGGCGATCGACCGGATGCGGCGCTCCGATTCCTCGATCGCGTCCTGCGCCTCCTCCGACGCGAGTCGGCGTCCCTGGAGTCGGAGCAGTGCCGCGATCGTCTGCAAGTTGTTCTTCACCCGGTGGTGGATCTCTCGGATCGTGGCGTCTTTCGAGAGCAACATGCGGTCGCGGCGTCGCAAGTCGGTGACGTCGCGCATGAGCACGACGGCGCCGACGGTGTGGCCCGCCTCCAGCAGCGGGATGGCGCGGATCAGGATCGACGAATCGCCGCGCTCGACCTCCTCGGTGACCGGTAGTCGCGCCGCGAGCGCGGCGTCGACCGCGTCCTGATCGAACCCGATCTCGGCCAGCCGTTGCCCTGAGGCGTAGGCGTGGATCCCCATACGATGCAGCGAGCTGATGGCGTTCGGGCTCGCGAAGCGGATCTGCGCGTCACCGTCCAGGATGATCACGCCGTCCGCCACCCGCGGCGCGTCCTCGAACTCGACCTCGTCGCGAGGGAACGGGAAACTGCCCTCGGCGATCATCCGGGCGAACCGGTCGAACACCTCGGAGTACTGGCGCTCGAGCGAACCGGGCCGGCGTCCGAACGTGAGCGGCGTCTCGCGGGTGACGAGCCCGATCAGGGTTCCCTCGCACCGGACGGGGATGCACTTGATGCGGGCCCGTTCGGTCGAGGCGAGCGCCTTGGTCTCGCCCTCGACGATCTCCCCGGCCCGCCACGCCCGGCTGAACAGCGGCCGCTCCACCTCGCCGACGACGGTGCCGACCATGTCGTTCGTGTACAGCGTCTGATCGGTGGTCGGGCGCACCTGGCCCAGGACGACGAAGCGGTGACCCTCCTCGCCCTGGATGGCGGTGAGGAACAGGAGGTCGGCGAAGCAGAGGTCGGCGAGCACCTGCCACGACGCCATGAGACGCCGGGTATGCGCGAGCGCCGCGCCGCCCAAGGCGGTATTCGTGCGCGCCAGCTCGAATCCGAGCGTCACAGGGAGAATCGTACGGCGTTGGGTCGAATACCCCCCTCATAGGGCCGGCGAGCGACCCAACGCTCGTTACGCGCCGAAGAGGGCCTCGCCGATGCGCGCAAGCCCGCCCACGTCGTAGATGTCGATCTCGAAGTTCGGCACGTTCGCCACGACCTCGGGGACGCGACCGAGCTCGGTCTTGAGCTCCGCTTCGCGGGTCGCGACAACTGCGAAGTTCATGAACGACTCGCCGATGGTGCGAAGCACGCGCGCCGTGCGCGGGGTGTCGGCCAGCTCGGCGACGTCCGTGCCGGCGAGCTCCTCGGCGATCGGTCCCGCTTCCGTCACGAGGGTGTCGGCGGCGCGGGCGCCGTCGGCCGAGAGCAGATACTCGGGCAGCGTCTTGTTGAGGACGAGGGCGCCGAGATGGAAGTCGTGCCGGGCGAGCTGCTCGCAGAAGAACTGCGCCTCTCGCAGCGGCGCCCCCTCGAGCGTCGTCACGACCGCGAACGTCGTGCGCCGGTCGTGCAGGAGACGCTCGACCGCTTGCGCGCGCTCGCTGAACCCGTCGTACATGGACTGGAAGCTGAGGAAGAACTCGGCGATGTCCTGGAGGAACTGGCTGCCGACGACGCGATCGGCGAGCTGGTAGAACGGCCGGCTGGCCACGTTGAGCACGCGTGCGCCGCGCCGGCCACCCATCCGGTACGGCATGGTGAGCCACCGCAGCAGCCGGCCCCCGAAGAAATCGGCCATGCGGCTCGGTGCCTCGAGGAAGTCGATCGCGTTCCGTGTCGGCGGCGTGTCGATGACGATGAGGTCGTACTTGCCGGTGGCGTGGACGTCGAACAGCCGCTCCATCGCGATGTAGTCGTGGCTCTGCACGAACCGCCCGGTGATGTTCGTGTACAGGCGGTTCTCGAGAATCCGGTAGGCCGTCTCCTCGTCGGGCGCGTGACGCAGCACGAGCTCGTCCCACGAGCGCTTCGTGTCGAGCATCGCCGCCCACATCTGGCCGCGCGGCTCCAGCCCCGCCGCCTTGAACGCCTCGACCGGCACTTCCTTCTCGACGTTGCCGAAGTCCTCGAGACCGAGCGCGTTGGCGAGCCGGCGCGCCGGGTCGATCGTGAGCACGAGCACCCTGCCGCCCAGGCGCGTAGCGGCTGCGACACCGGCGGCGGCTGCGACCGACGTCTTGCCGACGCCGCCCGAACCGCAGAACACGACGATCTCCTTCGTGGCGAGCAGCGACTCGATGCTCGTGGCCCGGGGCTCGGCGCGAGTCACAGCCCCAGCTCCTGGGCGAGGGAGTCGGCGACCATCTTCGTGACCCGCAATCCCTGGTCGCGCACGAACAGGTACGGGAGGTACAACGTCGGCAGCTCGACGGCTTGGCGGAGCTCGGCGAGATGCACGGCGCGCGTCCGCCGCAACGACACCGCGAGGCGGGCAGCGTCGAGGACGGCCGTACCGCCCGATCCGACCCGTCCAGTGAGTACCGCGCTCGCCTCGTCGCCGCGCAGCGCCTCGAACGCCTCCTCGTCCGCGTGCGTGAACAGCTCGGGGAGCACCCGGTTGACGACGACGGCGCCGAGCGGCACCGACAGCTCGACGCGTGCTCGCCGCACGAGGTCGATCGTCTCGTTGACCGGCATCTCCTCCGGTGTCGCGACGACATTGAGGCCTGTCACCGAGGGATCGGAAAGCAGCTCGACCATCCAGTCGGTCTGCTCGCGCACCATGCCCACCGAGACGAGCTCCTGAATGGCGCGCGGCGCGTCCAGCTGCCCGATGATGTGGCCGGTGGCGGCGGCGTCGACGACGACGAGGTCCCAGTCCGCCCTCCCCTCGATCGATTCGCGCACTTCCCAGCAGATCTTTCCGACCGTGAGGATCTCCTTCACACCCGGCGCCGCCGTCGCCACGAAGTCGAGCACGCGCGCCAGCGGCCCGAGCCGGCCGAGCACGGGAACGCGCAGGTTGAGCTTGAGGTACTCCTTCAGCGAGTCCTCGGTGCGCATCGCCATGGCGCACACACCCGGGTACACCTCGCGGGGCTCGAAGCCGACGGACGGTTGCTCGAAGTGGCCGGGGAGATTTCCCTTCGCGTCGGCCTCGACGACGAGCACGCGCTGGCCCCGGTCGGCGGCGAGCAGAGCGGTCGCCGCGGTCACCGTGCTCTTGCCGACCCCGCCCTTGCCGGTGAAGAACAGCAGGCGCCGCGCCAGAAGGTCAGGCGCGGGTGGCACGGGTCAGATGCTGCCGAAGCCGACCCGCTTCGATCCCTCTTCCGAGTCGACCTCGATGTAGGCGAGCTTGTCGAGGGCGACGCCGACCCGCCGGCCTTTGGCGTCGGTGAGCCAGACCATGGTGTCGCCGCCCTTGATCGCCTTGTCGATCGTCTTGAACGCCTCCTCGACGCCGCCGTCGAGATCGAGCGTCAGCTCCTTCGGCGTGTGCACGACACCGATGCGGACTTCCATGGAGGCGTTCCCTTCGCGATCGCGGGCCCGGCTCCGGTCGATGCTAGCGACCTCCCTGCGAGGCAGCGGCCTCGAGAGCGTCGAGGTGCCGGTCGTGGCGGGCCGCCGCCCGCTCCTCGGCGTTCATCCACTGATGCACGACGATCCCGATGCAGAGCAGGCCGAACAACTCCCCAGAGATCCACAGCAGGCCCGCGCCCGTTCGTTGGTCGGCGAGCGGGCTGGCACCCCACCGGCGCTCGACTTGGTCGTACCAACCCGACGCGATCACCGTGTTCATCGTGAGGAGCGCGACCCCGACGAAGGTGTGGAAGGGCAACAGCACGAGCACGTAGAGAAGCCGGGCTCCGTACCCGAGCGCGTGCGGGATCGGGTCGAGCCCGACGACATGGGCGAGGAAGAGGCACCCGGCCCCGACGAAGTACGCGTGCGTCGCGACGTGGAACCATTCGTTCCGTAGCGACAACTCGTACAACGGCGTGAAGTAGAGCGTCACGACACTCGTGCCGAACAGCAACCACGCCGCCAGCGGGTGCGTGAGCACCCGCGCCGGCGCGCTGCGCAGGACGCGCAGGATGGCGCGCTGTGTCCCCCGCGACCCGGATTGGAGCGCCAGCGTGATCGGCGCGCCGAGGACCAAGAGGAGCGGCGCCACCATGCCGAGCAGGATGTGCTGGACGATGTGGAGGCTGAACAAGACCCGGTCGTAGGCGGCGATTCCGGATGCGGTGGCGACGAGAATGACCACCAGGCCGAAAAGGAAGGCGGCGGTGCGGCTCGCCGGCCACGACCGGCCGCGCGCGCGGAGCCGCCGCACCCCGACCACGTACGCAGCCGCCGCGAAGACGACGACCGGGAACGTCACGTCGAGCGACCAGTCGGTCAGGAGGACGTCCCACGACGGCGCCGGGGGCGCGACCAGCGCGGTCACGTGGACCACGGTAACCGGGAACCTTCACCCGCCGTCTGACGTGTGCCAACCTGTCGGCCGTGGCGGTGGAGGGTGTGGCGACCGAGGCGCGGGCCCCTCGGCAGCCGTCCATGCTGGCCGTCGGCACCGTCGTATGGCTGGCCTCCGAGCTCATGTTCTTCGGCGGCTTGTTCGCCGCCTACTTCACCTTGAAGGCGGAGGCGCGCCAGTGGCCGCCGCCGGGCGTGGAGCTCGAGACGCTCCTCTCGGCGATCTTCACCGTGTTCCTGATCGCGTCGAGTGGGACGATGGTGCTCGCGGTCCGCTCCCTCGAACGAGGTGATCGCGCCGGCATGGTCCGCTGGCTGCTGCTGACCCTCGGCCTCGGTGTGCTGTTCCTCGCCAACCAGATCCGGGAGTTCTACTCGCTCGACTTCCAGATCTCGTCGAACTCGTACGGCTCGATCTACTACCTCATGACGGGCTTCCACGCCTTGCACGTCACCGCCGGGCTCCTCCTCATGCTCGTCGCGCTGGCGATCGCCACCGGCCCCGGCCCGGTCGCGCGGCGGGGGCCGGTCGTCGACTCGATCGGCTACTACTGGCACTTCGTCGACGTCGTTTGGATCGGCCTGTTCGCCACGATCTTCGTCATCCGGTGACGAGGGCGCGATGGGGATGTCTCGCCGTCTGGCTCTCGCGTCGCTCACCTGCATGCTCGCGGCGGGATTACTCGCCATCGGTCTGCACACGGCGGGGGCGAGCGAGCGGCAGGAGCAACGGGGCGCCGGCGGCGGCGATGCCGAACGCGGTCAGCGTCTCTTCCTCGTCGGCTGCGCGTCGTGCCACGGCCAGAACGGTGAGGGCACCGCGCAAGGGCCCGACTTACGCGGCGTGGGCGCCGCCGCCGCCGACTTCCAGCTGTCAACGGGGCGCATGCCCAACACCGCGCCGGACCGCCAGTCGGTCACCAAGCGCTCCCCGTACACCCGCAGCGAGATCGACGACCTCGTCGCGTACGTGGCGTCGCTCGGGCCCGGTCCGCCCATTCCCGACGTCAACGATCCGCCCGGTGATCTCCAGGAGGGCGGCGAGCTGTTCCTCGACAACTGCGCCGCGTGCCACGGCGCGGCCGGGAACGGCGGCGCGCTCAGCGTCGGGCGTGACGCGCCGACGGTGCACGGCGCCACTCCGGTCGAGGTCGCCGAAGCGATCCGAACCGGGCCGGGGAACATGCCTGTGTTCGGGCCGGGGACGTTCACGCGCCAGCAGGTGAACTCGATCGTCCGCTACGTCGAGTACCTCAAGAACCCCGAGGAGCCGGGGGGCCTGTCGCTCGGGTTGGTGGGACCGATCACCGAAGGGCTGGTCGCGATCCTGGTCGGCCTGGGCGCTCTCATGCTCCTCACCCGCTGGATCGAACCGCGCGCGGTACGCGAGGAGCCACCCGAGGTGACGGCGTCGGAGGATCAACAGTGAACGACGACGTCCAAGAGAAGAAGGCCACGAGCCGGACGGCGCTCGCCTTCGGCGTCACGGCGCTCGCGTCGCTCGGCCTCGCGTTCACGTACTTCGCGCTCGGCGGGCAAGAGCAGCTCGAGGGCGTGCTGCTGGCGTTGGCGCTCGGCGGGCTCGGCTTCGGGTTCGTCCAGGTGGCCAAGCACCTGCTCCCCCAGGGCCCGTACGTCGAAGAGCGGGACGCGCTGCCGTCGAGCGAGGAGGACCAGGCCGCGTTCGCCGCCGACTTCGAGCGAGGCGAGGGGTGGCTCGCGCGGCGCGGGTTCCTCCTGAAGATGCTCGGGTTCGCCGCCGGTGCGCTCGGCATCGCGGCCCTGTTCCCGATCCGGTCGCTCGGTCCGAGCCCGGGCAACTCGCTGTTCCGCACGAAGTGGCGGCGCGGGTCGCTCGTCGTGGACGAGCAGGGCGAGCCCGTCGGCGTCGACACCCTCGACGTCGGTGGCGCCATCACCGTGTTCCCGCAAGGGCACCTCGAGGTCGAGGACTCGCAGACGATCCTCATCCGCCTGTCGCGCGACGACGTCGTCACCCGCCCCGGCCGTGAGCTCTGGGGCCCCGAGGGGTACGTCGGCTTCTCGAAGGTGTGCACGCACGCCGGCTGCCCGGTGGGCCTCTACCAGCAGCAGTTCAAGAAGCTGCTCTGCCCGTGCCACCAGTCGACGTTCTCGGTGCCCGACGGGGCCGAGCCCGTCTTCGGCCCCGCGACGCGCTCCCTCCCCCAGCTCCCGCTCATGATCGACGACGAAGGCATGCTGCGCGCCCGCAGCGACTACACCGAACCCGTCGGACCCGGCTTCTGGGATCGCGGCACGTGATCATCAAGCGCATCGTCCGCTGGTTCGACGAGCGCCTCGGCGCCGCGCGCTTCGTCCGCACCGCGCTCAACAAGGTGTTCCCCGACCACTGGTCGTTCATGCTCGGCGAGCTCGCGCTCTATTGCTTCGTGATCCTGATCCTCACCGGCGTCTATCTCACGTTCTTCTTCACGCCCGGCACGAAGGAGGTCGTCTACGACGGCAGCTACGCGCCCCTGAAGGGCGTGTCGATGTCGCAGGCCTACGAGTCGGTGCTTCGGATCAGCTTCGACGTGCGGGCCGGCCTGGTGATGCGACAGATCCACCACTGGGCGGCGCTGATCTTCGTCGGGGCGATCATCGCCCACCTCATGCGCATCTTCTTCACCGGCGCGTTTCGCCGGCCACGCGAGCTCAACTGGATGATCGGCGTCACGCTGCTCATTCTCGCCATCGCCAACGGCTTCACCGGGTACTCGCTCCCGGACGACCAGCTGTCGGGCACGGGCCTCCGCATCGCGTACTCGGTGGTGATCTCGGTGCCGGTCGTCGGCGTGTGGACCGCGTTCCTCATCTTCGGCGGCGAGTTCCCCGGGAACGAGGTGCTCACGCGGTTCTTCGTGATCCACATCCTCATCGTCCCGGCCGCCATCGCCGCGCTGCTCGGCGCGCACCTGGCGCTCCTCGTGCGCCAGAAGCACACGCAGTTCCGCGGCCCGTCCCGCAAGGAGAGGAACGTCGTCGGTGCGCGGCTGTGGCCGACGTTCACGGCCAAGACCCTGGGGCTGTTCTTCTTCGTGTTCGCGGCCTGCGCGGCGCTGGGCGGCCTCGCCCAGATCAACCCGGTGTGGATCTGGGGTCCGTTCCAGCCCGCGGCCGTGAGCGCGGGCTCCCAACCCGACTGGTACGTCGGCTGGCTCGAGGGGTCGCTGCGGCTGCTCCCGGGCTGGGAGATCCGGGCGTTCGGCCATGAGGTCCCGAACCCGTTCTTCTCCGGCGTGCTGCTGCCCGGGATCACGTTCATGCTGCTCTACGCGTGGCCCTTCCTCGAAGGCCGCTTCACGAAGGAGAACCGCGAGGAGCACCATCTCCTCGACCGCCCGCGTGATCGACCCGTCCGGACCGCCATCGGCGTCGCCGCGCTCGCGTTCTACGCGGTGCTGTTCGTCGCGGGCGGCAACGACGTGCTCGCGGCCCGGTTCAACGTGTCCGTGAACCTGATCACCAACGTCCTCCGCGTCGCGCTGTTCGTAGTCCCGGCGGTCGCCGGATACATCACGTACCGATTGTGCAAGGAGCTGGCCGCCCGCAGCCCGACCGCCGGCGAACCCGAACCGTCGCCCGGCGCCGAGCTCATCTCGCGCACGGAGGAGGGCGGCTACGTCGAGGTGGAGGAGCCGGCGAGAACGCCGTAACGGCAGCGGTCACTCCGTCGGGGTGGTGTCACGGCTCTGGCGGATCATGCCGATGACCCCGAAGACCAGCACGATGGCACCGCCCAGGATCACCCAGACGCCGAACACGAACCCGGTGGCGAACACGGTGGCGCCGAACCCGAACACGAACGGCCAGACCGTCGAGGCCGGGAACTTGTCGACCGGGCCCGCGCCCTCGGCCAGCGTCGCGTCGGGACGGTCCTCGGGCCGGGGCGGGAACTTCCGCGCCTGCAGCAGCAGGTACCCGCCGGCAAACAGGCCGAGGAGCGCGCTCGCCGCCAGCATGGTCGTGCCGGCGTCCTCGTAGCTCGTGAACCAGTAGATCGTGCCGAGCACGACGAAGAAGGCGGTGACACCGAGATAGAAGAACGACTCGACCTTCACGACTTCACGGCTTCACTGCTTCACGCGATGTGTCAACGAGATCGCCGTACTTCTGGTCGAAGAAGGGCCGCTCCGAGCGGATCGGCGGCAGGGCGTCGAAGTTGCGCTCGGGAGGCGGTGAGGTGGTCGCCCACTCGAGCGTTTGGCCGTCCCACGGGTCGTCGCCCGCCGGTGCCCCGCCGCGCAACGACCGGATGACGTTCCAGGCGAACACGAGCACGCCCACGCCGAGGATGAACGAACCGATGGTCGAGACCATGTTGAGCGCGCCGAAGTCGTCGCTCGCGCGGTAGGTGACGACGCGACGCGGCATTCCCTCCAACCCCAGCTGGTGCTGGACCAGGAACGTCACATTGATGCCGATGAAGAACAGCCAGAAATGAATCTTGCCGAGGCGCTCGTCGAGCATCCGGCCCGTGAACTTGGGGAACCAGTAGTAGATGCCGCCGAACGCGGCCAGGACCAGCGCCATGATCACGTAGTGCATGTGGGCGACGACGAAATAGGTGTCGGTGACGTTGAAGTCGACCGGCGCCATGGCCTGCTGTACCCCGGTGATGCCGCCGAGTAGGAACACGACGAGGAAGCCGATGGCGAAGAGCAACGGCGTCTGGAATCTCAGCTGGCCGCGCCACATGGTGCCGATCCAATTGAAGAACTTCACGCCCGTCGGGACCGCGATCAACAACGACACGGCGCTGAAGAACGGCAGGAGCACCACCCCGGTGGCGAACATGTGGTGCGCCCAGACGCCCACCGAGAGCCCGCCGATCGCGAGCGTGGCGAAGATCAGACCCTTGTAGCCGAACACCGGTCGCCGCGAGAACACCGGGAAGATCTCGGTCACCACTCCGAAGAACGGCAGCGCAATGATGTACACCTCGGGGTGGCCGAAGAACCAGAACATGTGCTGCCACAGCACCGGCGTGCCGCCCTTCTCGACCTCGAAGATATGGGCGTCGAGGTGGCGGTCGGCGAAGAGCATCGCCAGCGCCGCTGTGAGCACCGGGAACGTCACGAGGACCATCGTGCTCACGACCAGCATGTTCCAGGTGAAGATCGGCATCCGGAACATCGTCATGCCGGGGGCCCGCAACATGAAGATCGTCGTCACCAGGTTCACCGCGCCGAGCACGCCGGCGGTGCTCGTGACGATGACGCCGACGATCCAGAGGTCGGGCCCCACCCCCGGCGCATAGGTGGCCCCGGACAGCGGCGCGTAGGCGAACCATCCGAAGTTGGCGGCGCCGCTGGCGGTGAGGAAACCCGAGATCATCGCCAGCCCGCCGAAGAGGTACAGCCAGTACGCGAGTGCGTTGAGGCGCGGGAACGCCACGTCGGGCGCGCCGATCTGGAGCGGAACGATGTAGTTCGCGATCCCGAAGGCGAGCGGCACCACGAACAGGTAGATCATGATGCTGCCGTGCATCGTGAAGAACTCGTTGTACGTCTCCGGGCTCACGAGGTTCTGGTCCGGCCGGGCCAGCTGGGTGCGCATCACGAGGGCCAGGAGACCACCGACGAGGAAGAAGAGGATCGACGTCGTGATGTAGCTGAGGCCGATGACCTTGTGGTCGGTCGTCGTGATCCAGCGCAGGATCCCGGTGTTGTGACGCGGCGCCGGCGCCGGCGCCGGGGCCGCGGCCGGGCGCTCGGCGGTGGTGGTCACGGCGTCGCTCCGGTTGCCGCGGCTCGTTGCTCCGCCGCCCACGCGCGGTAGTCGTCGAAGCTGACGACCTTCACCTGGAACGTCATCTTGGCGTGGTCGAGGCCGCAGAACTCGGCGCAGCGCCCCGTGAAGGTGCCGCGATCTCTCGGCGTCAGGTCGAACCTGTTGACCACACCGGGGATCACGTCCCGCTTGAACAGGAACCGGGGCACGTAGAAGGAGTGGATGACGTCCGGTGAAGTGAGGACCAGCCGGGTCGTGCGGTCCTCGGGCAACATCATCACGGCCTCCTTCCCGGGGAGGCCGGTCACCGTGATGTCGTCGTCGCGGTAATGGAACTGCCACTGCCACTGGAAGCCGCGGACGTCGATGGTGACCGCGGGGTCGCGCGTGAGTGCGTCGACCTCGTTCTGGGTGCGGTACGAGAACGCGAACAGCACCGCGACGATCACCACGGGCACGACCGTGTAGAGGATCTCGAGCTTGATGAAGTACTGCGTCTGGTTCGGGAGGTCGTCGTTGCGGCGCCGGTAGCGCAGCGCCGCGAACACGATCAAGCCCCATACGAGGCCGCCGACGAAGATCGCCACGATCACCGAGCCCTGCCACAGCCCGAAGATGTCGCGCCCTTGCCGCGTCGCTCCACGCCCGCCGCCGAATTCGAGGCTGCACCCCGAGAGCACGATCAGGGCGAGGGCGGGCGGGACGCGCCTCATGCCGGCGGACACTATCGCCGGACTCGCGACCACGCGATGATGCGCCGTGCTCATCACGGTCCTGGTCCAAGCCACTTCCGACACCGACGAGACGACCTTCTCTGTCCCGATCCTCGTCGGCGCGGCGGCCCCCGCCGTCGGCTGGCTGCTGCTCCTCGCCTTCGTCACCGCGTGGCGCCGGCCCCGCGGGATCCGCTCCGGTCCGCCGACCCGGGATCTGCCACCGGTCCCGCCCGCGGTCGCGGGCATGTTGTGCAACGACTTCGAGCTACCCGCCGAGCTGCCGCCGGCGACGCTGCTGGACCTCGCTGCGCGCCGCGTGGTGCGGCTCGAGGAGATCGCGCCCGGGAAGACGATCTGCCGGCTGCGGGGAACGGCGGCCGACCAGCCGCTGTCCCCATACGAGCAGCGCGTACTCGACGAGGTGCGGCGCAAGGCGGTCGACGGCGTCGTGCCGACCGAGGCGCTGACGACCGGCAGGGAGGTCGCGTCCAGCGGGTGGCAGCGCGCGTTCGGTCGCGAAGTAGTCGATGACGCGCAGGAGCGAGGCCTGACGCGAAACCGCTGGAGCCGCTGGGTGATCACCTTGATCACCGTGGGCGCGTTCGCGATCGGCGGGCTTCTGTATCTAGCCAGCGAGGTCGGCGGCGAGAGCAACGACTACCCGGTCGCGTCGGCGATCGCCGGCGGCATTGCGTTCGCGGGCATGGTCGTGCTCGTCGTCGCCGCCGGGCGCGTGGCCCGATCGCTTGCGCAGCTCCCGACGGACGCCGGGAAGGAGACGACGGAGCGCTGTCTCGCGCTCCGCGCGCACCTGCGCGAGAACGAGCAGCTCGCCGACCTGCCGCCGGCGGCCGTGCAGCTGTGGGGACGGCACTTCGCGTACGCGGGCGTGATGGGTGTCGCGCCCACCGCGATGGCGCTCCTTCCCTTCGGCGCCGAGGACGACAACGGCGCCTGGAGTCGCTTCGGCGGCCGGTGGCGCCGGGTGCGCGTCCGCTACCCGCGCGGCTGGCCGCCGGGCTGGGGCAAGCATCCCGCGTTCGCCGCGTTCCTCGCCGTGCTCTGGGGCGCGGCGGCCCTCGCCGCGCTCTACGGCCTGACGCGCCTGGCCGAGTCGGCCGCGGAGCCGATCACCGCGACCGATCCCCTCTTCAACCGTGACCAGCTTGACTGGATGGGCCGGGGCGCGCTCCTGCTGACGATCCCGGCCGCGCTCCTCCTGCTGTGGGCGATCTTCCTTCTGGTGCGCGCCGTTCCCGACTTCTGGCGCGCCCGGACGGCCACCGGCGAGCTGGTGCGGGCGCGCCGCCGGCGTCAGATCTTCCAGTCGAGCAACCGCAACAACCCGAAGTACTGGTACTACCTCGCGCACGACGACGGGACGCGTGCCCGGATCAGATCGTGGCGAGTCCGGCGCGACATCTACAACGCGCACTCTCAGGGCCAGAGCGTCGAAGCCGTCTACTCCCCAACCTCGGCTACATACGCGAGATGCGGTCCGCCGCGACTATGTGATCTTCAGCTCGGGCCGGTAGACCTTCTTCGGCGCGAGTTCCTCGACGCTCTCGGCGATCGCCACGAACGCCTTCGACGCCTCGTCGTCGGGGTGGGTCACCACGAGGGGCCGTCCCTCGTCGGCGCCGACGCGCAGCTCCGGCACCAACGGCACCTGCCCGAGCAACGGAACGCCGAGCTGGTCGGCGAGCTCGGCGCCTCCGCCCGCGCCGAACAGCTCGTACGCCTTGCCGTCGTCGCCCCGGAACCACGACATGTTCTCGATCACGCCCATCACGTCGAGATTGACCTTCTGACTCATGTACGC
>JBKPDG010000073.1:0-10352 GCA_046727755.1 Actinomycetota bacterium
GGTCGCCGCCAGGTGGAAGGCGGTCTCCCACCCGGTGGCGCGCAGGCCGAGCGCGTCGAGTCGGTCTCGGGCTTCCGCACCGACGGCCTCGGCTTCGGGATCGTCGAGCGCGTCGAGGACGTGCGAGTGCGCGAGTCGCGCTAGTGCCTGGTCGAGCGGTGACTCTGTGCCGTCTGCGAGGGCTAGCGCGGTCGCGCAAGCTTCGCGTGCGCACGCGTCGTCACCGAGCTGCGCGCACGCAAGGCCGCGCGCCATCCACGACTCGAGATGGTCGAGGTAGCTCCCGATGGCGAGGGCGTTCGCGCGATCGGTGATTGCCAAGGCCCGGTCGGGCTGACCGGCGGCGGCAAAGACCATTGCCTCGACCCCACCGGCGGCGACGACGAGCGCGTCCGTGTCGTCGCGAGGGCTGTCCAGCACCGCCATCGCTTCCGCGACGTTTCCCTGCTGCAGCATTGCTCGTGTCATGCCGACGCGCGTCTCTTGGTTTCCGATGCCCTGCTCGTCGCCGAGTCGACTTCTCGAGACCTCTGCCTCTCGCCGGGCGCGCTCGGCATCACCGAGGTGCGCGGCGAGCGCGCTGGCGATGCCGGCAGGCATGGCGACGAGACTGCGGTCGCCGAGCTCGTCGGTGAACGTCGCAATCTCGGAGTGGAGCGCATCCGCCTCGTCGACGCGACCGAGGCAACCGAGGGCGCGCACCGCCGGAGCGATCGACTGCACCAGTCCCCACTGATCGCCGAGCTCCAGGAAGAGGCGCCGCGCTTCCATCGCTCGGTCGATCGCAGTCGCCGGCCGTCCCGTCCACATGGCGACGTCGGCGAGCAGGACCGACATCATGCCGGTGGCCCATCGGTTGGTTGATTCTGAGCCCTCGCGAAGCACGTCCGACGCTAATTGCTCCGCCTCCGCGAGCTGGCCCTGCTGGAAGCGGACCCAGGCGAGGAGTCCGAGCGCCCACGAGAGTCCACCCCAGTCGCCGATCTCGGCGAACGCAGCCGCCGACTGGTTGATCCGCTCCTCGGCCACCTCCGGTCGCCCGCGCGAGAACGCATTCCAAGCCAGGTTCTGGAGCGCCCACGCCTCGCCCCGCCGATCCGGGATCTCCCGGAACGTGGCCAGCGCCTCGGAGATGGCGGCGTCGGCGTCGTTCATCTCGCCCCGGAACATCAGGGTCATGCCGCGCCCGCGCAGAGCGTTGGCCACGCCCTGGTCGTCGCCCAGCGCACGCCACTCGGCCACCGCCTGCTCGTACGTCGCGTCGGAACCGATCAGGTTGCCTTCCTTCTGCTCGCAGTCGGCGAGGACAGTGAGCGCGCGGGCGGCGGCGACTGGGTCGCCAGTGGCGCGGGCCGCGTTGAGCAGCTCTGTGATCTCATGCCGCGCGCCGTGCAGGTCGCGTTGCTCGACGCGGGCTTGGACGCGCGCAAGACGGAGCCGCCAGCGCGTCTCATCGGGCGCGTCGTCGGGCATGACGGCGAGGGCCTGGTCGTACCGGCGTAGCGTTCGAGGCCACGCTTCGACTTGCTCCGCGCGCAATGCGGCTTGCTCGAGGGCGGCGACGGCCCGGGAGCGAAGATCGGTTGGGACGCCGTCGACCCGGCCCAACTCCCGCACGAGCTCGGCGGCGATGCCGAAGTGATGCGCAATGGAGTCGATGGGCTCGTCGTCGCCGCCACCCTTCTCGCTCAGCCACGCCGCGAGCGCGGCGTGACGGCGGGCGCGCTCGGCCTTCGTGAGCGTGCCGTAGGCGACCTCTCGGATCAGCTCGGACTTGAAGGCGAACTCGCCGTCCTCGAGCACGACGAGGTCGCGATCGGCGAGCACCGACAACGATCGCTCCGCTCCCGAGAGTGACTGCGCGTCGCCGAGCCCCACCACCGCTTCAACCGCGCCGCTCGAGCCGATGACCGCGCAGTCCTCGAGCACCGCCCGCTCGGCGGTGGCGAGGGCGTCGAGGCGCGCCGCGACGAGGCCACGAAGGGTGACGGGCAGGTCGTCCGAGCCCAGTGCGCGGGCGCCTTCGGCGTTCAGCGCGCTGCCGGACTCGCGCATCAGCGCCGCCAGCTCCTCGATGAAGAGTGGATTGCCGCCGCTTCTGTCCCGGAGCTCTGCGACGAGCTCGGGGGTCGCACCCTCCCCGAGGTGGGCTTCGACGAGCGCAGACGCGGCTTCGGCGTCGAGCGGATCCAGGTGCAGGACCGCGACGTTGTGACGGCCGGGCGCAGGCGCCCAGCGCTCCTCGAGCTCGGGTCGGGCGGTGGCGAGCAACATGAACGGCAGCCCTCGCAGCCCGGCCAACAGCCGGTCGACGAGCTCGAGAACCACCTCGTCGCCCCAGTGGAGGTCGGAGAGCACGAGCACGAGCGGGCGTTCGCGCGCCAACGCCTCGAGGTACGCCTGGACGGCCCAGAGTGCTTCGTTCCGCGCTCGCGCCGGATCCACGTCGGTGCGCTCGCCGAACCGCCCCAGCAGGTACAGGAGCCCGTCCGCGATGCGCTCGACGTGGGCGTCGTTCGGGTCACGATTGGTGACGCGCGCGATGGTTGCCTCGACCTTCTGGCGGGCGTCGTTCGCAGAGTCGTCGAGCTCGACGCCGCACGTGTGCCGGACCGCTTCTGCCATCGGCCACCAGACGTTCGCCTCGCCGTAGGGGAGACACGGCGCCTTGAGCACGGTTGCGCTCCGCTCCTCGTACGCCATCGCGGCCAGCTCGACCGCGAGCCGGCTCTTGCCCACCCCGGCCTCGCCGAACAGCATCACCAACTGCGCGCGCTGGCGGTTGAGCGCCGCGTCGAGCATGCGGCGCAGCAGCGACATCTCGGGGTCGCGTCCCACGAGTGACGCCCGGGTGTGCTTCGGTCGTTGCCCCGGAAGGGCGATCACCTCCTCGGCCGTCCATGCCTCGACCGGCTCTTCGCGGCCCTTCACGACGATTGCGCCGAGCGGCTCGTAGCGCACGACTCGTCGCGTCGCCTCGTACGTGAGCGGACCGACGTACACCTGTCCCGGGCGCGCCGCCGCCTGCAGGCGGCTGGCGGTGTTTACGACGTCACCCATCGCGGTGTACTCGCCCGCGGCGCGCAGCGCACCGACGAGCACCTCGCCGGTGTTCACACCGACCCGCATCTCGGCACTGACGCGGTGCTCCTGCCGGAGGGCGGCGAGGGTGCGCTGCATCTGGAGCGCGGCCCGCACCGCCCGTTCGGCGTCGTCCTCGTGGGCGACCGGCGCGCCGAACAGCGCCACGATGGCGTCGCCGACGATCTTGTCGACCTGTCCGCCGAACGCCGTGACGTCGGTGACGAGCCGCTCGAAGCAGCGGTCGACGAGGTTCTTCACGTGCTCGGGGTCGGCCGACTCGGAGAAGGTGGTGAACCCGACCAGATCAGCGAAGAGGACCGTGGCGATGCGGCGCTCGTCGGGCCGGGTCACGAGCGTGTGTCCGCAGGACGGGCAGAACCGGGCCTCGTCCGGCGCGTTCGCGCCGCATGACCCGCACCTCATGGGGCAAGGATAGAGGGGGTATCGACAAGATCCGGCAAGGTTCCTCGGGCCGGGATCAACTGTCTCGGCCGGGATCGAGAGCGCGCCACTGCCGGAGCAGCGCCCACGAGAAGATGCCGGTCGTGTGGCCGTCGTTCCAGGTGAAGGTGATGCCCCAGCCGCCGATGAGCTCGGCGTCCTCGGCGCGCAGGGGGAGTGGTGACGCGGGTTTGGGCCAGACCGGGAGTCCCCGTTCGCGCAACCCCCGGCACTCGGCGCACGGACAGTGGACGCGCAGCTCCTCGAGCGAATAGTGGGTCGTCTCGCCGTCGGCCCATGTCGCGGTGAGTCCCTCGGATCGGTCGAGGTCGAGCGACGACGGCGGCGGCGTCGACTCGTCGAGGGGTTCTGTGGGCGGGCGGTCGTCGTTCATCGAGGTTCACGAGTCTGATGGCTCAGGCCGGGTCGAAGCGACTCGACAGGCGCGGCACGGCGGCCGCGCCGCGCTTGTTGCGGTGCCGCGCCACGAGCTCGCGCACGAGCTCGGTGATGCGATCGCGCTCCCGTGCCGGCGCGTACGACCCGGGGTACAGGCGCTGGTGCCGCTCGAGGAGCGCGGGGTGGGCGTCGGCGAGCCAGCCCAGGTAGTGCTCCTTGACGCCCGGTCGGAGATGGAGGAGCACCGGCGAGATCGACGGCGCGCCGGCGTCGACGCAGGCGCGCACGACGTCATCGAGCTGCTCGCGGCGGTCCGACAGGCCGGGGAGGATCGGCGCGACCAGCACCCCACACGGAATGCCGGCCTCGTTGAGCCGGGCGACAGCCTCGACGCGTTTGCGGGGATGCGGGGTGCCGGGCTCGGTCGTGTGCCACACGTCTTCGTCGAGCGTCCCGATGGAGAAGCACAGCTCCACCTTGGAGTGGCGCGCCGCCTCGACGAGACGGTCGAGGTCGCGCAGCACGAGCGTGCCCTTGGTGAGGATCGAGAACGGGTTCCGGGCCTCCCCGAGTACCTCGATGATCCCTTGCGTCAGTCGGTACTTGCCCTCGGCGCGCTGGTACGGGTCGGTGTTGGTCCCCATCGCGATGTGCTCGCCTTGCCAGCGCCGCGGCGCGAGCTCGGCTCGGAGCTTCTCCACCGCGTTGACCTTCACCACGATGACGCGGTCGAAATCCGTGGCCGGGTCGAGGTTCAGGTACTCGTGCGTGGGACGGGCAAAACAAAAAACGCATGCATGCGAACATCCGCGGTAGGCGTTGATCGTGTACTGGAAGGGGACGGGGGACTTCGGGCCGACCTTGTTGATGATCGTGCGGGCGCGCACGTGGAGGAACTCGAGCCCGCGGAACTCGCCGGTCCCGATCTCGCGCTCCGGCATGTCGAACAGCGCGGGCTGCGACGTTTCCTCGGCCAGCCGCCACCGGAGGTTTCGTGCCGCCATCATCGGCGAGCCTATCGAACAAGTGTTCGATAACGCAAGGCGCGACAATGCCGGCGTGGCGCGGTTGTCCGACGACGAGATCCGCTCCGGGCTGCGTGGTCTGCCGGGCTGGGAGCGCCGGGACGACGAGATCGAGAAGGTTTACGAGCTGCCGTCGTTCGCGGACGCCATCGCCTTCGTGACCCGGGTCGGGTTCCTCGCCGAGAAGGCCAACCATCATCCCGACCTCGACGTCCGCTGGCGCAAGGTTCGGACAGTGCTGTCGACGCACGACGAGGGCGGCATTACCGAGAAGGACCTTGCACTCGCCGGCGAGATCGAGAGCGCGGCCGCCGGGCCTGCCGCGTGATCGCGGCCGTCGTCGCGTTCGTCGTCATCGCGCTCGTGCTGGCGCTCGTCGTCATGGTCGGGCTCGAACCGGGCCCAGACCCCGGCGAGGTTGCGGTCTCGTACGAGCTCGCCTGGGACCGGCTCGACTTCGACACGCTCTGGTCCCTCTCCGGGATCGAGCTGCGCGACGGGCGCTCACGCCACGATTTCATGGCCGATAAGCGAGAGGCATACGCGGGGCAGCGCGAGCTCGCCGGCCTTGCCCGTGAGGTGAAGCTCGACGAGGTGCTGAGGGGGTCGGAACTGGCCGCAGTTCGCACACGCGTGCTCCTGCGTGACGGCACCGCCGTGCGGAACCAGGTCCAGCTCGCGCTGCGAGAAGGCACGTGGAAGGTGATCGGGTACCACCTCGAGCCCGAGACGGGAAACGGTGCAGTTCCAAGCACCTGACTACGTAGTCCTCGTCGTTGCAGATCTCGACCGCGCGCTCGAGTTCTATTGCGACGTGCTCGGTCTGCCCCTCGGACACCGCTCGGGATCGTTCGCGCAGCTCGCGACCGGCGTGACGCGCGTGTCGTTGTACGCGCGCCCGGCGATGGCCGAGACGCTGGGCCGCGAGCTGCAACCGCCCGCGCTCGACGCGCCAGGCTTCGAGCTCGGCTTCAAGGTCGACGACTGCGACGCCGCGTACGACGAGCTCGTCTCGGCCGGCGCCACCCCTGCCGTCGCGCCGACGGATCGGCCGTGGGGCCAGCGCACCGCGTACGTGCGCGACCCCGACGGGCATCTCGTGGAGCTCGCGCAGGACCTGGATTGAGCCTTCAACCGTCGAGGTAGGCCCATCCTCGCCAGCGGTCCACGTCGATCGCGAGCACGGGACCCGGGATACCGACGTGCTCGTACTGGCGGTACTTGGCACGCAGCGCGGCGATCGCCCGCTCCCGCTCGGCTTCGTCGTGGATCACGCGTCCACGCCCGTCGACGCGTACCCACCACGCCCGTTCCCACTCTTCTTCGTAGTGGTCGACCAGCAGCGTGGCGGCTGCGTGCTCGGCGACGTTGCGCAGTCGCTGGAGCGCGAACGTCGTCTTGGGCTTCTCGTCGGTGCCCGACACGATGACGTCCCCGTTGTCGCCCTCGAGGAGGGCGAAGCAGATCGGCACGAGGTGCGGGGTCCCGTCCGGTCGCACGGTGGCGAACCGGCCGACACGCGCCTCGGCCACGAGCCGGCGCATCTCGGCCTCCCTCACAGGTGGACGATACCGTCGGCCTGTGGTCGCGGGACTGTTGCTGACGGGCGGCTCGAGTCGGAGGATGAGGCGCGACAAGGCCGAGCTCGTCGTCGCGGGGGAGCGGCTCGCCGACCGGGCGGCACGCGTGCTGAAGTCCGTTTGCGACCCCGTGCTCGAGGTCGGGCCAGCTCGCAGCGGGCTCGAGGCGGTCCGCGACGACGAGCCACGCGCCGGACCGCTGGCGGCGGTCGTGACCGGCGCCCGCACCCTGCGCGCACGCGGCTACGTCGGCGCCGTGCTGGTCCTCGGCGTCGACCTCCCATTCGTCGACGCACCGCTGCTCGATCTGCTCGTGCGCCATCCCGCCGCCGAGACGGTGGTCCCGGTCGCCGGTGGCATGCGCCAGTCGTGCTGCGCGCGGTACGCGTCCGACGCACTCGCCGTCGCCGCCGATCTCGTCGAACGAGGGGAGCGCGCAATGCACGCTCTGCTGTCGGCCGTTCCAGTGATCGAGGTCGCGGAGGCCGAATGGCGCGCTGTCGCGCCCGCGGACGCACTCGCGGACCTCGACACGCCCGAGGACCTCGCTCGCCACGGCGTCGACGGCCGGCGGTAGCGTGCGCCGGGTGACTGCCGACGAGCTGCTGGCGGTGTTCGACGACGCCGCCAAGGCCGTGAGGGCCGCGCTCGACCCGCTCACCGGCGCCGAACGTCGAGCCCGGACGGCGCGGCCGGGTCAGTACGCACTCGACCTCGTGGCCGACGCCGCGGTCCTCCCGATGCTGCACGATGCCGGCGTCGCGGTCGTGAGCGAGGAATCGGGTCGCTCCGGTCCCGGCGACGCTGACGTCACCGTCGTGCTCGACCCCGTCGACGGTTCGACGAACTGCTCCCGCGACATCCCGTACTGGTCCATCTCGCTCTGCGCGGTCGATGCTGACGGGCCCCTGTGCGCGCTCGTCACGAACCAGGCGACCGGCGTCCGCACGACCGCCGCGCGTGGCAAAGGCGCGTGGCGGGACGGCGAGCCGGTGACGCCGTCGGCGGTGAACCGGGTCGAGGACGCGGTGGTGTCGTTCTCGGGTACACCGCAACGGCGGCTCCCGTGGAAGCAGTTCCGTTCGCTCGGCTCGGCTGCGCTCGAGCTTTGCGATGTCGCCTCCGGTGCATTGGACGCGTACCTCACGAGCTGGCAGGCGCCGTGGGACTACCTCGGCGGGGTCCTCGTGTGTCGCGAAGCTGGTGCGGCCATCGTCGACGCCCAGGGCGGAGAGCTCGTCGTCACGGACGCCGACGCCCGGCGCCAGCTCATCGCTGCCGCGACGCCGGAGCTCCTCGACGTGGTCCGCCCGGCGCTCCCGTCGTGACGGACGAGCTCGACCTTCCGTCGCTACTGCGCACCGCCGAGCACGCCGCCCACGCCGGCGGAATGATCATCGCCGAACAGTACGGCTCGACCGGCAACGCCCGCGAGAAGGCCCCGGGGGATTGGGTCAGCGACGTCGACATGAGCAGCGAGTCCGCGGTTCGCGCCGCGCTCGAACGGGACCCGCGCTCGCTACCGGTTTTCGGGGAGGAGGCCGGCGGCGAGCGCGGCGACATCGGCTGGTTCGTGGACCCGTTGGACGGGACAGCGAACTTCCTTCATGGTTTCCCGGCTGTCGGCGTCTCGGTCGCGCTCGTGCAGAGCGGCGCCCCCGTGGTCGGGGTCGTGCACGCCCCGCTCCTCGGCGTCACGTATACCGCGCGCGTCGGCGGGGGCGCGTTCCGCAACGGCGAACGCATGACAGTCAGCGAGCGCGATGCCGGTCGGGCGATCTGCGCGACGGGGTTCCCCTTCCGGGCCAAAGCCGAGCGCCTCGACGCATACCTCCCGGTGTTCGAGGCCGCCTTGCGCCGCTTCGAGGACCTCCGCCGCGCCGGCTCGGCGAGCCTCGACCTGGCGTGGACGGCCGCGGGCGTGTTCGACGGCTACTTCGAGCAGGCGCTCGGGACGTGGGACGTCGCGGCCGGCGCGCTGCTCGTGCGGGAAGCCGGGGGAGTGGTGACGGACTGGTCGGGTGACGAACGGGCCTGGCTGACCTCGGGCGACATCGTCGCCGGCCCCCCGGCGGTGCACGCCGAGCTCCTCGAGCTCGCGCGCGCTACGTGCTGAACCCGTACAGCTCTTGCAGGGGCACGGGGCGCTGGCGGGTGCGGGCGACGTCGTCGCCGAGCGCTGAGTAGACGGCGTCGGTGATCTCGAACAGCCGCTGCTCGGCATCGACGAACCCGGCGAGCCCGTTGGTGACGACCGCCATCACCAGCCCGAACTCGGGATCGGCGAGTGCGCGCGACGATGCCATGCCGCCATGGCCGAACGCGCGTCGGCCCGTCCCGCCCGTGAACGCGACCTGCACGCCGAGGCCCCACGGGATGTTCTGGCGGAACAGCCGGTCCTTGATGCCGTACCGGTGCACGGAGCTCATCACCTCGACGGTGCGCGGGTCGAGCACCGGCGCGCCGAAACCGAGCAGCGACTCGTAGAAGCGCCCGAGCTCTTGCGCCGGCCCGCGCATCCCGCCGCCGGGCTCGACCTTGGCGACGAAATGCGGCTCGTTATGAAACTGGTCCACCTTGTAGGGGACCATCTGCAAGCCGCCGTCCGGGTCGACGACCGGCAGGGCGTGGCCCCGCCAGTGCACCGGAGCGATGCGCTCGCCGAGGGCGTCTTGCTCGTCGCGGCGAATGCCGAGTCGCATGTTCTCGACGCCGAGCCGAGCGAACACCTCCTCGGCGAGGTACCGGTCGATGGGGCGGCCGTCGGCTCGTTCGACGATCGCGCCGAGGATCTTCCAGCCGCTCGACGGGTGGTACGCGGCATCGGTGCCCGGTTCCCAGCGCGCTGGCGACGCCGCGATGTGCGCGACGACCTCGTCGTAGGGAATGTCGCGGTCGAAGAGCTTGGCGTCGGCGTTCGGGAAGCCGCCCGTGTGTGTCAGCACGTGGCGGATCGTGCACCGTTCCTTCCCGTTGCCCCATCCGTCGACGTACTCGCGGACCGGATCGTCGAGGCCGAGCCGGCCCTGCTCCCAGAGCTGGAGCACCGCGACGACCGTGAGCGGCTTGCCCGCCGAGTACAGGAGCATGAGGTCGTCGCGCTCCATCGCCCGTCCCGGCCGTGACTCGCCGACAGCCACGTCGAGGAGGACCACGCCGTGCCGGGAGACGTAGCACTGGGCCCCGTCGTGCCATCCGTCGGCCCGCCGGCGATCGAGGAGCTCGATCACCGGAGCGAGGTCGGGCGGGGCCTCCGTGATCGTCACGCGGCGGAGCCTACGGAAATTGTTTGACGCCCGCCGAGCGCCGTGTAGCCTGGTCGGACGTCTCGCAGCCGCGAGCGCAGGCAGAACAATGAGAATGACCTGAGTTGACCGACAAGACCGGAAGGACCGAAACCGTGGCCAGCTACCCGACGTCGCGCCAGCAGGCAGCCGTCGTCGGCGTTGCGCGCGCCCGGTCGGCCTCGGCCTTTGCCTGCGCGATGCCGACGAACGGCTCGTGGTCGACCATGCCGAGCCTCGGTGTGACCACCATCGACCACAAGCACGGTCGGCCCCGGCGGCTGAGAGTGACCTCGCCGTAGCGATCCAGCTACCGCAAGAGCACCCACCAGGCCGTCGGGGCAACCCGGCGGCCTTTCTGCGTTCCAGGCCCATCGAAACCGGAGACAGCGACCAAGCAGCAAGCGACCGAGACGACAACCGAAGACAGGGGAAGCACGGCGATGTTCGCCATCGAGATCACAGAAGACGAGCCCTGGCGGCTCGACGCCCGATGTCGCGACGGTTCGGCGTCGCTCATCGAACTGTTCTTCTCGGAG
>JBKPDG010000074.1:0-4855 GCA_046727755.1 Actinomycetota bacterium
GACGGAAAGGAGAACACGATGCGAGTCTTCGCGCAGGCGATCTCTCTCGTTTGCCAGCCGCTGCGTTGTCCATTAAGACAAGATTTCGTGGCCCACTCGTGGCCCAAACGTCGGTTGGACGATTGGCTCAACCATGCGGTGCCGGCCTGACTCCAGAGCTGAAAAGCCCTGCAAATGTGGCCGTTCAGAGGCGTTCGCCGCCTGGCGTTGTGGCGCCCGACTCGGCCTGTCACGCCGGAGGTCGCGGGTTCGAGTCTCGTCGCTCCCGTCTCTTTAAATGCCTGCAAGACGGGATCTTCTGTTGTCTGAACAGACAGAGGTTCCGGTTCTCGGCGTAGGCGTTTGCTGCCCGGAGTCTTTCTCGCGCAGGTATCTCCGGTGGTTCATCCGGCCTGCCCGGAAAACCGGTCATGCGTGAGAATGTGAGCGGGATGGCGTTGCAGCTGACGGCCGGTACGCCCGTGAGCTGGTGCCGAACTCACCAAGCTCGGCGGCTACCCACGAACGTAGCTTGATTCTCGACCGGCCGGCAGCTCCTCACTGTAGGCGCCGGATGAGCGACCCCCGGTGACCGTGTCAATCAGACGCAGCCGGTACCGGAAGCCGGGTGGCGACACAGAAGTTGCGGCCCCGGCCGCTCGAGTTTGGCGAAACCGCTCGTGAAGAGCGGGGCCACCCGTTGGCAGCCCCGCTCTGCGAAGCGCTACATCCCGAGAGCAGACCGCGCGACCGTCGCGAGCACCTGCTGCTGGTAGTAGACGGTCGCGCCGCCGTCGCCGGTGACGCCGGACGGATAGTGGGTCGAGACGAAGAACCCGTAGACGTTGCCCGCCGAGATCGCGAGGCCAAAGTAGTCGCCGATGAACGACCGCGTCGTGCACGGGTTCTGGTGTGCCGCGCAGGCCATCTGGTCGAGGCCGTCGATTGTCTGCAGCGGCTGCTCCGGATCCCAGGTGAACTCGCTGATGCGGACGTTGCCGCCGACCGGAACGGCGCCCGTTCCGCTGTCCTTGAAGGCCTGGAGCGTCGTGTCGATGCAGAAGTTCGTCCGGCCGACGTGAGCCGGGCCTACGCTCGGGTCGGCAGGACACGCCTGCCGCCGGTCGTAGAACGCGACTGCGACGGCCCCTCCCGGGCCGGCCGCGACCGAGGGCTGGAACTGGTCGTTCGGATCGGCATCGTTGATCCGCAGCGGTGGTGACCACGTCATCCCGAAGTCGGTCGACTGGGAGAACTTGATGTCGAACTGGCTGCCGTCCCAGTCCTCCCACGTCACGTAGAGATGGCCGGGGTAGGTCGGGCTGGCCGCGAAGTGCTCGAGGATGCCGTCGCGGAAGCGCGTGTTCGGTAAGCAGCAGCTGGGGATCTGATTCGACGTCGCAACCGCGACCCACTGGCCCCACGTCCGGCCGTCGTCACGCGACCGCGAGACGTAGATCGTCTTCGCGAGCGGTGCGCTCGGCGAGCTGGAGGCGACCACCAGGTAGACGTCGCCGCCCGCGTCGACAACCGGGTAGACGTACTCGTTCAGCGATGAGGTCTCGTTCGGCCGCGTGACCGTGATCGCCTTCCGGAACGTCTGGCCGCGGTCCTCGGAGACGGCGACCTTGATCTTCGCCGTCGAGCCGTTGTAGACGCCCCAGGCCGCGTAGACGTGATCCTGAAAGCGCGTACCCGGGAAGTGGTTGACCGCAATCCACTGTTTATCCTCGACGAAGCCGAAGGCAAGACTCGACCAGTTCGGCGCATGCTCGAGCGGCTTGCCGCCATTGCCCTTGATCCAGGTTCTTCCGAGGTCCTCGCTGTAGACGATCCCGATGTTCGAGTTCGGGTGCATGTTCCCCCAGAACGCGTTGAACGGCAGCGTCACCTGGTAGGCGCGGCCCTGCGAGTCGAAGTCAACGTTCGGATCGGTGTTGTTCGTCCAGCTGGGCGGCATCTCCTGCGTGCCGGTCGTGACGCACTCATAGCCCTGGACGATGTTCGAGCCCGCAGGCACCCCGTTCAGGAACCGGTGCGAACCGAGGTGGAAGTTGTAGAACGTCGAGAACTTCTCGAAGAACACCTTCGACGTCCCGACGAGATTTTCCGTGCCCGGCTGGACGGCGATCCAGGACTCGGACAGATTGGCGTTGTACTCGCCGAGCCGGCAGCTGCCCGGGTTCGGCGCCGTCGCGCCCGGGTCGTAGCCCGCGTATCCGCCGCCCTGGAAGGGCGTGTTCCCAACGACGTTCGTGAACGGGACGCTAGAGCTCCAAGTCCCAGCCGAGGCTGTCGCCGCGAGCGCGAGCGCCGCCGCCGCGACGAGGCTGAAGATCAGTCTTCTCACCGCTCCCCCTCTCCATCTCACCCCGAGCGGCTCGCTGCCGCACGAGCGGCGCGATGATAGACGATCGAATTGCGCCTGTTCTGGCGGTTTACGATAGCCGTGTCGTCCAACCTGTCTCGGAGGAGGTTCTCATGCTCAAGAAGGTCCTTGTCGCACTCCTCGGCTGCGCCGTTGTGCTCACACCAGGAGCGGCCAACGCCATCACCTACGGGGAGCTCGACGGCAGGGGTCACCCCGCCGTCGGGGCGATGATCCGCTTGCGCCCCAGCGACAACACGCTCCGCCTGACGTGCAGCGGGTCGCTGATCTCGCCGACGGTGTTTCTGACAGCGTCGCACTGCACATCGTTTGTCGAATCGACCGGCCAGACGGACATCTGGGTGACCTTCGATCCGACGTTCGACTCGAACTCGAAGCTGCTCCACGGGACGATGCACACGAACCCTCTGTTCAACCAACAACAGTCCGACAGCCAGGACATCGCGGTGATCGTGCTCGACAAGCCGGTAAACGGGATCACGCCCGTCGATCTGCCGCCAGCGGGGCTGCTCGACCAGATGAAGGCGGCCGGGACACTGAACGGGACGCTGTTCACGTCAGTCGGGTACGGCACGCAGGAACCGCAGCAGGCTCCCGGCGGCATTCAGAACGCGTTCGACGGCCAGCGCCGCTTCGCAGTCGGCGAGTTCTCCGCGCTCAACCCGACCTACCTCCGCATCTCGCAGAACGTCCATACCGGCAGTGGCGGGACCTGCAGCGGCGACTCCGGCGGCCCACAGTTCCTCGGCGCCGGTACGGACGAGACGAACACGGCGGTGAGCATCACCATCACGGGTGATCTCTTCTGCTACGCGACGAACGTCGACTACCGGCTCGACACGCCCTCGGCTCGCGCCTTCCTCGACGACTTCGTCACGCTGCCGTAACCGATCAGGCCGAGCGGTCCGGGGGTGCCGCACTCACCGGACCGCTCCGGCCAGGTGTTGTGCGCGGCGTGCTCGTGACCGCGCTCTTCGCGTCGCGGTCGTCACAAAGGCTCGACGAACCACAGCACGACGCGAATGCATTCGACGGCCAGCCGCCCGGTCGCCGAAGGAACACTCCTGAAGGGCGCCAATATCGGTGTCGCTGCTCCCCGGGGCGAAGGTCGGCAGGATCGGCGGCATGGCCTTCTCCTTCCTTTACCTTGCGCTTCGGGCGCTGTTCGGTGCGCTTGTTCCTAGCCGCCGCGGCCTGGACGTGAGAGACATTGAGCTGCTGGTGCTGCGGCACGAGCTTGAGATTCTGCGCCGCCAGGTCGCGCGGCCGAAGCCGACGATGGTCGATCGAGCGCTGCTGGCAGCCGCTGCGCATTACCTGCCGCGCTCGTCGCGGGCTGCCCGACTCGTGACACCGCGGACGCTGCTGCGGTGGCATCGAGCGATGGTGCGACGGGAGTGGCGACAGCCGGCTGGCCGGGTTGGGCGACCGCCGCTGTCGCAAGAGATCCGGGACCTGGCGCTGCGGCTTGCGCGTGAGAACCCGCGCTGGGGTCACCGGCGGCTCTGCGGTGAACTAGCCAAGCTGGGCTTCAGCGTCTCGGCGACGAGCATCCGCCGGCTGCTCGCGCGGTCTGGCCTGCAGCCGGCGCCGCGTCGGAGCGGCCCGAGTTGGCGCGAGTTCCTGAAGGCGCAGGCGGCCAGCGTCGTCGCCTGCGACTTCTTTACCGTCGAGAGCGTCTGCTTGCGCCGCTACTACGTGCTGTTCTTCATCGCGCACGGAAGCCGCCGCGTCTGGCTCGCCGGCTGCACGAAGAACCCGACGGGAGAGTGGGTGACTCAGCAGGCGCGCAATCTCGGCCTCCGCTTCTCAGAGCGGGGCGTCCGTTTCCTGATCCGCGATCGCGACAGCAAATACAGCCGCCCCTTCGACGAAGTCTTCCGCAGCGAAGGCATCCGCACCGTCAAGACGCCGATACGTGCGCCACAGGCGAACGCGATCGCCGAGCGCTTCGTGCGCACCGTCCGCTCGGAGTGTCTCGACTGGCTGCTAATCCTCAACCGACGGCACCTCGAGCACGTGCTCCGCGTCTTCGTCGACCACTACAACCGCCAGAGGCCGCATCGCGCGCTCGACCTGCGACCACCAGACGCCGGGGACAGAGGCGTGCGCTCGATCGGCGGCGAGATCCACCGCCACGACCGGCTCGGCGGCCTCATCCACGAGTACTACCGAGCTGCCGCCTGATGTGCGACACCCATATTGGCGCCCTTCACGCCGACGGTCGCGCGCAGACGCAGCGCGTTCGGCTCGATCCGACGAAGCGGCGTGTGCTGGGGCGGCGGCTCTTCGGGAGGAGCGAAGCGAGCGTTGTACTCGTCGACGAAGAGCTCAGCGTCGAGTCCGAGGTAGTCCGCGTATGTGCGGAGGAATCCCCGGACGTAGGCGGTGCCGGGAAGAACCTCAAAACGATCGTCCTCGAGCGCCTTGAGATACCTGGTACGGATGTGCGTATCCGCGTCGACTTGGGCAAGCTCGAGCCCACGA
>JBKPDG010000075.1:0-4512 GCA_046727755.1 Actinomycetota bacterium
CCATCGACCTGGTCGTGAAGCTGGCCGGCTCGCCCTCCAGTGCGGCGATCGGTGACCACACGTGGGCGCGTTTCCTGCTCGATCTCCAGCGCGCGCTCCCCGGCACTGCATTCCGCAAGGCGAGCGACGTCACCGCCCCGCTGCGCATGATGAAGGACCCCGAGGAGGTCGACGCGCTGCGCGCCGCGGCCCGCGCAGTCGACGGCATCGTGGCCGAGATGCGTACCAGGCCGTTCGGCGGCCGCACCGAGACCGACGTGCATCGCGAGCTCGTCCAGCGCATGCTCGACGCCGGGCACGAGCGAGCCAACTTCGCAATCGTCGGGTCGGGACCCAACGGGGCGAGCCCGCATCACGAAGCGGGTCCCCACGTGATCGAGCCGGGCGAGGTCGTCGTGTGCGACTTCGGCGGCAGCATGCACCACTACTGCTCGGACATCACCCGGCTCTTCGTCGTCGGCGAGCCGTCGAACGAGGTTCTCGACACCTACGCAGTGCTCGCCGGCGCGCAAGAGCAGGCCGTACAGGCGGCAACGGTCGGTACCCCTTGCGAGGAGGTCGACGCGACCGCGCGGCGTATCATCGCCGACGCCGGCTTCGGCGACCGTTTCATCCACCGCACCGGGCACGGCATCGGCGTCGAGACGCACGAGGAGCCGTACATCGTGGCCGGGAACGCGACGCCGCTCGCGCCCGGAAACGCGTTCAGCGTCGAACCCGGGATCTACATGCCGGGCCGGTTCGGGCTGCGGCTCGAGGACATCGTTGTCGCCACCCCCGACGGGCCGGAGCGCCTCAACCAGGCGCCGCGCGACCTCGCCGTCGTCGAGTAGGGAGCCGCGGGCATGCGGCTCGACGCAGGGACGGTCTTGCTCCAGTGGGCGACGGGCGGGCTGTTCTTCCTCTGGGTTACGGCCCGCCACCGCGAGGTCGGCCTCGGCTACGGCTGGCTGCTCCGCGGCGTCTTCCTCGTGCTGGCGGCGGTGTCGGCGCTCGTCCTCGCCGGCGACACGACAGAAGGAACGGGCGAGGCGGTCCGCACCGTCGCCGCCATCGCCACGTCGACCTTGGCGGCGATCGGTCTGGTCGTCTCGGTTACGCGCCGTCGCGCCGGCGCGAGCGGCCAGGAAGCCCGCCGGACCGCACGCGCCGAGAGGGTCGCGGCGATGGCCGGCCGAGCGCCGACGTCGCCGGAGCGTGCGCGGGACAAGGATCTCCGCGAGTTCCCACCCGCCCTCGATCTCGCGGCCGCGGCGGCAGGCTTCGTCGGTGTGCTGGGTGCCGCGGCTGCGGTCGGCGGACCGTACGCGCTGAGCGCATTCCGGCTCGTCGTGGGCGCGCTCTTCCTCGGCGTGCTGACGGACGCGATGCTTCTCGGCCACTGGTATCTCGTGCAGCCGGGCCTCGCGCGCGACCCCATCAAGCAGATGGTCCTGCTGGCCGCGGTCGTCTGGCCGTTCGAGGTCGCGGCATATCTCTGGCCGGTCGGGATGGCGCAAGTGCTCGACGGGACGATCGACGACGGGTTCGACGGTCTGCTCGGGTGGACGTGGCTGGTGTGCGCGGTCACCACGATCGCCCTGCTCGTCGTCACGTGGCTGGCACTCCGCGAGCGCTATTACTCGGCGGTGATGGCCGCGACGGGCCTGCTCTACCTCGCCATCCTCACCGGGTTCGGCGTCGATCTCATTGCCCGGGCGGCGCTCGCCCCCTAGTGGGGAGTCCTTCCACATTCAGCCGTCGGGTCCGAGAGAGACGTCGGGCGCGGTGCGGGTGGCCCTTGGGTCTCCAATGCCGGGCCTCGCCCGTCTGGTTCACCGCGGCCGGCGCTACCCTCGCACCGCGTGGTGATTGACGAACACCTACTCCTCGAAGCCATTCGCGACGTTCGCGAGGCGGGGGCACCGTCCGACCCCACGAACGTGACCGTTGCGCTTGGCGCGACTGCAGACGACGGCGGCTACTGGGACGTCACAACCGTCGCGGGCGATCTCGCGGAGCTCGAGTCGCTCGGGAAATTCGAACACGCGCCCCGCCTGGTCGGGACAGTGGACGACGCGACTGTCCCCATCGCGCTGCCGGTCGGCAACGGTGCGCCGCAGCAACAAGACGACATCACCGCGGAATGGGCCCGACCCGCGGCCGATGAGGGAACCGGCCGCTCCTTCTCCCAGCGGATCGCCCGCCGCGGCGTCTTGCTTCCGCTCGCGTGCGTGGCAGCGCTGCTTATCGGCTTCGGGTCCGCCACCGCTCTGCTCAGGCTCGATGACCGGCCGGCGCAGTCGGATACCAAGCCAGTGCCGACGACGGCCGTCCGCGTCGTGCCGCCGTCCGCCGCTGCCCCTGCCGTCACGACACCGCCCCCCTCTGCGGCAAGTGGCCCCACGGTCGAGAACGAGCCGGCGCCGCCAACCGAAGCTTCGGAGCCTCCGGCGCCGCCGCCCAACCAGAACCCAGCGGGACACGCGCCTCCCGGACGCAACAAATAGTGCGCCCGAAAAGAGGCGCTGCGGATGCCGGGCGAGAGCTCGGTCGCCTCTTCAGATAGCCGCCACGAGTTCAGGCGTTGGCACGCCTGGAGCGGTGCCAGCGGGCCTGAGTCCTCAGGCCCTCGGTTGGTCCTACCTTCGGTGCGTAGCCGAAGTGAGCCGCGGCCTTCCTTGTGTCTCCGGCGGTGTGGAGTTGGTCGCCGGGCCGCCGGGGGCGGTGTTCGATCACTGGCGGCACATCGAGCTCCTCGGCGAGTACGGCGATTGCGTCGGTCAAGGCGATCGAATAGGTGCCAGCGATGTTGTATGTCTCTCCGACCGTGGCGCCATCCATGGCCTGAAGGGTGCCCTCCACGCAGTCGCTCACGAATGTGTTGGAGCGGGTCTGCCCACCATCGCAGTAGACCACCAGCGGTGATCCGTCGAGCAGTGCTTCACAGAACTTGTGATATCCCATGTCAGGGCGTTGACGAGGTCCGTACACGGAAAAAGTAGCGAAGCACGATCCCGGGTAAGCCGAACTTCGCCGCGTAGTCGTGGACAAGGTTCTCTGCCGCCAGTTTGGTGGCGCCATATGGGGAGACTGGGTTCGTGGCGGTTCGTTCGTCACCAACGGCGTTCTCGCCGTAGACGGACGACGTCGAGATCTGCACGAAGCGTCCCATCTTCACCGCGGACGCGGCGCAGAGCAGTCGCTCCAAAGCAACGACGTTGCACTCTTGATAGATGCGGAAGTCCTCCCAGCTCCGCATCAGACCCGTCATGCGGGCCTCGTTCACGACGACGTCGACTGCAGCGACCAAGTCGCGCAGGTCGATGGTTCGCAGGTCTCCTTGAACTGCTTCGAATCCCTCGCGACCGCGCAGCTCTGCCCAGACGCCGGCCTGGACCTCGGCAGAGTAGGAATCCTCGAGGAGGCAATCGACTCCTAGGACCGTGTCGCCACGGTCGAGGAGTCGCTCCGTGAAGTGCGATCCGATGAAACCCGCAGCGCCGGTTACGAGGACGCGCACGTCGCTCCTCTTAGAACCTCGCGCCGTATCTGGACCAGCCGGTCCGCGACGATGTTCGCGACGGTCGCCGGATTGAACTGGTTCCGGACCGTCGCGGTGCCCGCGCGTCCGATGCGGGTTCGCTGCTCGGGGTGGTCGTAGAGGAAACGCATCCAGCGCGCGGCCTGACTGGTATTCGGCTCCGCCCACATCAAACCGGGCTCGTAGACCACCTTGCCGTGTGGCGACATATCGAGGTCAGACTCCTCGATAGGTCGAAGGCGGTACCCGACGAGGCAACTGTTGGTGCGAGTCGTGTAATCCATGTTGCCGGAGTAGGCGGTGACGATCACCGGCTTGCCGAGGAACATCGCTTCGGCGATCCCGAGCCCGAAGCCTTCGGCTCGGTGCAGCGACGCGTAGATGTCGATGGAGCCGAGGAGAGCGTTCATGCGATCGCGCGGGAGCTCGTCGTCGATGAGGATCCCGTTGACGCGATCGAGCGATGCTCGGAGAGCCGCTCCGAGTTCAGGATGAGTATCGAGGTTCTGTGTCTTGAGGACAAGACGTGCAGGCCCGCTGCGCTCCTCCTCGGTGAAGGCGCACTCGAACGCGCGAATGACACCCCATGGGTTCTTGCGAAATTCTGAAGAGCTTGCATCGAAGTTGAAGAAGAAGAGCACCGCGTCTTCGGGCAACCCGAAGTCCATTCGCTGATGACCGGGTGGGGAAGGCGTGTCGACCACGCACGGGACGACGACGATCGGCTTGTCGGTACCGGTTCGAAAGGCAGAACGGACGAAGCGGCTCGGGACCCAGACCTCGTCGACGCGGTCGACCGCCGTGCGAGCCCAGCCCGGAAGAGACGCCGCCTCCCAGAACCAGACACCGATCACGAGGCGAGCGGGGTCCCCAGCGGGACGAAGGGTTGCGTCGTCGATGTGAAGGAGCTCGTTGACGTTGACGCAGCACAACTCGATGTCGTGGCTTCGGCCGCGGGGGAGGTCGTCGACCTGCTGCAGCCTTCGTAC
>JBKPDG010000076.1:0-17562 GCA_046727755.1 Actinomycetota bacterium
GGGGATCGCCGCCGTAGGTGGAGTCGCACGTGAAGGATCCGGTGACGCGTGACTTCGTTAGGGTCGTCACCTTCACGGTGCAGCCGCCGTCGGTCGAATTCAGCAGCATCGACTGGTTGCCCACCTCGACGTTGATTCCGAGGGCCACCGCCTCACTCGTCTCCTGCGTTCCCTTCTTGACCCGACCGGAGAGCACGAACTCCTCGAAGGGCTCCGCCTTGGGAGCGGCGTGCAGCGAGACCGGCACCTACGGTGTGGCGTCCAGCCGGCTCTTGGTGATCTTGCTCTGCCCGAAGTTGTAACTCCCCGACTGGTCGGCGAGCTGGACGGTGAACGTCGCCGACGCCCTGACAGTTCGCCCGGTTCCTGGTGCCGCGGCCGAGCCCACTGCGACAAGAACCGTGGCGAGTACCACGACGACGGCGAAGGTGCGTCTCATGCCCGACAGGTCTACCCGACCGCGGCTCTGCTCACTCTGGTCCGGCGGAACGCGCATCGCGCTGTGGAGGCCTGAACTGCGAGACGAGCCGGGCGATCAGGGTCACGAGGAACAGCTGACCGACGGCGGCTTCCAGCACCGACAGGGCTCGACCCAGATCTCCGCGTGGCGTGAAGTCCCCGAAGCCCAGCGTTGTGAGGCACTCGTAGCTGAAATAGAAGTAATCGAACTGGTCGACGGGCCCGCGGTCGGCGAAGAACGGCGGGTCGATGCGGGCGATCAGCGCGTATGCGAACCCGAACAGTAAGCCGATGAGCATGTACGCGCAGATCGCGCCGAGGATCGTCGAGAGTTGCACCTCGGGGTGTCGCAGGATCCGGTTGATGATGACGATCGGTGTGATCACGATCAGCAGTCCGTAGATCAGGTAGATCGAGCCGGCGAAGACCTCGCTGTCGAAGAGCGCTTCGGCGACAACGACCACGTACGAGAGCGCGAGCGCGACGATCGCCGCCCGCATGAGCTCCGACCGAACCCGCGACGCATAGAGGGCAAGCAGCAGCATTGCGCCGACGGCCGGGGCGACGACCAGTCGTGTCCAGCGGGCAGGGTCGACCTGCGACAGGAGCACGAAGGTCAGGACGATGATCCCGAGTAGGAGACCGTAGGCGTCCTCGGTGGAGAAGGATCGGGTGCGGCGACCCGGGCGCGCGTGGCTCAGGTGAGGAACCGCCTCGTGATCTCGTCGCGGCGCACGTCCCACTCCTCGGAGGTCATCGCGTAGCGGACGTGGTCCTCCCACACGCCGCGGATCTGGAGGAACCGCTCCGCCAGCCCTTCGTCGCGCAGCCCCAGCTTGTGCGCGACGCGGCGGCTCGCCGTGTTGCGCGGGACGATGGCGGCTTCGATGCGGTGCAGGTGGAGCTCCTCGAACCCGTAGCGCAGGATGACCGCGACGCCCTCCGGGATCAGGTTCTGCCCCGCGTGCAAGGCGTCGATCCAGTAACCGACGAACGCCGACTGGAACGGTCCCCGCTGGACGCTCCCGAGACTCACCTCGCCGATGAGCGAGCCGCCTTGGAGAAACAGTCCGAACCCGTACGCGGTGTCGAAGTGGCGCTGGCGCTCCCAGGCGCCGCAGCGGGCACGGAATGCCTCGGGGTCCGTGACGGGATCAGGACTCCCGGGCTCGGCGAGCGGCTCCCACGGCTCGAGCCATTCCCGGCTGCGCGTGCGCACGTCGCGCCAGTCGGCGAAGTCGCTGCCCCGCAGCGGACGCAGCTCGACGCGAGGCCCACTGAGGACCGTGGACTTGACGTTCCGCACGCTCGTCATGACGCAGTGAACGGTAGCGTGATCCCGTGTCCGAGGCTCCGGCGAGCGCCGACGATCGCCTCGTCTGGATCGACCTCGAGATGACCGGCCTCGACGTTGAACGCCACCGGATCGTCGAGCTGGCGGTGATCGTCACCGACGCCCAACTCGAGCAGCTCGCCGACGGGCTCGACCTGGTCGTGCACCAGCCGCCGGAGGTGCTCGCAGAGATGGACGACTTCGTACGCAAGATGCACACGAAGTCCGGATTGCTGCCCGAAATCGAGCGGTCGTCGCTCTCCCTCGACGCCGCCGGCGCGCTGGCCGTCGAGTACATCCGGCAGTTCGTGCCCGAGGCCGGCACCGCGCCCATGTGCGGCAACTCCATCGGCGTCGACCGCCGCTTCCTCGACCGGTACCTCCCGGACCTCGACCGGTACCTCCACTACCGCAGCATCGACGTGTCGTCGATCAAGGAGCTCTGCCGGCGCTGGTACCCGGCCGTGTACCAGAAGCGCCCGGGCAAGGCCGAGACGCACCGAGCGCTCGATGACATCCGGGAGTCGGTCGCCGAGCTCCGCTACTACCGCGACGCAGTCATGCGTCCGCCCGGAGAGTGAAGCCGCCGGCAGCACCGACGTAACTGTCATGCCCCGTCCGTATGATCCTGATCATGAGGTTGTCGGAGCTGCGGGACGCGATGGGCGAGTTCGCGACGCGGTCGGCAAACGCGCATTCGTCCCACCCGAGGATCCCCGTCATCCACGCAACGCACACACTCCACCGGCAGCGGCGTGAGGCAGGCGATGCTCAGCCGGGCAACCAACCGGGGTCGCGGCCGATGAGGCCGAGCAACCGGTCCTGCGGCGCGGCGTCCTCGGAGACCTTCACCTCAGGGCCGTAGACCTCGACGCCGGGACCGAACGCGCCCGGCGTCCGGTACTTCTCCATCAGCTCAGGCGGAATCGCGGTCGTGATCGACCACAGTCGCTCGACGTCGTCGGGGTCCATCGTGTCGTCCTGCCCGGTGGCGCGGGCGAGGTCCCAGCCGTGGAGGACCAGGTCGTCGCTGACGACGTCGCCGATTTGCTGCTCGACCGTCATGCGACCGTTGGGTGTGTCGCACGCACGGTCGGCAAGTGCCGGATCGTCGAGCACGGCCTCGATATCGGCGCGGGCCGCCCGGAAGGCGCCGACCGGGTCATCCGCCACCGACGGCGCCGAGCTGAGCTCGCGGTCGAGGGGCCGCAACATGACGCCGTGCATGACGACGATGTGCCCCACGACGCCTCGGGCGTCCCACGCCTCGCACGGCGACTGGCTGGCCCACTGCTCGGGACGCACGGCGACGACCTTGCGCTCGAATGCATCCGCGTGCCGCCGGTAGCGATCGGCGATGTCACTCATCACTGGTAGAGACGTCCGCGGCGTCGAGGACTCATCGGCGCCGCGTTACGCGAGCAGCTCTCGCAGCGCGCCGAGGAGGGCCGTCACCGAGCGGTCGCGGGCCGAATGGCCCATCAACCCGATGCGCCAGGCCTTGCCGGCGAACTCGCCGAGGCCGATGCCGACCTCGATGCCGTACGTCTCGAGCAGGCCCTTGCGCAACGCGGCGTCGTCCGCGCCTTCGGGCAGCCACGCCGTGGTGAGCTGCGGGAGCTGGTGGCCGTTTTCGGCTGCGAGCCGGAATCCGAGATCGGGGAGCTCGGTGTGCAGGCGGGCACCGACGCGCCAGTGCCGTTCCCACACCGCGTCGAGGCCTTCCTCGAGGACGGCGCCGAGCCCCGCGTGCAGCGAGTAGATCATCACGATCGGCGCGGTGTGGTGGTACCGGCGCGTCGAGCCGCCGACGTACGCGCCGATCAGCCCGAGGTCGAGGTACCACGACTGCGGCGGATGCGACCGGTTGCGTAGTCGGTCCAGAGCTCGCTCACCGAACGTGAGCGGCGACAGGCCGGGCGGCACCCCCAGGCACTTCTGGGTGCCCGAGTAGCAGGCGTCGACGCGCCACTCGTCGACCTCCACCGGGATCCCGGCGAGCGAGGTGACGGCGTCGACGACGAGGAGCGTGTCGGTGTCGGCGATGGCCGCGAGCGGCGCGATGTCGTTCTCGACCCCGGTCGACGTCTCGGCGTGCACGACGGCGAGGAGCCGGGCATCCGGATGCCCGCGCTGGGCGTCGATCAGGCGTTGCGGATCGAGCGCTCGCCCCCACGCCTGCTCGACGCGGACGACCTCGGCACCGCAGCGGCGGGCGACCTCGGCCATGCGCTCGCCGAACACCCCGTTCACGCCGACGATGGCGGTGTCGCCCGGCTCGAGGAGGTTGACGAAGCACGCTTCCATGCCGGCCGAGCCCGTCCCGCTGATCGGCAGGGTGAGCGCGTTCTTCGTGCGGAAGACGGTTCGCAGTCGTTCCATCGTCTCGTCGAGCAGCGAGAGGAACTCGGGGTCAAGGTGCCCGAGGACGGGCCGGGTCAGTGCGGCGACGGCCTCGGGATACGGGTTCGACGGGCCGGGACCGAGCAGGAGGCGTTCGCTGTGCGGCACGCCGCGAACGCTAACGCGCCGGGCGAACCCCTTACGCCGCCGGTGCAGCGACGAGTGGTGACCAGTCGACGAGGAGGGTGCGCACCTCGGCGCGCACGTCGTCGCCGGCAATGAGCCCGCGGGCGACTTCGGCGGCGGCGCGGGCGACGTGGGTGACTTCCTCGTCGGGAAGAGGAATTCCCCGGGCGGCGGCGATCTGGAGAACGGTGTGCGTCACCGACGATGCGGCGCGTGCGGCGATCCGGGTGCGGTGCGTGCGGCGCAGCACGCGGTCGATCGTCAGCGTGACGCGCCACGCCTCGACCTCGTCGGCGGCCGAGTCCGAGTGGTTGGTGGTCAATGTCGCCGCGATGCGGTGCACGTCGTCGGCGGTCAGCCGTTCGAGTGCTCGGGTGAACTCGGCGACATCCATTGCACGTATCTTCGGCGCGTTGACGCGAAAAGTGTTGGATTTCGCGCTGACCTCTTTCGCGGCGGATCTAACGCGCGCTGATGCTGCGAACGAGCCCGTCCAGAATGTCCGCTTCGGATACGAGCATCTCGTTGAAGTCGAAGGTCCGCATGATCACGACGAGGACCAAAGTCCCACCGACGATCACGTCGACGCGTCCGGGCTCCAGGCCCGGGTTGTGACGTCGCACGTCCGCGGGCTCCGTGGCGAGGGTGCGGAACACATCCTCGGCCGCGCTCCGCGTGAGCCGGAAATGATGAATCCGGTCGCGGTCGTACTCGGCGAGGCCGAGCTCGACGGCAGCAACGGTGGAGATGGTGCCGGCCACGCCGACCAGCGTCGCCGCCTCGCGCACGGCCGGGATCGCAAGCTCGACGTCGGAGAGGTGGGCGCGTACTACTGACATCGCCTCCGACAGCTCCTCGGGGGCGGGCGGGTCCGAGTGCAGGTACTGCTCGGTGATGCGCCTGCTGCCGGTGTCGACCGAGACCAGCCCGTCAGGCTCGTGCGTGCCGACCACGAACTCGGTCGAGCCGCCCCCGACGTCGAGGACGAGGTAGGGCGCGGGAAGGTCGAGCCCGGCGGTGGCGCCGAGAAACGACAGCCGCGCCTCTTCGTCGCCGGGCAGCAGCTCGGGCTCGAAGTGCAGCACTTCGGCAGCGGGCCCGAAGAAGTCCTCCCGGTTGCCGGCGTCACGCGCAGCGCTGGTCGCGGTGGCGCGGATCCGCTCGACGCCCAGCTCGTCGAGGGCGCCGCGGTACTCACGCAAGACGTCCAGGGTGCGCGAGATCGCCTCGGGGCTCAGCCGCCGGGACTCGTCGACGCCCTGACCCAGGCGGGTGATGCGCATGCGCCGGTCGAGCGGCTCGAGGGCTGCGTTCTCGCCGTCGCCGTCGACATCGGCGACGAGCAGCCGGACCGTGTTCGTGCCGATGTCGATCGCGCCCACCCGGCTCGTCACGACCGGTCCTCCGCCGAGGTCGCCAGACGCTCTTCCACCCACCGGCCGACTGGGTCGTCGCCGCCGGCCAGGAAGTAGGCGTAGTGCGCGTGCAGGCACTTCACTCCCATGCGCGTCCCGCCCACGCCACCGTGCGGTCTCGGTCCCCGGTGGCCGGCCGGCAGCTCGGCGTCGCGCTCGGCGGCGTAGGCCTCGTGGGCGGCGGCGAGCTCGTCGGGGTCGACGGCGGCCTCGGCGGCGCGCACGCCGCCGTCGCCTTCGAGTCGCGACACCGCGAGCACCAAGTCGGGGTCGACGAGCCAGTACCGGGTCGGCATCGGGGTGCCGTCGTCGAGGAGGGGCGCGTTGCGGATCACCGCCGGGCGGCCGGCCGGTGTGCGCACGACCACCTCGAAGTCCGCCTGCGGCGGACGTCCGAGCAGCGCCGTGAGCTCGGCGACGTCGTCGGCGGCAGGCACAACCCAAAGTGTACGGAGACGCCGTTCGTACACTTGGTCCGTGGGGGAAAGCGGACGGCCGCACGGGTTCCTCAGCGGGGACGAATGGCGCACGCTCGAGGCGGCTGGCCGCCCCCGGCGCTACCGAGCGCGCCAGCGCCTCTTTCGCGAGGGCGAGCCCGGCGACCACGTCATCGCTCTCCTCGCGGGGCGCGTCAAGGTGTCCGTGCAGACGAGATCGGGCCGCGAGATTCTCCTCGCGGTCAAGGAGCCGGGCGATCTCGTCGGGGAGCTGTCGGCGATCGACGGCCGGCCTCGCTCGGCGACCGCCATCGCGCTCGAGCCCGTCGACGCACTCGTCGTGACCGCGCCCGCCTTCGTCGAGTTCATCGAGGGTCACCCCCGGATCGCGGTCCGGCTCCTACGCACGCTGGCGGCGCAGATCCGCGCCGCCGACCGCCGGTCGGTCGACCGTGACACCGGCGACATCACGTGCCGGGTGGCCCGCCGGCTCGTCGACCTCGCCGAGCGGGTGGGCGAGCACCGCGGCTCCGGCGTCGAGGTCACCCTGGTGCTCGGCCAGGACGACCTCGCGGCGTGGGTCGGGGCGACGCGGGAGGCGACCAGCCGGGCGCTGGGGCGCCTGCGGGCCGAGGGCTGGCTGACGACGGGGCGGCAGCGCATCATGCTCACCGACGTGCCTGCGCTCCGTCGCCGCGCGTCCGCGCCGGCATGACAGGCGTGACGGACGTCACCGCGCCTGTGTGATCCCCGTCATGGGCAACCCGTCCGAGATCGTCGAGGCTGCACGCACGAGACCGCGATGGGAGGACAGGGATGCGGAACGTGGACGACCCGAAGATCCGACGCCTGAGGGAGGTGGCGCTGTTCCAGCACTGCACGTCCAAGGAGCTGGCTCACCTGGCGAGCATCACCGACCAGGCCGTCCTCGAGACGGGGCAAGTGCTGTGCCGGCAGGGTGAGGTGGCCACCGCCGCTTTCGTCGTCGACGACGGCGACGCCAGCGTGAAGGTGGGCGACCAAGTCATCGGCGCCGTCGGCGCCGGCGAGATCGTCGGCGAGATGGGGCTGCTCGACTACCGACCCCGATCGGCGACCGTCGTCGCCCGCACGCCGATGAAGGTCTACGTCATCGACGCCCGCCGCTTCGAGAGCATCCTCGAGGACACGCCGACGCTCGCCCGCAACCTGCTGCGTGAGCTCACCGGGCGCATCCGAGGGCTCGACCAGGCCCGCGCCGACGAAGCCGCCGCCTAATCCGCCTAGGGGTCAGCGCTTCGAGGCAGGGCGCGTCGTCGCCGGCGTCGACGTTGTCGGCGCCGGCGGCGTCGTGGTCGACGGCGGCACGACAACGTACGGGCGCTCGCCGGGGTACACGAACCCGTACTGCTCGCGCGCCATGCGCTCGATCTCGGCGTCGTTCTGGAGCCGTTTCGACTCCTCCTCGAGGTTGCGGCTCTGCTCCTGCAGCAGCTCGAGTGTCTTCCGCTGCTTGTCGGTATGCTGACGCTGGGCGAGCAACGTCCGGGCCGGGAAAACGAACACGAACAGCAACGCGACGACCCCCATGCCTGCGAGCAACACGCGCACCAGGAACCGCCGGCGCCGGCGCAGCTCGGTGAGGGCCGGGTTGCGCGTGCGCGGACGCCGAGACTGAGGCTTCCGCGGTTTCTTCGCCCGCCGTCGATCAGGCACGCCTGCCTCCCCGACTCAAGGCGTCGCCGCCGAGATAGGCGGCGGCGACGTCGAGCTCGTCCTCGATGCGCAACAGCTGGTTGTACTTGGCGACGCGATCGCTGCGGGCGGGCGCGCCGCCTTTGAGCTGGCCGCAGTTCGTCGCCACCGCGAGGTCGGCGATGGTCGTGTCCTCGGTCTCACCGCTGCGGTGCGAGACCACGGATGCGTAACCGTGGCGCGACGCCAGAAGCATGGTGTCGAGCGTCTCGGACAAGGTGCCGATCTGGTTCACCTTGATCAGGATCGAGTTCGCCACACCGACGTCGATCCCGCGCTGCAGGCGGGCCGCGTTGGTGACGAACACGTCGTCGCCGACGAGCTGCACACGGTCACCGAGGTGCTCGGTGAGGTGCGCCCAGCCGTCCCAGTCGTCCTCGGCCATGCCGTCCTCGATCGACACGATCGGGTAGCGGTCGACGAGCGCGACCAGCCAGTCGACCCATTCCTCCGGCGCGTACGACGCGCCCTCGCGGGTCAGGGCGTATCTCCCGTCGGTGAAGAACTCCGTTGCCGCGGGGTCAAGCGCGATCGCGAGCTCCTCGCCGGGGCGGTACCCGGCGACCTCGATCGCGCTGAGGAGCAGCGTCACCGCCTCCTCGCTCGACGCGAGGTTCGGCGCGAAGCCGCCTTCGTCGCCGAGCGCGGTGTTCAGGCCGCGGTCGTGCAGCAGGTTCTCGAGCGCGTGGTACGTCTCGGAGCCCCAGCGCAGCGCCTCGGTGAAGCTCGCGGCGCCGACGGGGGCAAGCATGAACTCCTGGAGGTCGACGTTGCTGTCCGCGTGCGCGCCGCCGTTGAGCACGTTCATGAGCGGCAGCGGCAACACGTGCGCGCCGGCGCCACCGACGTAGCGGTAGAGCGGCAGCTCGCACTCGTCGGCGGCGGCCTTGGCGGTGGCGAGGGACACGCCGAGCAGCGCGTTGGCGCCGAGACGCGACTTGGTGTCGGTGCCGTCGAGCGTGACGAGCGCGTCGTCCACGAGGCGCTGGTCGAGCCCGTCGAGCCCGAGCACGGTGTCCGCGATCTCGCCGTTGACGTGGTCGACGGCCCGCAGGACGCCTTTGCCGCCGTAGCGCTCGCCGCCGTCGCGCAGCTCGAGGGCCTCGTGGGCGCCGGTGCTCGCCCCGCTGGGGACCGCCGCCCGTCCCCGCGCGCCGGAGATCAGCTCGACCTCGACTTCGACGGTCGGGTTGCCGCGGGAGTCCAGGACCTCCCGGGCGACGACCTCGACGATGGCGCTCATCGGTCCTCCGGCGGCCGGGCCCCTCCGCCCCTGGGCCGCGGGCGACCCCGCTGTCGGTGATGCTCGTGTGGTTGGAGTGACGAACTTAGTCCATTGGGGAGCCGGGGAGAGGGAGCCGCCGGCAGAGAGGCAGAGCTAGGTTGCGGATATGAGCGAGACCGCCACCGAGTCCGAGCCGGTCGCGTTCAACCCGTTCGAGCCCGGCTTCTTCGACGACCCGTACCGGCAGTACGCCGAGCTCCGCGAACACGATCCGGTGCACCGCAGCCCGCTCGAGGTGTGGGTCCTGTTCCGATACGACGACATCGTGCGCGTCCTGCGCGACCCGTCCCTCAGCGTGCAGATCGACAACGCCGCACCCACCGCGCGCATGCAGATGTTCGCCGAGCAGGCGCCCGCCGAGGCGCAGGAGCGTGGGGCGCACTCGATCCTCAACGTCGACCCGCCCGACCACACCCGCCTGCGCCGGCTGGTCTCGAAGGCGTTCACACCGAAGATGGTCCACGAGCTCCGGCCGCGGATCCAGGAGCTCGTCGACGACGCGCTCGACACCATGGCGGCGAGCGGCGAAGCCGATGTGATCGGCGATCTTGCGTTCCCGCTGCCGTTCACCGTCATCTCGGAGATGCTGGGCATGCCCGACGGCAACCGCGACGAGGTGCGCGGCTGGTCGCACACGCTCACGAAGACGCTCGACCCGATCCTCAGCCCCGAGGAGGTCCAGGCCGCGCTCGTGGCTGCCAACAACATGCAGGCGCACATCCTGGACGTGCTGGCCTGGAAACGCGACCATCCGGCCGACGACCTGCTGACCGGCCTGCTCGCGGCCGAGGACGAAGGTGACCGTCTCAGCGAGGTCGAGCTCCTCGACCAAGTCCTCCTGCTCTACGTCGCCGGCCACGAGACGACGGTGAACCTGATCGGCAACGCCACGCTCGCGCTGCTCGGCCACCCCGACCAGCTCGAGAAGCTGCGCTCGGACCCTGCGCTCGACGCCGGCGCCGTCGAGGAGCTGCTCCGCTACGACAGCCCGGTGCAGTTCTCCCGGCGCATCACGACCGCCGAGCTCCAGGTCGACGACACGACCATTCCCGCCGGCACTTTCACGCTCACCTGCCTCGGTTCGGCGAACCACGACGATGCCCGCTGGGGGCCGACGGCCGACGAGCTCGACATCACGCGACCCGACGCCGGCCAGCACATGTCGTTCGGGAACGGGATCCACCATTGCCTCGGCTCGTCGCTGGCCCGCACCGAGGCCCAGGTCGCGATCGGCACGCTCGTCCGACGCTTTCCGGACCTCGCCCTCGCGGGCGAGCCCGAACGCAACGGCCGCGTCGTGCTGCGCGGGCTCGAGTCACTGCCGGTGACGGTCGGGTCCTGATCCGGCGTCCGCCGTGGACGTCCCGGCTCGCGTAGCGGCAGCTCTTGCTTCACACCCGGACATCCGGCGAGTCGAGCTGGTCGGCTCCCGCGCCCGAGGCGAAGCGACCGCACTGTCGGACTGGGACTTTCACGTCGACACGACCAAGGGAGCGAAGCTCGCGCGCGAGCTTCCGGCGCTCGTCGCGCCGCTCGAGCCGCTCGCCGCGCAGTGGGATCGGCTCACCGAGCGCGCCACGTACATGTTGATGCTGCCTGGCGCGATCAAGGTCGACCTCTTCCCCGGCGACGAGCGCCGTGCGTTGGAGCCTCCGTGGCAACCGGCGCCGTCGAACCTCGTCGGCATCGACGCGCACTTCTGGGACTGGAGCCTCTGGCTCGGCGGGAAGGTCCTCGCTGGGAAGGCGGACCGCGTCGCGGAGGAGTTGGGCAAGATGCATCAGCACCTGCTCGGCCCGCTCGGTGTCCCCGCGCCGCCGCCGACGGTTGAGCAAGCCGTCGCCGCGTACCGGGCGGCGCGCGACCGGCTCGCGAGCCGGTGCGACGTGTCCGTGCCACCCCGGCTGGGACGCGAGGTGACGGCGGCGCTCGCTTGCCACGGGATCCTGTGACCGCGTTCGTCACGGCGGCGCGGCCGACGAACCGGCTCATCGCCGCCGTGATGGTTCAGCTCGTCTTCGCCCGGTAATGGACTGCGGGCATGCGATTGGCAACACTGGAGGGACAGATCCTGGGCTGCGGGGAGGACGGATGGCCGACAAGTCGCCACATTTCTCGAAGGACAAGAAGAAGGGCAAGAGCCTCCAAGAGAAGCGTGCGGCCAAGCGGCAGAAGCGCGCTGAACGCAGGGCCAACGAGGAAGCACGCAACCGCGCCGAAGGTCTGTAGCAGCGATCAGCGATCAGCCGGGCGTCACCAGGCGGTCGATGTCCAGCAGATGGTGCTGCCCCTCGTGGATCGCGTGGCGGCCGATCCAATCGACGGTGCGCACCCGCCGCTCCGGCCAGTTGTAGTTGCCCGTCCTGTTCCAGCCATCCTCGTCGAGAGGTTCGAGCGCGCCCGCGAGTGAGTCGGCCGCGTCTGTGATCTCGCGACCAACGTGAGCGGGTTGCTGCTCGCTGTATCGCTCTTCGGTGACACGTTCCTCTCGGCGCATGGGCGCGAAGGCCGGCTCCTCCTCAGCGAGCGCGAGCTGCACGCGCTCTCGCAGCACCCGGAATACGTCCCGCATGTGACAGGCATATTCGAGCGCTGACCACGTGTCCGGGAGCGGATGCGCACGAAGGACCGGGTCATCGATCTCGCCGAGCGTGTCGCGGTACTCCACCCCGAGGGACCCGAGCACACCAGGAACGTCATCACGAGCGATCCCGTCGTAGTCGAAACCGCACTCCAAGCAGCGCTCCACGTTCCGAAACTACCGTCGGGCCCGTGATCACCGAAGAGGACGTCCGGGGGGTGGCGCTCTCGCTGCCCGAGACGACTGAGAAGCCGTCGTACGGCACGCCCGGGTCCGGGTGAAGGACAAGCTGTTCGCGCGCATCCGCGAGGAGGGAGACGTCCTCGTCGTGTGGTGCTGGGACCTCGACGAGAAGGCCGAGCTCATCGCCGCCGAGCCCGAGAAGTTCTTCACCACACAGCACTATGACGGGCACCGACCGTGCTCGTGCGCTTCGATGCCATCGACGTCGACGAGCTCACAGAGCTGCTCACCGAATCGTGGCGCATCCGCGCCCCCAAGAAGCTCGTCGAAGTCTTCGACGACGGCGCCTAGCGGGCGTCAGCCGGCGACGGCGGCGCGGCACTGCACCTCGACGAGGAGCCCTGGGATCATGAGTGCCGAGACGCCGATCGTCGCGCTCGTGTACGTCGGCTTCGGGAGCACTTCCTTGCGCGTGTCCACGTAGCCTTGCCCGTTCTTCGGCAAGTCGACGACGAAGCTCGTCATCTGCAGGATGCCCGACAGGCCGGAGCCTCCCGCCCGAAGGACGCGTTCGATGTTCTCGTAGGTGAAACGCGTCTGCGACTTGATGTCGTCGGCGAGAACCCGCCCGTCCTTGTCGAGAGCCGAGATCCCCGAGAGCCAGAGGACGTCGCCGTGGCGGACGCAGTTCGTGAACCCAAAGGGCTGGTATTGCAGGACACCGTCGACCGGGACGACCTGCTTGCTCATCGTCTCCTCAACAAAGAGCGAGTAGCGGCGAAGGGTGGAGGGTACCCATCCAGATGGTGACGGTCTTCGGGGAGCCCAAGGAGATCCTCACCGACCGCCTGTTGTTACGCCCGTTTCGCCCGAGTGACGTCGAGGCGATTGCTCGGTACGCAGATGACGACGACTACCGGCGCTACCTGAGCCCGTACCAACCCGACGCCGAGGAGTTCGTTGCTCGCAACGTCGGCGTCGACTGGTCGGTTCAGCGGGCGTGGGTCATCACCATCGACGAGGAGATCGTGGGTTCGACCTTCCTGGGCGTCAACGCCGAAGACGACGCCGCCGAATTGTCGTGCCTGGTGGCTCCGCGGTGGTGGCGAACGGGCATCGGGGCGGAGGCCTGCCGGGCGGTGCTCGACCACGCGTTCGTGGAGCTCGGCGTGGCCAAGGTGGTCGGTCGCACCGACCCACGACACGAGGCCGCTCTCCGGCTGATGACGAAGCTCGGAATGCGGGGCCGCGGGTCGACGCACACCGACGAGGTCATCTACGAGATCAGTCGCGGCGACTGGTCGCCCGCTCGATCTGGCGCCAAATGAGGCTGGGCGCGAAGCGGCGGGTTCGCCACGCAGCCTTCGTGCCTTTCCCGGGCAGAACGAAGAGCTCGTCCGCTTCGAGGGACCGGTCGATCGCGTCGAGCACGATCGACGGATCGATCCCGCGCTGACCGCCGAGCGCGGCCGCGTCGCGGGCGTGGATGCCGGCGACCATCGGTGTGTCCACGACCGGCGGGCATACGCAGGCGAACCGGACCCCGTTCCCCCGGTTCTCGTACGCGAGCACCTCCATGAACGCCACAACGGCGTGCTTCGAAGCCGCGTACGCAGCGAGGTGCGGGCTCGGTAGCCACCCCGCGAGTGATGCGAAGGCGACGACCTCGCCGCCCTGCCGTTCGAGCATCCCGGGCAGCACCGCCTTCACCGCGTGCACCGTCCCGAGGAAGTTGACGGCGATCGTGCGGTCGAGCTCGTCGACGGGCTGCTCGACGATCGTGCCGGGCAGGCAGATGCCGGCGGCGTGCACGAGCCGGTCGATCGGCCCGAGCGCCGACTCGACGTCCTTGACGAGGCGCTCGACGTCGTCGGCGTCGGAGACGTCGCACGTCCACGAGCACATCGTCGGTGCCCGCCCGACGGTGGCGGCGAGGCCGTCGTCGTCGAGGTCGACCGCGGCGACGGACGCCCCGGAAGCCGCGAGGCGGCGCGCCGCCAGCTGCCCCATGCCGCTGGCGGCGCCGGTGACCAGCGCGACCGCCGGCATCGACGGCGTCACAGCTCGTCTGGGGCCTGGAACTGCATGCGCACGTGGTCGATCGTGCTGCTGAAGACCGCGCGCCCGGGCAGCCCGAGGCTGCGCAGCTCCTTGGCGATCGGGTGGTCGCCGAGTGTCAGCAGCGCGCCGGTCGGGCGTCCGCGCACGCCGGAGGGCTCCATCGACCATGCCGTGCGACGCAGCATCCCATCTGCGTGCGAGTACGCGTCGACGCTCGACCCGCGCGCCGGCACCGTGACGCCGGGGCGAATCGCCAGGGAGAGCACGAACTCGCCGTCGTGCCGCAGCTCGCACCGGGCGACGGGCCCAGCGAGGTCGAGGTCGATGTCGGCGAGGATCTTGGGGAAGCCCCAGATGCCGCGGCCCGCCTCGAGCGTGAACTCCTGGTTCACCGGGAGCTGGTGGATGAACGCGCCGAGGAAGCCGCGCGCGACCTCGGCGGCCTTCGTGAGCGCCGACGCCGGCTCCATTCCCTTATGACGAACGAGGAACGCCACCGCGACCTCGTGGTACGGGCCGAGGTCGCTGTCGAGGTAGCGCATGAACGCCAGCGAGCACACCGCCCGACCCGGGAGCGGCTCGGCGACCTCGAGGCCCGAGTATCCGATCAGGTCCTGCGCCGCCGCCGCCGGCACCAGGAACGACGCCATGTGCGCGCTCGCGTCCCGGACCTCGACGGGGATCGTGACCTCGTGACCTTGGATCGTGTAGCGCGGCGTACCGCTCATGCGTCTCCCCCCGACTCGATCCACAGCTCCGCCACCGCCGGCGCCGGGAGCGCCGCCAGCTCCAGCCGCTTCTCCTCGGCCAGGCGCTCCATCGCCTCGAATCGACGCCGAAACCGTACCGCCCAGCCCCGCAACGCCGACTCGGCGTCGACGCCACCCGACCTGGCGAGCACGATCGCCGCCGCGAGGAGGTCGCCGAGCTGCGTCTCGAGATCACGCCCGTCCTCGGTGCGTGCAGCGGGTGCCATATAGGCACCCGGCGCACGCATCGGTGGGTCGGTCCGCAGCTCGGCGAGGATGGCGTCCAACCGCGCCAGCGCTTCGTCCCGTCCCCCGGGGTCGAGCCCGACCGACGCCGCCTTGCGCAACAGCTTGTGCGCGTACAGCAGCGACGGCAGCCCGGGTGTGATGCCAGCGACGATCGACGTGACGCCCTTCTCGTCCTTCTTGATCTGCTCCCAGTTCCGCATCACGTCCGACGAGGTTTCGGCGTCCGTCTCGCCGAACACGTGCGGATGGCGGCGCACGAGCTTGTCGTGGATGCCACGCGCCACGTCGGCCATGTCGAACGCGCCCGCCTCCTCGGCGAGCACGGCGTGGAAGATCACCTGGTAGAGGAGGTCGCCGAGCTCGTCCTCGAGCGCGCGGTACGTGTCGGCGGGCGCGTCGCCGGCGGGCGCTTCGGGCGGCAGCGCCTCGACCGCCTCGACCACCTCGTAGGCCTCCTCGAGCAGGTAGCGCGTGAGCGAATGGTGTGTCTGGTCGGCGTCCCAGGGGCATCCGCCCGGGCGTCGTAGCCGCTCGGCCAGCCCGAGCAGACGCCCGAGCTCGCGCGCCGCCACGCCCACGCCACTGTCGACGAACAGCGCGGTGAGATGGTCGGGGTCGACGTCGCGGTCGAGGTCGGCGAGCGCGACCGTGCGCACGTGCTCGTCCTCGAGCCCGAGATGTTGGAGCACCGTGACGGGCGCGTCGGCGGGAAGGACCTCGAGGAGCACGAGCTTCACGTCCGACAGCAGCAGGCGCGAGTCGCACTGCGCGACGAGGACCGGCCCGTCGCCCACCACGGCGTCGGCGGTCAGCGTGCGGGCGTCGGCGACGCGGGCGCCCGCCATCGGGTCGACACGGAGCCGGGCCCAAGCCAGCTCGGCGAACGAGAGGCCGGGCACGATCTCGAGCTCGACGTCGCCGGCGGCGGCCGCGTCGCGCAGGAGCTCGACGCTGCGCTCGGCGACGGCCGGGTTGCCGGGTACGGCGTAGACCACCTCGCCGGCGGTGGCGGCAACGTCGCGGAGGTCGGCCACGATGCGCGCATAGACGCCGTCCAGATCGCCGGCGGCGTCGTAGCCGTCGTCGAAGCTGCGGAGGTCGATGCCGGCGGCAGCCAGCTCGCCGACAGCGGGATGCCGGGACGTGCGGACGTAGCGGCGCGGGATCTGCTCGAGCACCCGGCGTGCGGCGGGGAGCAGGAGGTCGGCGCCGGCTGGGCCGAGGCCGACGACGACGATGCGGCCGCCCACGGCTACGGCACCGGCGGCACGGCGCCGGTGGTCGGCGTGGACGTCGTCGGCCGGCGAGGCGCGCCCCGCGGCGGCTCGACCGTGCCTTTGCCGTCGCGCACGACCCAGCGTCCGTACCGCGGGTCGACGTCCACGTCGGCGCGGGCGATCCTGGCGTCGAGCTCGCGTTGCGCGGCCGGGGACTGTTGCTCGAGCCGCAGGCGCAGCCCGTTCTCGAGCAGCTCGAACGGGATCGTGTCGCGCACGAGGATGAGGTGCCATCCGAACTGGGTCTGCACCGGGGCCGACACCTGGTTCAGCGGCAGCGTGGACGCCGCCTGCTGGAACGCCGGGACGAGCTGCTGGCCGTCGATGCAGCCGAGCGCCCCACCGTCGCGCGCCGAGCCCGAGTCGGTCGATTGCTGACTGGCGAGCTGTTCGAAGCTCCGCCCCGCGGTGATCTGGGTGGCGAGCCCCGCCGCGAGCTGCTGGCTCGGCACGAGAATGTGCGACACGAAGCGGCCGGACGGACATTGCGCGCGTAGCTGCGTGATCGCCGTCTCGTAAGCGGCGCGTACGTCGGCGTCGCTCGGCGCGGTTCCCGTCGCGCGGAGCAGCGCCTGTTGACGGGAGAACCCCGCGGTCGTGCGGTCACGGAACCACTTCGGGAACTCCGCGAACACCTGCGGGCCGAAGAAGCTCTCGGCCTGCGCCTGTCCGGCGCGCCGGTCCGCCGCCGTGGCCTTGATGCCGCGCCGCTCCACCTCGCGGTCGACGACTTCTTGTTGGGCGACCTGAGTGAGCCAGATCGCGCTCCCGTTCGACTTGATGGTCCCGTCGCTCGAGCTGATCTGGCCCTGGAGGCCGGGATTGTCGGCGATCGCCTGCAGTTCGTCGTCGACCGACGACCGCGAGACGTCGCTCCCGTTCACCGTCAAGGCGGGCGGTCGCACGGCCGAGCAGCCGGTGACGGCCGTGACGGCCACGATGCCGACGAGCGCGAGCGAGACGCGCAGCAGGGTTCTCACGGCGCGGCGGATGCTAGTGGCGCGGTCTCTTCGACGGGAATCAGCTCCTCGAGCAGCTCGACCAGCGCCGTGCACACCGCCGCCCCTGACCCCGGGACCGGGATCGCGACCTCGCCGTCGGCCTTGGCCACCGCGCCGGACACGAGCCGCCGCAGCCGGATCTTCTGCGACTCCCGCAGCTCGAGCCCCATGATGCGGGCGACCCCCCGCTGGACCGACAGGCTGCGCACGCCGGTTCGGGCGCACTCGGCACGCAGTCGCGCCACGTCGAGGAGCGCGGCCGCCGGCGG
>JBKPDG010000077.1:0-8167 GCA_046727755.1 Actinomycetota bacterium
CATGGCGGGGGAGTGTTCTGGGTCAGGTCATCCCGCGTCAATACAGTGCTGGCGTGCCGTTGCTCCCGGACGAGCTGCAGGCGGTCGCGGAACGGTTCCCGGACCGGATAGCGGTCGACGTCGTCGACGGCGAGGGGATGACCTTCGCGGCATGGGACGCACAGTCGACCGCGCTCGCCCGCACGTTCGTCGAGGACCACGGCGTCCGTCCCGGTGACCGGGTCATGCTCCTACTCCCGGCCGAGCTCGCGGACCGGTTCGCGATCGTTTACATCGCGGCGCACAAGGCCGGCGCCGTGGTCGTTCCGGTGAACCCACGGTACGCGCCGCGCGAGCTCGAGCACATCGCCGCAAACAGCGAGCCCGTCATGATCGTCACGGGAGGGGACCAGGAGCAACGGGCGCGCTCCCTGCATGCGGGCCGCGTGCTCGCTGACGCCGAGTGGCCCGCCGCGACCACCGGCACAACGGCACCGTCCCGGGTCGAGCGGGACGAGTCGGACCTCGCCGAGATCCTCTACACGTCGGGCACGACCGGGCTGCCAAAAGGCGTCACGTCGACGCACGCGAGCGTTCTCGCCAATCGGGCCGCGCCGCTGGAGCAGCACTTGACGTTGCTGCACTCCGCGCCGCTTCCCACCACGTTCGGGAGCCTCGGCGCGCTGATCATGCCGCTCCGCCTCGCGATGTCCAGCGTCGCGCTCCCGCGCTTCGACACGGCACGGTTTGCGTCACTGATCGAGGAGCGCCGTCCGGCGTGGCTGCTCTTGGTGCCGGCGCAGATCCTGCTGCTCCTGGAGTCCGGTGCGCTCGCCGGTCGTGACACGGGATCGGTGCGCATGGTGATGTTCGGGAGCGCGCCGACGCCGCCGCACGCGCTGCCGGCGCTGGCCGAAGCGTTCCCGCGGGCGGCGCTCGTCAACGGCTACGGCCTGACGGAAGGTGGCGGCAGCACGTGCACGATGCCGCCCGGCGAGCTGCTGCGACGGCCGGGGTCGGTCGGGAAGCCTGTCGCCGGTGCCGCGGTGCGCATCGTCGACGACGACGGCGCCGAGCGACCGCAGGGCGAGGTCGGGGAAGTCACGATCCGGCTCGCGGCGGGGGAGCGGTCGTACTGGAACGATCCCGAGGCGAGCGCGCGCACATGGCGTGACGGCTGGGTGCACACGGGCGACCTCGGCTACTTCGACGCGGACGGGTATCTCTACCTCGTCGATCGGAAGAAGGACATGATCAACCGGGGCGGGTACAACGTGTACTCGATCGAGGTCGAGGGCGCGCTGTACGAGCATCCCGACGTGGCGGAGGCCGCGGTCGTCGGCATTCCGCACGACGTGCTCGGCAACGATGTGTGTGCGGTGGTGCGGATGCGCGACGGCACCGCGCCCCTCGAGCTCGACGCGGCCCGCGCCTTCCTCGCCGACCGTCTGGCCGACTACAAGCTGCCGCGACGCCTCGTGATTCGAGACGCGCCACTCCCGCGCACCGGGATGCACAAGGTCGACAAGAAGGCGCTCCTGGCGGAGCTCGTCTGACACAAGCCACATCGACCTCGTCGCGCACATCGGCCTCACGAGTCGCGTGCGGGTCGGCAGGCGTACCTGTCATACCCCGTCCTTATGATCCGATCATGACGTTGTCGGAGCTGCGCAACGCGATGAGCGATTACGCGACGCGGTTCGACGCGACGGTGGTGTCGGCGCACGATGCGGCTCGCGTGATCGACGATGCGGCGGCGATCGAGAAGATGGCGGCCACGGTCAGGTCTCTCGCCGCGCTGTATCCCACGTGTGCGGTCAAAGGTTGCAACCGCTTGGCGTACCTGGAGACGGACCACCGTGAAGACTGGTCGAGAACGCACGCCACGATCTTCGAGTTGCTCGACCGTTTCTGCGGTCACCACCACGACCTCAAGACCCGACAGAACTGGGCACTCGTCGAAGGCCGCGGCAAACGCGCCTTCGTGCCGCCGGACGATCCCCGGCATCCCCGCAACGCCCACGGCCCACCGGTCGCGGCATAGCGCAGAGGGCAGCAAGTCGACGCTCGAGGCAACGTAGCGAGCTGTCGCGTGCTTTATATGCTGACGTGCACGTCAGCGAACGACAGGGGGACGGCGTGCGGCTCGACGACATGATCCTGGTGAGCGTGGACGACCATGCGGTCGAGCCGCCGCACATGTTCGACGGTCGCCTCCCCGCGCAGTATGTCGGCGTCGCCCCGCGCGTCGTGAGGAAGGACGACGGCAGCGATGTCTGGGCGTACGAAGGGCGCGAGATCCCGAACATCGGCCTGAACGCGGTCGCGGGACGGCCGCCGGAGGAGTACGGCATGGAGCCGACGTCCTTCGACGAGCTCCGCGACGGTTGCTACGACATCCACGAGCGCGTCCGCGACATGGACGCCAACGGCGTGCTCGGGTCGATGTGCTTCCCTTCGTTCCCGAACCTCTGCGGCCAGCTGTTCGCCCGCTCGAAGGACAAGGACGCCGCGCTCGCCATCCTTCGCGCGTACAACGACTGGCACATCGACGAGTGGTGCGGCACGTATCCCGGTCGCTTCATCCCGCTCGCGTTGCCGCCGCTGTGGGATCCGCAGCTCATGGCCGACGAGGTGCGGCGCGTCGCCGCCAAGGGCTGCCACGCCATCAGCTTCTCGGAGAACCCGGCCAAGCTGCGCATGCCGAGCTTCCACTCCGACCACTGGGACCCGTTCTGGTCGGCGTGCTGCGACGAGGACGCCATCGTGTGCATGCACATCGGATCGTCGTCCACGCTGGTCGTCACCGCCGACGACGCGCCGATCGACGTGCTCATCAGCCTCCAGCCCGTCAACATCGTCCAGGCCGCGGCCGATCTCCTCTGGTCACCGGTGCTGCGCAAGTTCCCGGACCTGCGCGTCGCGCTTTCCGAGGGCGGGATCGGCTGGATCCCGTACTTCCACGAGCGGGTCGACTGGATCTACACCCGGCACCACCCGTGGACGGGTCAGGACTTCGGCGGCAAGCTCCCGAGCGAGGTGTTCCGCGAGCGGGTCGTGAAGTGCTACATCGACGACCTCGCCGGCCTCGAGCAGCGCCATCGTGTCGGTGTCGACATGATCTGCTGGGAGACCGACTACCCCCACTCCGACTCGACGTGGCCGACCTCGCCCGAGTTCGCGATGCGATCGTTCGAGGCGGCCGGCGTTCCCGACGACGAGATCAGGGCGATCACATGTGAGAACGCGCTGCGGCACTTCCGCTTCGATCCGTTCGCGCTCCGAACCCCCGAGGAGTGCACCGTCGGCGCGTTGCGGGCTCGAGCCGCGGATGTCGACGTGAGGCCGAGGAGCGTCGGCAAGCGCGCGCAGATGACGAAGGCGAGCGATCTCCTCACCGCGGGCCCGCGCCGCTCGTAAGCATTCAGCGAGCGGAAGCATGGTGCCCGACCGGGACCTGTTCGTCCGGATCTACGAGACGCTCGTCGGCTACTACGAGCTCGGCTGCGAGGTGTACCACGACCCACTCGCCCGATTCGTGCGCAACACCGATGCGCCCCGGATCTATGACGCCAACCTCGCGGCTTTCGTGCGCGCGGGTACTACGGAGGAGATTGCCTCCGTCGTGGGGCGAGCCGACGAGGTCTTCGCCGGCTTGCCGCACCGCGTCTTTCACATCGATCCGTGGACCCCGCCGGCGTTCGAGGCCCGTCTCGTGCTCGACGGATTCCAGTTCGAGGACGAGCTTCAGCTCCTGCTGGAGCGCGAGCTCGAGATGCCGAGGCCGCCACCGGCCGTCGACATCCGGCTCGTCGACTCGAACGAGGACTGGTCGGTGATCCGGCGGCTCACCCGTCTCGACCACGAGGAACAGGCCCGCCGAGAGGTGCATCCTCTCTGGGACGAGGCGGTGACGACCGAGATGGTGGCGACCAAGCGCGCGAAGGCTCCCGAGCTGCGCTTCTGGCTGGCACGCGCCGACGGCACCGACTGCGCGTTCCTCTCCTCGTGGCCGGGAGCCAACGGAATCGGCAAGGTGGAGGATCTGTTCACGCACCCGGACTTCCGGCATCGAGGGATCGCAACCGCTTTGCTCGTGCATTGCGTCCAGGACGCCCGCGAGCGAGGCGCCGGACCTGTGCTGATCGGGGCGCTGCCGAACGACACCCCCATGCGCATGTACGCGGCGATGGGTTTCCGCCCCGTCTGCGTCACCCACCGCGGGCGGAAGCAGGTTGCACGATGACGCAGTCGCCGCCGCGCAAGATCGGGCTCGTCGCCCGGCTGCGGTACCGCTTCGACACGATCATGTCGCGGGGGACCGGCATCGTCATCCTGTGGCTGGCCGGCATCACGTTCGGGCTCGTGTTCCTCGCCGCGCTCGTCTTGACGATCTTCGGGATCGGCGTCAACGAGGACAAGACGCCGTCGTTGCTGGAACGCTTCTGGCAGAGCCTGCTCCGCATCCTCGACCCGGGGACGTTCTCGGGCGATTCCGGCTGGCCGTTGCGCATCACGATGCTGTTGGTGACGCTCCTCGGCGTCCTCATCGGCGGCTCGCTGATCGGTCTCATCGTCGCTGCCGTCGACAGCAAGGTCGAGCAGCTGCGGCGCGGCCGTAGCGTCGTCGCCGAACGCGGACACACGCTGATTCTCGGATGGTCACCGCGCGTGTTCACGCTCATCTCGGAGCTCGTCGAGTCCAACGCGAACCAGCGTCGAGGTCGCATCGTCGTCCTCGCCGCCGAAGAGAAGCCGGTCATGGAGGAGGCGATCAAAGATCGGCTCCTTGATACGAAAGGCACGCGCATCGTGTGCCGGACGGGCGATCCGTCCAATCCGCACGACCTGCTCATCGGCAACGTTGACGAGGCGCGCTCGATCGTCGTCCTCGCCGCCGGCGAGGACGGCATCGCCGACGCGGAGGCGGTGAAGGCCGTCCTCGCAGTCATGACCAGCGAGTCGCGCCGCACGAGCGCGACAGTGGTCGCCGAGCTCAACGACGCGGAGACGGCGCGAGCGCTCCACGAAGCCACCCGTGGGAGCGTGGTCACGGTCCGAGCTCCTGACGTGATTGCCCGGGTTACGGCGCAGGCGTGCCGGCAGTCCGGGCTCAGCCTCGTGTGGAGGGACCTGCTCGACTTCTCGAGCGACGAGATCTACTTCCACGCCGCACCGGAACTGGAAGGGCACACCTACGGGGAGGCGTTGCTCGCCTACGAAGCGTCGAGCGTGATCGGCCGACGTGCGGCCGACGGGAGCATCTCCGTGAACCCCGCCATGGAGACGGTGATCGAGCCGGGTGACGCGATCATCGCCATCTCCGCCGACGACGACACCATCGTGTTCACCGGTTTCGTCGAGGAAGACGCGCCCGATGTGGTGGTGTCGCCGCGGTCGGCCGACCACCCCGACCGCCTCCTCGTGGTCGGATGGAGTCACCTGGGGCCCTTCGTCCTCCACGAACTGGACCAGTTCGCACCGGCGGGGTCCACGGTCGACGTCCTTGTCGACCCGGACCACGTCGACGCCGACGAGTTCGTCGACTTGGACCTCGAGCGGCTCCGCATGACCTACCAGTCCGCCGGCGGCAATCTCGACGAGATGAGCTCCTGGGTCCGAGCGCGGAAGTACGACAAGGTGATCGTGCTCGGATATCGAAAGGAGCTGTCGCCCGCGGAAGCAGACGCGCGTTCACTCCTGACGTTGCTCATCCTCCAGCAGGCGCTGGTCGCGAACGAGTCGGGCCGGAGGCCCCGCGTCGTGACCGAGCTGCTGGACGCGCGCGACGTCGATCTCGCCCGCGCCACCGGCGCCGACGACTTCGTCGTGAGTGACGAGCTGTCGAGCCTGATGCTGGCCCAGCTGGCCGAACGCGCCGACCTCGAAGCTGTCTTCGCGGACCTCTTCGACGTCGAAGGGTCGGCGATCTCACTGCACCCGGCGTCGTGGTACGTCGCCTCGGGCCGGGTGCCGTACCGCCGCGTCGTCGCCGCTGCGCGCACCCGGGGCGAGACCGCGATCGGCTACCGGATCGAGCACGGTTCGGGCGGTCTTCCCGCAGTGGTGCTCAACCCGTCCAAGAGCAGTCCAGTGTCGCTGGCTGACGGTGACCAGGTCGTCGTCATCGCGCCCGTATAGGTACCCTCCCCGCAGTGCTCTTCGACTCGGCGTTCCGCGCTCCGATCCATCTCGTCCGCCGTGTGCTCGGCGATGTCGTGCAGGCGGGTTGGTCGTGGGCGGTCGATGTCGGCACGATCCGTCCTGGTCACCGGCGCGCCCGGCGGTTCGCGCACTTCGGCGACCGCAGCGCGATCTGCTTCCCGGTTTCGGCGCTGTTCGGGGAGTCGTCGATCGAGGTCGGCGACGGGTGCATCATCGGTCCGAATGTGACGCTCTCCGCCGGCGTATCGCCGGAGCAGGTGCTCGACGGGCCCGTCGTCACCATCGGCGACCGCTGCGTGATCGGGAAGGGGAGCGGCGTCGTCGGCCACCAGCGTGTCGAGCTCGGCGACGACGTGTGGACCGGCCACTACGTGTACATCAGCGATGCCAACCACGGATACGTCGACCCCGTCGAGCCTGTCGGACGGCAGTTCGCGGCGCCGCACCCGGTATGCGTCGGGTCAGGCTCTTGGTTGGGTCACGGCGCACTCATCCTCGGAGGCGCCAACATCGGCGAGCACGTCGTAGTCGGCGCGGGCGCGGTCGTGACCGGCGACCTGCCCGACTATTCGGTCGCGGTCGGCAACCCAGCGCGCGTCATCCGTCGCTATCTGACCGGCGAGGGCTGGGTGCGTGTCGACGACATCGGCGACGCCGTCGAGGCCGACGCGCACCCAGCCGCTCGTCGTTATCCGCTGGGCGAACCGCTGGCCGGCGGCGGGTAGCTCGGCAGACCGACCTCGGGCGGGATCTGCTCGAAGATCGTCACCGCCGACGCGGTGTCGAACAGCCCACCTTGTCCCTTGGGCGGGAACTTGCCCCGCGTGTAGCGCTTGCCGCCGTCGGCGGCCCGGTACAGGCCGTTCGCGACCTGGCCGACCTCGTCCTCGCCGGTGGCGCTGGGGTCCCACCAGAGCATGGCGGCGTCTTCGGAGCCGTAATAGTCGGTGGATGACCATGCGCCGTGCTTGCCCCAGGACTGCCGCGGGTTGATGGGGTCTCCGCCGGATGGCGGATAGCGGAACAGCCCGTCTCGGAACGACTGCGGCGTGAGCTTCGGTCCCGCCAGCATCGCCCCGCGCGCGAACTGCAGCACGCTCGGATTGATCACGCCGTAGGTGTTGTTGGGCGGCGATGAGCCGTGGAACCACTCGTAGAGGTTACGGGTGGGGTCGATGGATTCCGGCGTCCGTCCCGGCGTCAGTTGCACGCCGAACGCGTGCGCCCACTGAGTCTGGTCGTACGTGCGGCCGAAGATCGCCGTGTCGACGAGCACCGTCGGGCCGACGATCCACTCGGGGTGGTAGTCCTGTGCCGTCGCCTCCTTGGTGATGGACGCCGGCATGAGCGGATCTCCGGTGTAGATGATCGTGGTGACGCCGGCGTCCTTCATCTTCGTGATGACCGTGCGGGCGGTCTCCTGGGCCCGGGAGAGGTCGAGGAAGAACGACTGGTCCGCCTTCGGAGTGATCTTGTATTTCTTCAACCCCGACTTCAGCGTCTCGAACAGGCCCTTGTACTGGCCGTCCGGCGTGTCGTAATGGACGATGCCGTACACCCGGTTCTTGGCCTTCGTTGCGTCGTCACCGGCGAACTCGGCTTTGCCCGGCCCCGCCTGCTTGCCGACGAACTCGGCGGTGAGCGTCGCCCCCTGCTCGGGTGATGGGCCGTTGGTCAGGATGTAGGGCTTGTTCGCGTCGGTGATCCGCTGGGGCACTGCGGTAGCACAGGTCCCGAGGCAGAGCACACCACGATGCGCGAGCTCGTCGGAAAAGACGGTGGTCGACTGCTGGGGGCCACCCAGGACCGCGAACGGCTTCTTGTCGGCAATCGCAATGGCGTCCGCCTTTGCTGCCGCGCTATCGGATGATGCCGCGGTGCCGGTGAAGTATTCGGCCGAGATCTTGCGGCCGTAGAGCTCGAAGAGCTGGTTGTAGATGTCGATGTAGCCCTGCCACGTGTCTTGGATGGCACCAAGATTCAGTTCTGCTCCCGCGGCGCGGAGCTGGCCCGCGACGAGCGG
>JBKPDG010000078.1:0-9294 GCA_046727755.1 Actinomycetota bacterium
GCCGTCGTCGGTGACGCCGCGTATCGCGGCGAACGCCCGTCCCTCCGACCGGGCCGGCCGTTCCTCCACGCGCACCGGCTCGCCGTCGATCACCCGACGACCGGGCACCACCTCACGTTCGAGGATCCGCTCCCGCCCGAGCTCGCATCCGTGCTGGAGGCGCTGGGGGACCCGTCAGGCTGACGACTTGGCGACCGCGTCGGGGTGACCGACGCGGGTCCGCTGGACGAGCTCCGCCAACGTGAAGCCGTCGAGCAGCTGGCGCATCTCCTCGGAGACGCAGACCCAGACCTCCTGGAGGATGCAGTGCCCCTCGCAGTGGTCGTGCTCTCCCATCAGCGTCGTGAGCGGTCCGTCGACCGCGGTGAGGATCTCGGCCAGCGTGATGTCCTCCGGGGCGCGGGCGAGCACGTAGCCCCCGCCCACGCCGCGCTTCGACCGGACCAGCCCCGCCCCTTTGACCGCCAGGAGGATCTGCTCGAGGTACGGCTGGGGCAGGCTCGTGCGCTCCGCGATCTCCTTGACCGACGTCGGCCGGTCCTTGCCGTGGAGGGCGAGCGAGAGGAGGGCACGAGCCGCGTAATCGCCCCTGGTCGAGACCTTCACACTCACCATGGTCGCGCGTCCGAGAGCCCCGCCGGGGCGTTCGAGGCCGCATAGCCTCGCCCGCATGGACCCGGTGCGGCCCGACTACGGCGGCGAGGCGATCACGAGCCTGGTGCCCGCGCTCGTGGGTGGCCGCCAGGCCCCGGGTATGCCCAGCTGCGTCGAAGACGCCGATGCCGTCGTGCTGCTCCTGCTGGACGGCCTCGGCTGGCAAGGGGTCGAGGCGCACCGCAGCCTCCTACCCGAGCTCGACGGGCTGGAGGGCGGCCCGATCACGACCGTCGCGCCGTCGACGACCGCCAGCGCCCTGACGTCGCTCGCCACCGGTCTCGCGCCGTCACAGCACGGGCTGGTCGGCTTTCGCATGCGCGTCGGCGACGACGTCCTCAACATCCTGCGCTGGCAGACGAGCAGGAACCATCGCCCCCCCGACCCGTTCGACATGCAGCGGCACACCGCCTTCCTCGGCCGCCCGATCCCGGTCGTGACCCGCAGCGAGTTCCGCCACTCGGGTTTCACCGACGCGCAACTGCGCGGCGCCCGCTTCATCGGATGGAACGCGGTCTCGACGCTCATCGAGCACTGCCGTCGCCTCGTCGAGGCGGGCGAGCGCTTCGTGTACGGCTACTACCCGAGCGTCGACACCGTCGCGCACGAGTACGGGCTGCACGACTCGTTCTACGTCGCCGAGCTTGGCGCGGCCGACCGGCTCGTCGGCGAGCTGCGCGACGCGCTGCCCGCTTCGACCGCGCTGCTCGTCACGTCGGACCACGGGCAGGTCCACATCGACCCGGGGGAATGGGTCGAGCTCACCGATCTGTCGCCGATGATCGCCCTGTACGCCGGCGAGGCACGGTTCCGATATCTCTACGCCAAGCCCGGGGCGTCCGCCGACCTCGCCGCCGCCGCCCGTGAGGCCGTGGGCCACCAGGCCTGGGTGCTCACCCGGGAGGAGCTCTTCGACGAGGGTTGGATCGGCCCCGCGCCCGAGGGCCCGATCGGCCGGCGGGTGGGCGACGTCGTCCTCGCCGCCCGCGAGCCGGTGGCGTTCGTCGACCCCACGCTGCCGAAGGAGACCAAGCTGCTCGGCATGCACGGCTCGCTCACCCCCGACGAGATGTACGTCCCGCTCCTCGGGGGTCGCGGGCGCGCGTAAGTCGTGCAACTCGACGCTTGCCCGGCGCCGACGTCCGCTCTATGGTGAGAGTTACACCAATGTGATTCTCCACAGGGTCATCCACAACCCTTGTGGGCACAGGCTGAGGGGGTTGTATCGCCTTGGGGAGCTCGTTCGTGCACCTGCATCTGCACACCGAGTTCTCGATGCTGGACGGCGCGGCCCGGATCCCCGACGTCATCGCCACCGCCGCCGCCGACGGGCAGCCCGCGGTCGGCATCACCGACCACGGGAACATGTACGGCGTCCTCGACTTCTACCGGGCGGCCCGTGAAGCAGACCTGACCCCGGTGATCGGCAGCGAGGGGTACTTCGTCGGTGGGAGCCGGTTCGACCGGCCCCGGCGCGCCGACCACGACATCTACCACTTGACGCTGCTCGCGGAGACGAACGCCGGATACCGCAACCTCATCAAGGTCGCGTCGAACGCGTATCTCGACGGCTTCTACTACAAGCCGCGCATCGACTTCGATCTGCTCGAGCAGCACGGCGAAGGTCTCATCGCGACGAGCGGCTGCCTCGGCGGGCTGGTGAGCCAGCAGTTGATGGCGGGGAACTACACCGCGGCGCGCGACTCCGCGGCGCGCTTCCAGGAGATCCTCGGGCGCGACTCCTTCTTCATCGAGCTGCAGGATCACGGGCTGGCGGAGCAGCGCGACGTCAACCCGCAGCTCGTGAAGATGGCGCGCGAGCTCGACGCGCCGCTGCTCGCCACCAACGACTCGCACTACACGCACAAGGGCGACGCCGAGGCGCATGCCGCGTTGCTGTGCGTCCAGACCGGCGCCACGCTCGACGACCCGAACCGGTTCAAGTTCGACGCCGACGAGTTCTACTTGAAGACGGCGGCCGAGATGCGAGGGTTGTTCGCCGACTACCCGGAGGCGTGCGACAACACGCTGCTCGTCGCCGAGCGCGCCAACGTCGAGATCGAGTTCGGCAAGCCCGAGCTCCCGGCGTTTCCGGTGCCCGAGGGGCACGACGAGGACTCGTACCTGCGCGAGCTCACACTCGAGGGCGCCAAGGATCGGTACGGCCCGTCACCGGCGCTGCACGTCCTCGAGCGGCTCGAGTACGAGCTCGGCGTCATCAAGGACATGGGCTTCTCGGCCTACTTCCTCGTGGTGTGGGACCTCGTGCGCTACGCGCGCTCCCGGAGCATCCGGGTGGGGCCGGGGCGGGGGAGCGCGGCGGGATCGTGCGTCGCGTACTGCCTGCGGATCGTCGACATCGACCCGATCCGCTACGACCTGCTCTTCGAACGCTTCCTGAACCCGGGGCGCAAGCAGATGCCCGACATCGACATGGACTTCGACGAGCGGTACCGGGGCGAGATCATCAAGTACGCCGCCCAGCGTTACGGCTGGGACCGCGTTGCCCAGGTGGTGACCTTCTCGACGATCAAGGCGCGTGCGGCGGTGCGCGACGCGTCCCGCGTGCTCGGGTACCCGTGGGGCGTCGGCGACCGGATCGCCAAGCTCATGCCGCCGCTCATCATGGGCCGCGACACGCCGCTGCGAGCGTGCCTCGAGAAGGTCACGGGCCACGAGGACGGGTACAAGATGGCGTCCGAGCTGCGGGCCCTGTACGACTCCGACCCCGACGCCAAGCGTGTGATCGACGTCGCCCGCGGCCTCGAGGGGCTGCGCCGCCAAGACGGCATCCACGCCGCCGCCGTCGTGATCACCCGGGAGCCGTTGACCGAATACCTGCCCATCCAGCGCAAGCCCGAGCCCGGCGGCGACATCGAGGACGCCCCGATCGTCACCCAGTACGAGATGCACGGCGTCGAGGACCTCGGCCTGCTGAAGATGGACTTCCTCGGGCTGCGGAACCTCTCGGTCATCGAGCGGACGCTCGAGCTCATCGAAGCGTCGCGCGGGGAACGCGTCGACATCGACGATGTCGCGCTCGACGACGCGAAGACCTTCGAGATGCTCCAGCGCGGCGACTCGATCGGCGTGTTCCAGCTCGAAGGTGGACCGATGCGCGCGCTCATGCGCTCCCTTGCGCCGACCACGTTCGAGGACGTCGCCGCGCTGGTGGCGCTGTACCGGCCCGGGCCGATGGCGGCCAACATGCACAACGAGTACGCCGATCGCAAGAACGGCCGCAAGCCCGTCACCTACTACCACGACGACCTGCGTGAGATCCTCGAGCCGACGTTCGGCTTGTGCATCTATCAAGAGGAGCTGATGCGGATCTCGGAGGTTCTCGCCGGTTACTCGCTCGCGGAAGCCGACAACCTCCGCAAGGCGACCGGCAAGAAGATCCGATCGCTCATCGCGAAGGAGCGCTCGAAGTTCGTCGACGGATGTGTCGCCCAGGGTCACACTCGGGACTTCGGCGAAGAGATGTTCGACATCATCGAGCCGTTTGCGGACTACTCGTTCAACAAGTCGCACTCCGTCGGCTACGGCTACGTCGCATACCAGACCGCCTACCTGAAGGCGAACTACCCGGTCGAGTACCTCGCCGCGCTGCTCACGAGCGTCAAGGCCAACAAGGACCAGACCGCGGTGTATCTCAATGAATGCCGGCAGGTCGGGATCCCCGTATTGGTGCCGGACGTGAACGAGTCGGAGAGCGACTTCGCCGTGCGCGACGGCTCGATCCGGTTCGGGCTGTCAGCGGTGCGCAACGTCGGCGAAGGCCTCGTGCAGCACATCGTGGCTGCACGCGAGGAAGGCGGGTCGTTCTCGGACTTCTTCGACTACTGCGAGCGCGTCGACCCGCAAGCGCTCAACAAGCGGACGATCGAGTCGCTCGTCAAGGCGGGGGCGTTCGACTCGCTCGGTCATCCGAGGAAGGGCCTCCTGCACGTGTACGAGCAGATCGTCGACAACACGCTCGCCCGCCGCCGCGAGCGCGACGCCGGGATCATGAGCCTGTTCGGCGGAGACGGAGCAGCCGGAGAGGGCGGGCCAGCCGGCGACGGGTTCGACGAGCGGGTCACGATCCCCGAGACGGAGTTCGACAAGCGCGCCCGCCTGGCCCACGAGAAGGAGATGCTCGGGCTGTATGTCAGCGAACACCCGTTGATGGGCGCCGAGCGCGGCCTACGCCGTCACATCGAGTGCACGCTGACCGAGCTCAAAGACCTGCGGGAAGGCGAGTTGCGTGTCGTCGGCGGCGTCGTAACCGCGTTGTCGCGCCGCTACACCAAGCGCGGCGATCTCATGGCCACGTTCGTGCTCGAGGACCTCGGCTCCGCCCTCGAGGTCATGGTGTTCCCGAAGACGATGAGCTCGTACGGCCACGTGCTGGAAGAGGACGCGATCGTCTGCGTGAAGGGCCGCCTCGACCTGCGCGACGACGATCCCAAGATCATCGCCATGGAGATCACGCAACCCGAGCTCGTCCTCGACGGCGGCCCGCCCGTCCGCATCCGGGTCAAGCGCGCCGCCCTGAACAACGAGAAGGTCGAGGGTCTCAAGGAGATTCTGCGCGTGCATCCGGGTGACAGCCCCGTGTACGTGCACCTCGAGGGCGCCGACCGTACCACCGTGCTCCAGCTCGCCGACGAGTACCTCGTCGACTCGAGCAACGGCCTCTACGCCGACCTGCGCGTCCTGCTCGGCGCTGACTGCATCGCCTGAGGTTCGTCGCCCCGCTCGGAGCAATTGACAGTTTGCCCGGCATGTTCCGGACAACTGTCAACTGCTCAGGATGAGGACGTGTTCGACAGTCGATAGCGGCACGGACGGTGGCCACGATCTCGCGCCGCGTCCAACGAGAGGTGAATCGCAGGACAATCCACCCGCGGATCTCCAACTCGTTGTGCCGGGCGCGGTCGTTGTCGAATGCGAGGCGTGTCCGGTGCGGGTTCCACCCGTCGTACTCGATTGCGATCTTGCACTCCGGATAGGCCAAGTCGAGCCGAATAGCCCTGCCACCGATTCGGACTCGGTGTTGCTGCACTGGGCGCGGCAGCCGAGCACGAAGCAGGATCTTGGCCACATCCATCTCACCATCGCTCCCGCCGGGTCGAATCCCGTCGAGGCGGTCGGCGAGTACCGCCCTCATCACCGAGCTGCGCCGCCGGCCCTTCGTCTCGAGGGATCGGAAGACGCGGAGGATCTGGCGTGGCGTCACCAACCCTCGGCGTTCGGCATCGTTGACGAGGCGCGCGAGGCGCCATGGCCAAACGACCGCCGTGAGATCGCACAGTGTGCGCGCGACGGATGTGACGGGAACGCGGTGATGTCGCGCGGTGTGACTCGGACCCCACACGTCGGTCTGGTGGACCACGACGTCGGCCAACCTCGGGTTCTGTCGACCCGGGACTGTGATCTCGAGGATGTCGCCGCCGAAGCTGGGAAGCTCTCAGAGTGCGGCGGCCGCTCGGAAAGACGCGACTGCCTGGTCACCGGCAGCGAGGCACGCGGCAAGCAAATGCTGATACCAGCTCTCAGGCGCACCTGCGCATCGATAGACAGCGCGCCGGAGCGGCACGAGACGACCCGTGGCCACCAGATGGTCAATCTGGTGACGAGTGCTCGATTCGAGTACCTGGCACGTGGTGACCAAGCCGAGCTGGCGATCCCCGAAACGACTGATAGCTCGCATGTGCGCAAGGATCGCATCGGAGTGTGACAATTACGTCCGCCACCCGAGCACTTGACAGTTATGCCCGCCATGTTCCGGACGACTGTCAACTGCTCCGGGAGGGCGGGTCAGACGATCGTCACCACGGTGCCGATCGGGACGGTGGTTGCCAGGCCCGAACGCCGCCCGCGCGCCGGTGGTTCAGTGGTCGACGTCGGGCGGCGCGAGCGCGAAAGCTCACCGTCAGCCCGTAACGTCGGTCAGGGCTCGTCTCGGGCCGAGCTGCGACCGACCCACTTGCCGAACTGGTAGGCGAGGAACGCGACGATCACGTACCCGGCGAAGGCGAGCGCGACCCGGAGCGTCGCGAAGAGGATCCCGACCGCCAGCCACACGGCGATGGCCGCGACGATGACCAGCCCGACCTTGAACCACAACGGGATGCCGGGCGACGTGTCGTCGTACTCGGATGCCATCGCGTCAACCGGCCCTCTCGATGACGTTCTCCGAGAACCGTCCGAGCTGCTCGCGCAGCGTGTCGAGATCCCAGCCGAGCGGCGGGAGCACGATGCGGTCGACCCCGAGGTCGGCGAAGCGGCGGACGCCGTCGAGGTCCAGCACGCCGCCCGACGTGACCTCGATCGCGTCCGGGTCGCGGCCCGCGTCCTTGGCGGCGGCGCGCATCGTGTCGAGCAGCGGAGCCAGCTCGTCGTCCGTCGAGCGGCCCGGGAAGAAGCCGTCACCGAGTCGACCGGCGCGGCGCGCCGCGGCGGTGGTGTGTCCGCCGACGTGGATCGGGATCGGGCTCTGCACCGGGTGCGGGAAGCACTTCGCGCGATCGAAGCGTGCGAACCTTCCTTCGAAGCAGGGCTCGTCCTCGCGCCAGAGGCGTCGCAGCGCTTCGATGTACTCGTCGGTGCGCGCGCCGCGCCCTTCGAAGGGGATGCCCAACGCGTCGAACTCTTCACGCAGCCAGCCGACGCCGACACCGAGCTCGACCCGTCCGTTCGACAACACGTCGAGGGTCGCGAGCTCCTTGGCGAGGATGACCGGGTTGCGTTGCGGCAGGATCAGGATGCCGGTGGCGAGGCGCAGGGTCGTCGTGGCCGCGCCCACCCAGGTGAGCCAGATCAGCGGGTCCGGGATCGGGCTCTCCTCCGGTCCCGGCATGCGACCGGTCGGCGAGTACGGGTACTGCGACTCGTACCCGGCCGGGACCACGACGTGCTCGACGGTCCAGATCGACTCGAAGCCGTGCTCCTCGGCCATGCGCCCGAGGGCGGCCGCCATGTCCGGTTGCACGTACGGCCCGACGTTTGCGAACAGGATGCCGAACTTCATCGGACGCCCCCCGCTGGCTGTTGGCGGCAGCCTAGAGCCGATGTGCCAGGCTCTCTCGCATGAACATCGGCGTGTTGGGAGCGACCGGACCCGCAGGCGGTGGGCTCGCGGCCCGGCTTGCCAGCCTCGGGTACGAGGTGATCGCAGGATCACGGGACGCGGCGCGCGCCGAAGCGGCCGTGGGCAAGGCGCGGGAGCGGTGGGGCGATCGCGTCAGTGGTCTCAAGGCGGGCGCCAACGCAGACGCGGCGGCCGCCGATCTCGTCTTCGTCGCGACCCAATGGGAGGCCACGGTCCCGACCGCGGCACAGCACGCCGACGCACTGGCGGGGAAGGTCGTCGTGGCGATGGCCAACGGGCTCATCAAGCACGGCCGCGAGTTCCGTCCCGTGCTCCCCGACGAGGGGTCGCTCGCGCTCGCCCTCCAGGCTGCGGCCACCGACGCCCACGTCGCCGCCGCGTTCCATCTCGTGCCGGCCGCCGCACTCGGCGACCTCGACCACGCGATCGACAGCGACGTGATCGTGTGCGCCGACGACGACGACGCCCGGGCGACCGTGCTCGACCTTGTCGCGCACATCCCTGACTTGCGCGGCTTCGACGGCGGGTCGCTCGCCAACTCGGTTGGCCTCGAGGCGTTCGCGGCCGTGCTGCTCACGATCAATCTTCGCCACAAGGGCAAGGCCAGCCTCCGCCTCGTCGGCGTCGAGCCCCCGCCCCCGCCCGGCCCGTGACCCTGCGCATCCACGACACCGCGCAGCGGGCGCTCGTCCCGTTCGAGGCGGGGCCGGTCGTGCGCATGTACGTGTGCGGGATCACGCCGTACGACTCGACCCACCTCGGCCACGCGGCCACGTACATCACCTACGACCTCCTCACCCGGCGGCTGGAGGAGCTCGGCCACGAGGTCCGCTTGGTGCGCAACGTCACCGACGTCGACGACTCCATTCTTCCCAAGGCCCGGGAGCTGGGTGTCGACTACCTCGAGCTCGCCGACGCCGAGCTGGCCCGGTTCCAGGCCGACATGGACGCGCTCGGCATGCGCCCGCCGGCGGCAGAGCCCCGCGCCACCGAGGCGATCGACGGGATGATCCGCATGGTCGGCCGGCTCCTCGACTCCGGCCACGCCTACCTCACGCACGGCACCGCGTATTTCGACGTGTCGACCTTCCCGCGTTACGGCGAGCTGTCGCACTACTCCGAGGAGCACATGGTCCGGCTGGCGCGGGCACGCGGCGGGAACCCGGACGACCCGCACCGGCGCGCGCCGCTCGACTTCATCCTGTGGCAGCCGTCCGAGCCGGGCGAGCCGGCGTGGCGCGCGCCCTTCGGCGTCGGCCGGCCCGGCTGGCACCTCGAGTGCTCCGTGATGTCGATGGACGCGCTCGGCCCGACCCTCGACCTGCACGGCGGCGGCACCGACCTGATCTTTCCGCACCACGAGAGTGAGATCGCACAGAGCGAGTCCGTTTCGGGACAGCCGTTCTCGCGGCACTGGATGCACTCGGCGATGGTCAGCTACGAGGGCGAGAAGATGTCGAAGTCGCTCGGCAACCTCGTGTTCGTCAGCGACCTCCTGAAGATCGCCGATCCGCGCGCCATCCGTCTCGCGCTCATGCGCC
>JBKPDG010000079.1:0-25955 GCA_046727755.1 Actinomycetota bacterium
GGGTCGAGCGCGGTGTGGTCCACGTGAACGACGAGGTTGCGATCGTCGGGATCAAGGAGACGACAAAGACGGTCTGTACGGGCGTGGAGATGTTCCGCAAACTCCTCGACGAGGGGCGGGCGGGCGACAACATCGGTGCGCTGCTGCGCGGCACGAAGAAGGAGGACGTCGAACGCGGCCAGGTACTCGCCAAGCCGGGGAGCATCACGCCGCACACGAACTTCCAGGCGCAGGTGTACGTGCTCACCAAGGACGAAGGCGGGCGGCACACGCCGTTCTTCGCCAACTACCGGCCGCAGTTCTACTTCCGCACGACGGACATCACCGGCTCGATCGCGTTGTCCGAAGGGGTGGAGATGGTCATGCCGGGCGACAACACCGAGATGACCGTCGAGCTCATCGCCCCGATCGCGATGGAGGAAGGGCTGCGCTTCGCGATCCGCGAGGGCGGCCGCACCGTCGGCGCCGGTCGCGTCACCAAGATCAACCAGTAGTCGACGAGCCGGGACGGACGGGACGCGGAGTGGCGGACGCTAGAGGTCAGAAGATCCGGATCCGGCTCAAGGCCTACGACCACGAGATCATCGACCAGTCGACGAAGAAGATCGTCGAGACGGTCGTGCGCACGCAGGCGAAGGTCCACGGGCCCGTCCCGCTCCCGACCGAGATCCGCCGCTTCTGCGTGGTCCGGTCACCGCACGTCGACAAGGACTCCCGCGAGCACTTCGAGATGCGCATCCACAAGCGCCTCATCGACATCGTGGAGCCCACCTCCAAGACGGTCGAGTCCCTCCAGCGCCTCGACCTCCCCGCCGGCGTCGACATCGAGATCAAGATCCAACAGGTCTGAGGGGCTACGTGCGTTTCTGAGCGTCGCCTGGCGACGTTGGAATACGTACGTTCGACGGACCCCGGCTTCGACGGAATCGGTGGTAGCCGCTATTATTTCTGGGCTTTCGCCGTCTGGGCGGGGTGGGCCCGGCGGCGATGCTCGACCGGAAATCTTCGCCAACCGACGTCTGCGCAGGCTGCGCCCCCGGCGCAGAACCGTGCAGCACAACCGAGTCGCTCCGCCGGCCACCGGGTCGGGGGAGCGTTCGCGTGAAGCGGAGTACAGAGCTGACACAGCCGAAGGACCTCAGTCATGGCCAGCAAAGGCATTCTCGGGCGCAAGCTCGGCATGACACAGGTCTGGGACGCCGAGAACCGGGTCGTACCGGTGACGGTGATCCAGGCCGGGCCCTGTCGCGTCGTCCAGCTCAAGACCCCGGAGCGTGACGGCTACGCAGCGGTGCAGCTGGCGTTCGGCGACACCAAGCCGGCCCGGCTCACCAAACCCGAGCTCGGGCACCTGACCACCGCCGACGTCCCGCCGGCCAGGCATCTCGCCGAGTTGCGGGTCGACGACCTGGCGGGCTTCGAGGTGGGCCAGGTGCTCGCCGCCGACGTGTTCGAGGCGGGCGAGCGGGTCGACGTCACCGGCATCAGCAAGGGCAAGGGCTTCACCGGCGTCATGAAGCGCCACAACTTCCACGGCCAGGGTGCCAGCCACGGCAACCACAAGAAGCACCGCGCCCCGGGTGCCATCGGCGCCTGCGCGACGCCGGCGCGCGTGTTCAAAGGCCAGGGCATGCCGGGCCAGCACGGCAACTCGCGCGTCACCACGCTCAACCTCGAGGTCGTCGAAGGCGATCCCGAGCGTGGGCTTCTCCTCCTCAAAGGGTCTGTCCCCGGCCCGAGCGGCAGCGTCGTGTTCGTGCGCGACGCGGTGAAGGCGGACGCCGCCCGAGAGCGGGCGCATCGATGAAGGTCGACGTCACCACGGTCCACGGCGCCAAGGCGGGCAGCGTCGACCTGCCCGACGAGATGTTCGGCATCACGCCCAACCGATCGGTGCTGCACCAGGTAGTCACCGCCCAGCTCGCCGCCGCTCGGGCGGGTACGCACAGCACGAAGACGCGCGCCGCGGTCAAGGGCGGGGGCGCCAAGCCGTGGCGGCAGAAGGGCACCGGCCGAGCCCGCCACGGCTCGATCCGCTCGCCACAGTGGCGTGGCGGCGGCGTCGCCCATGGCCCCGTGCCCCGCAACCACTCGCAACGCACGCCGAAGAAGATGGTCAAGCTCGCGCTGCACTCGGCCCTCTCGGACCGCGCCGCCGACCAGCGGGTGATGGTCGTCGACGACTGGGGCATCGACGAGCCCAGCACCAAGCGGGCAGTCGAGATCCTCGACGAGCTCGGACTGCGCAAGTCCGGTGAGCGCGATCCCCGCACACTCCTCGTCCTCGACCGCCGCGAGGTCGCGACCTGGAAGTCGTTCCGCAACCTCGGCGCGCGGGTCCGGATCGTGCTCCCCGAGGAGCTGAACGCGTACGACGTGCTCGTGAACGACTGGCTCGTGTTCAGCCAGGCGACGCTCGACGCCTTCCTCAACCGTGGGGGTGCGCAGTGAGCTCCCGCAACCCCCGCGACATCATCATCCGACCCGTGGTCTCGGAGAAGTCGTACGCCGCCTACGACGCCAACGTGTACACGTTCCTCGTCGCGCCCGATGCCAACAAGATCGAGATCAAGCAGGCGATCGAGTCGATCTTCAGCGTCAAGGTCACCAACGTCAACACGGTGAACCGCAAGGGCAAGCGCAAGCGCAACCGTCGCACGGGGGACTGGGGCAAACGAGCCGACCAGCGCCGGGCCATCGTGTCGCTCGCCGAGGGCGACTCCATCGAGATCTTCGGGAGCTGACGATGCCCATTCGCAAGCGCAAGCCCACCAGCCCCGGCCGCCGGTTCCAGACCGTCTCCGACTTCGCCGAGGTCAGCAAAGGCAAGCCCGAGAAGTCGCTCACGAAGTCGAAGAAGCGGTCGTCGGGCCGCAACGTCTACGGGCGCACGACGTCGCGCCATCGCGGCGGCGGACACAAGCAGAAGTACCGGGAGATCGACTTCAAGCGCGGGAAGGATGGCGTGCCCGCCAAGGTCGCCGCCATCGAATACGACCCGAACCGCAACGCGCGCATCGCGCTGTTGCACTACCGCGACGGCGAGAAGCGCTACATCCTCGCTCCGACCGGCGTCGCCGTCGGCGACGTGCTCGGCAGCGGACAGGGCTCGGAGATCCGGCCCGGCAACGCGCTGCCGTTGCGCTACATCCCGGTCGGCACGACCGTGCACAACATCGAGCTCAAGCCGGGCGCGGGCGGCAAGCTCGCGCGCGGCGCCGGCGCCGCCGTGCAGCTCGTGGCCAAGGAAGGCAACTTCGCCACGTTGCGCCTCCCGTCGACGGAGATGCGCCGGGTGGCGATCGACTGTCGCGCCACCGTCGGCCAGGTCGGGAACGTCGAGGCCGGGCTCGTCCAGCTCGGCAAGGCGGGACGGAACCGCTGGAAGGGCCGGCGACCGCACACGCGCGGTGTCGCCATGAACCCGGTCGACCACCCGCTCGGCGGCGGCGAGGGCAAGAGCTCCGGCGGGCGTCACCCCGTGACGCCCTGGGGCAAGCCCGAGGGTCGAACCCGCCGCAAGGACAAGCCGTCCGACAAGCTCATCATCCGGCGCCGGCGCCGCCGCCGTGGCTCCCGGGGGAGGTAATCGATGCCGCGCAGCCTGAAGAAGGGACCGTTCGTCGACGACCACCTCCGAATCAAGGTCGAGGCGATGAACGCGTCCGGGGACCGGAAGGTCATCAAGACGTGGTCGCGCCGCTCCACCGTCACGCCCGAGATGGTCGGGCACACCATCGCGGTCCACGACGGCCGCAAGCACGTGCCCATCTACATCACCGAGGCAATGGTCGGGCACAAGCTGGGCGAGTTCGCGCCGACGCGCACGTTCCGCGTCCACGCCGGCGCCGAGCGTTCCGCGAGAAGGCCGGGCCCGGGTGCCTGAGACGCGCGCGTCCGTGCGCCACCTGCGCACCTCGCCGAGCAAGGTCCGCGAGGTCCTCGGCCTGATCCGCGGCCGCGAGATCGACGACGCGCGCGAGCGCCTCCGGTTCTCGACGCGCGGACCGGCCGGCGACGTGCTCAAGCTGCTCGATTCCGCCGTCGCCAACGCCGAGAGCAACCAGAGCCTGCCCGAGGACGAGCTCTTCGTCGCCCGGGCCTATGCCGACGAAGGCCCGACCCTGAAGCGATGGCGCCCGCGCGCCCGTGGCCGCGGCACTCGCATCCGGAAGCGGACCGCCCACGTGACGATCGTGCTCTCGCGGTTCTCCGACGAGGAGCTCGAGCGCCGCCGCGATCGCGAGGCGGCCACTGGGCCGACGCGTCGCTTGCGCCGCCCGACGCGCCGGCGCCGGGTGCGCGAGGTCGAAGAGGAAGAGGAGCACGACCACGAGCACGACGACGAGCTCGGCGAGGACCTTGGCGAGGAGGCCGCCGAGGTCGAGGACGCCGGGGAGGACGTCGCCCTCGCCGACGTCCCCGACGTCGCCGACGTCGACGCCGACGCCCAGCCGCTCGAGCCGGGCGGGCCCGCCGCGCCGGCCAACAAGGCTCCGGCGAAGAAGAAGGCGCCGGCCACCAAGAAGCCGACGAAGAAGGCCACCACGGCCAAGAAGCCGCAGAAGACGACCGCCAAGAAGCCCCAGAAGACGACGAAGAAGACCAGGAAGAAGAAGGACGACTGATGGGCCAGAAGGTCAACCCGTACGGGTTCCGACTCGGTATCACCACCGACTGGAAGTCGCGGTGGTTCGCCGACAAGAACGAATACAAGGAGTCGCTGGTCGAGGACTGGAAGATCCGCGACTACCTGCGCCGCCAGCTCCCGCACGCCGCCGTGAGCCGCGTCGAGATCGAGCGGACGCGTGACCGGCTTCGGGTCGATGTGTACACAGCGCGGCCCGGCATCGTCATCGGTCGCCGCGGTGCCGAGGCCGACCGGCTGCGCGCCGGGCTCCTCCAGATCACGGGGAACCCGAAGATCCACTTCAACATCCAGGAGATCAAGCAGCCCGAGCTCGACGCCACCCTCATCGCCCAGGGGGTGGCCGACCAGCTCGCGGGGCGGGTGTCGTTCCGGCGGGCGATGAAGCGCGCCGTGCAGACGGCGATGAAGGCGGGCGCCCAGGGCATCCGGGTGCAGTGCGGCGGGCGCCTCGGCGGCGCCGAGATGAGCCGCAAGGAGTGGTACCGCGAAGGCCGGGTGCCGCTGCACACGCTGCGGGCCGACATCGACTACGGCCAGGCCGAGGCGCGCACCACCTTCGGTCGCATCGGCGTGAAGGTCTGGATCTACAAGGGCGACATCCTCCCCTACAAGTCGGCGGCCGAGGACAAGATCGCCAAGGAGGCCGCGATGGCCGTCGGCGAGACCGCCGGCCAGGCCCCCAGCGGGCGCCGCGTCATCAGCGCCGGGGGTGGGCGGCGCCGTCCCGCCGAGGAGGCGGTCCCGGTCGAGGCCGCGCCCGACGAGGAGGCGCCGGCCGAAGAGGCCACGCCGCTGGTCAAGGAAGCCGACCCCGCGCTCGAGGCGCTCCTTGCAGAAGAAGAGGAGATCGAGCGCCGCACCCGTCGCGAGCACCACGAGGCGCCGAAGTTCCACGGCGACGAGGAGTAGGACCCGCCAGATGCTGATGCCGAAGAAGGTCCGGCACCGCAAGGCCCAACGGGGCCGTCTCTCGGGGACGGCCAAGGGTGGCACGCGCGTGCACTTCGGCGACTACGGCATCCAGGCGCTGGAGCCGGGCTGGATCACGAACCGCCAGATCGAGGCGGCTCGTATCGCGATGACCCGCTACATCAAGCGGGGCGGAAAAGTGTGGATCAACATCTTTCCCGACAAGCCCGTCACGCAGAAGCCGGCCGAGACCCGCATGGGATCGGGCAAGGGCAACCCCGAGCACTGGGTCGCGGTCGTGAAGCCGGGCCGGGTGATGTTCGAGCTGTCCGGCGTGCCCGAGGACGTCGCCCGCGACGCCATGCGGCTCGCCATGCACAAGCTGCCGATCAAGACGCGCTTCGTGCTGCGCCAGGAGGAGGCATGACCAGGGCGAGCGAGCTGCGTGACCTCAACGAGGTCGAGCTCGAGCACCGGTTGTCCGAGGCCAAGGAGGAGCTGTTCAACCTGCGGTTCCAGAACGCCACGGGGCAGCTCGACAACAGCGCGCGCCTCGGTCAGGTCCGCAAGGACATCGCCCGGCTCGAGACGCTGCTCCGTGAGCGCGAGATCGCAGCCGCCGAGGCTCTCGGCGCCCAGCAGGAGACGGAGAATGCCTGACGCGACGCCAGAGCGGCACAACCCCCGCAAGGTGCGGGAGGGCACGGTCGTCTCCACGAAGATGGACAAGACGGTGGTCGTCGCGGTCGTCGATCGCGTCCGCCACCGCCGGTACGGCAAGACCCTCCAGCGCACGCGGCGCCTCTACGCGCACGACGAGGTCAACGACGCGCGCGAGGGCGACCGGGTCCGGCTGCAGGAGACACGGCCGTTGTCGCGCCAGAAGCGCTGGCGCGTGGTCGAAGTCCTCGAGAGGGCGAAGTGATCCAGCAGGAGAGCCGGCTCAAGGTCGCCGACAACACGGGCGCCCGCGAGGTCCTGTGCATCAAGGTCCTCGGCGGCACCCGGCGGCGTTACGCGGGCATCGGCGACATCTTCGTCGCGACCGTCAAGGACGCCAACCCCGGCGCGCCCGTGAAGAAGGGCGAGGTCGTCAAGTGCGTCGTCGTGCGGACGAAGAAGGAGCGCCGCCGGCCCGATGGCAGCTACATCCGCTTCGACGAGAACGCGGCCGTGCTGATCAACGACCAGCTCCAGCCGCGCGGCACGCGCATCTTCGGCCCCGTCGGTCGAGAGCTCCGCGACCGGCGGTTCATGCGCATCGTCTCGCTCGCCCCGGAGGTCCTCTGAACATGAAGGACACCAAGGTGCACCTCAAGCTGCGCAAGGGCGACCGCGTCCGCGTGCTGACGGGCAAGGACGTCGGCAAGGAGGGTGCGATCACCCGGGTGCTCTCCGACTCGAACCGCGTCATCGTCGACGGGGTCAACGTGGCCAAGAAGCACCAGCGCCAGACCCGGGCGACCATGCAGGCCGGCATCATCGACAAGGACATGCCGATCAGCGCGGCCAACGTCGCCATCCTCTGCGACAAGTGCGGACCGACGCGCATCGGGTACCGGTTCGACGACGACGGCAAGAAGATCCGCGTCTGCAAGAAGTGCGAAGGCGACCTCTGATGGCACCGGCGACCGGCGAGCAAGCGCGCCTGAAGCAGCGCTACGAGTCCGAGCTGCGGCAGCAGCTGCAACGCGAGCTCGGTCTCCGCAACGTCATGGAGGTGCCGCGACTCGAGAAGATCGTGCTCAACTGCGGCGTCGGACTGGCGACCCAGCAGCAGTCGCTGCTCGACGGGGCCGTGGCCGACCTGACCGTGATCACGGGGCAGAAGCCGCTCGTCACCCGGGCCAAGAAGTCGATCGCCGGCTTCAAGCTCCGCGCCGGCAACCCGATCGGCGCCAAGGTGACGCTGCGGGGCGCCCGCATGTGGGAGTTCTACGACCGGCTCGTGAGCCTGGCGATCCCACGCATCCGCGACTTTCGGGGCATGGACCCGAGCTCGTTCGACGGGCGCGGGAACTACACGTTCGGCGTGACCGAGCAGCTCATCTTTCCCGAGATCGATTACGACAGCATCGACACCGTCCGAGGCATGGACGTCACGATCGTCACGACCGCCAACACCGACGACGAAGGTCGCGCGCTGCTGACCGCGCTCGGTTTTCCGTTCCGTCGGGAGAGCGAACGCCAGAGCGAGGGGTAGTCCATGGCGAAAAAGGCGTTGATCCAGAAGCAACAGCGCAAGCCCAAGTTCAAGGTGCGGGCCTACACGCGGTGCCGGCGGTGTGGCCGGGCGCGATCGGTGTACCGGCGCTTCGGCCTGTGCCGCATCTGCCTGCGCGACATGGCCCACAACGGTGAGGTCCCCGGCCTCACGAAGGCGTCGTGGTGATCGCATGACGATGACCGACCCCGTCGCCGACATGCTCACCCGGATCCGCAACGCCAACGTCGCGTTCCACGACGACGTGGTGATGCCCTCGTCGAAGCTGAAGGTGGCCTTGGCGAGGATCCTCGAGCAGGAGGGCTACATCTCCGGATCGAGCGTCGAGGACGACTCGTCCTATCCCGGCCACCGCCTGCGGATCACGATGAAGTACACGCCCGATCGCAAGCGCACGATCTCGGGGATCCGCCGTGTGTCCAAGCCCGGTCTCCGGGTCTACACGCGCGCCGACAAGCTCCCGCGCGTACTCGGGGGCATGGGCATCGCCATCCTGTCCACCAACCAGGGCCTCATGACCGACCGCGAGGCGCGCGAGCGTCACGTCGGCGGCGAGGTCCTGTGCCAGGTCTGGTAGCGGAGGCGGCCATGTCACGCGTCGGCAAGGAGCCGATCACCATTCCCACCGGGGTTGACGTCAGCGTCGAGGGCCGTCGGGTCGTCGTGAAGGGTCCGAACGGCACGCTCGAGCACCGGTCGCCGGAGACGATCACGGTCAGCCGCGACGGCGACACGCTGGTTGTCACGCGCCCCGACGACGAGCGCGAGAACCGCGCGCTGCACGGCCTGACGCGTTCGCTGGTGCACAACATGGTCGTGGGCGTGTCGCAGGGGTTCAGCCGCGAGCTGGAGATCGTCGGCGTGGGCTACCGGGCGCAGGCGCAGGGCCAGTCGAAGCTCGAGCTGCAGGTGGGCTTCTCGCATCCGGTGCGATTCGAGGCGCCCGAGGGCGTGACGTTCGAGGTGCCGCAGCCCACCCGTATCGTGGTACGGGGCGCCGACAAGCAGCTGGTCGGTCAGGTGGCGGCCGACGTCCGCAAGTGCCGTCCGCCCGAGCCATACAAGGGCAAGGGCATCCGGTACGTCGACGAGCACGTCCAGCGCAAGGCCGGCAAGTCGGCGAAGTAGTCCGAGTAGGCGAGCGAGAGAACCCGATGTCGAACAGCAAGCGCGAAGCACGAATCCGGCGGCATCGCCGGGTTCGCAAGAAGATCCGGGGGACCCCGGAGCGGCCGCGCCTGTCGGTGTTCCGTTCGGCGCGCCACATCTACGCCCAGGTGATCGACGACGTGCGCGGCCGAACCGTGGCGACGGCGTCGACCACGGAGCCCGAGTTGCGGTCCGGTCGAGGCGGAACCGTCGACGCGGCCAAGTCGGTCGGCAAGCTCGTCGGGGAGCGGGCCAAGGCGGCCGGGATCACGAGCGTCGTGTTCGATCGGGGCGGGTTCAAGTTCCACGGCCGGGTCGCCGGTCTGGCCGACGGTGCGCGTGAAGCAGGACTGGAGCTCTGATGGCGGAAGGGCAATTCGAAGAGCGGGTGATCGCGATCAACCGCGTCGCCAAGGTCGTGAAGGGCGGCCGGCGTTTCTCGTTCACCGCCCTCGTCGTCGTGGGCGACGGCAACGGCAACGTGGGCCTCGGTTACGGGAAGGCCAAGGAAGTGCCGGCTGCCATCCAGAAGGGCATGGAGGAGGCGCGCAAGAACCAGTTCCCGGTCGCGCTCGCGGGCACGACGATCACGCATCAGGTCGTCGGCATCCACGACGCCGCCCGTGTCCTGCTGAAGCCGGCCGCGCCCGGTACGGGCGTGATCGCCGGTGGCGCGGCTCGGGCCATCCTCGAGGCCGCCGGCGTCGGGGACGTGCTGGCGAAGTCGCTGGGTTCGGCCAACGCGATCAACGTGTCGCGGGCGACGATTGCCGGCCTCCAGTCCCTGTTCCGGCCCGACGAGGTCGCCAAGCTGCGCGGGAAGTCGCCCGAGGAGGTGTCGTCCGCCGGGATGCTGCGTGCGTACCGCGAGCGCTCGGCACCGAAGACCGAGGTCACAGAAGTCGCATGAACGCACTCACCGCACGCATCAAGACGGGGGCCCCGCCGGAAGCTCTGCTTCCGGTGGGGTTAAAGACCGAGGTCACCGAGGTCGCGTGATGGCGCAGACGCTGCGGATCACCCAGGTGCGCTCCGCCATCGGGGTCAAGCCCCGCCAGCGCGGCACGTTGCGTGCCCTCGGCCTTCGCCGCATCAACGACACCGTCGAGCACGCCGACCGGCCCGAGATCCGGGGCATGGTCAACACCGTGCCGCACCTCGTGAAGGTGGAGGAGACATGACGATCAAGCCCCACGATCTCCACCCCGCGCCCGGTGCGCGCACCCGGGCTCAGCGGGCCGGCCGCGGCATCGGTGGGCGGGGCGGCAAGACCGCCGGTCGCGGCATGAAGGGCCAGCGCGCCCGCGACACCGTCAAGCCCGGGTTCGAAGGCGGACAGACGCCCCTCACCCGGCGGACGCCGAAGGCCAAGGGGTTCACGAACCCGTTCCGGGTCGAGTACGCGGTCGTGAACCTCGACGTGCTCGAAGCGTTCGACGCCGGGAGCGACGTCGACCCGGGGACGCTGCGCTCGCGCGGCCTCGTCGCCAAGCAAGGTCTCGTGAAGGTGCTCGGCCGCGGGCAGCTCACGAAGTCCCTCACCGTGCGCGCCCACGCGTTCTCGGGCGCCGCCATCCGGGCCATCGAAGGCGCCGGCGGGCGCGTCGAGCGCCTGCCGCTGCCGTTCCGCAGGCGTCCCCCCGCAAAGGGGAACGCCCTGACCAACCGATAAGCTCAGCGGTCCCGCCGCGAGAGGAGGTCGCGCTCCCCCATGCTCTCCCGCCTGCGGAACATGTTCCGGGTGCCCGACCTGCGCAACAAGATCCTTTTCACGCTGCTGATCGTCGGGGTCTACCGCGTCGGCGCCCACCTGCCGGTTCCGTTCATCGACTTCAACGCGATCAAGGACCTGCAGGACCAGTCCGAGAACACGGGGGTGGTCGGTTTTCTCGACCTGTTCTCGGGCGGGGCGATCACGAACGTCGCGATCTTCTTCCTCGGGATCATGCCGTACATCACGGCGTCGATCATCATGCAGCTGCTCGGCGTGGTGATCCCGAAGCTCGAGGAGTGGCAGAACGAGGGGCAGGTCGGCCAGAAGAAGATCACCCAGTGGACCCGATACCTGACGGTCGGCCTCGCGCTCGTGCAATCGACCGGCTTCGTGTTCGCCTTGCACCAGGGCAGCAGTGGTCTGCTCGGGTTCGCCGGGTTCCAGGGCCGCGACCTCATCCCCGGCTTCAACACACCACGGGCCGCCCTCATCGTGTTGACGTGGACCGCCGGCACCGCCCTGCTGATGTGGCTGGCGGAGCTCATCACCCAGCGCGGCATCGGCAACGGGATGTCGATCCTGATCTTCGCGTCGGTGGTCTCGACCCTCCCCGCGCAGGGCGGCGCCATCTACACCGAGGGCAGCAAGTTCCAGTTCTTTACGATCCTCGCCATCGGCGTCGCGATGATCGTCGGGATCGTGTTCGTGGAGTCGGGGCAGCGGCGCATCCCCGTCCAGTTCGCCAAACGGGTCGTGGGGCGGCGGATGTACGGCGGTCAGAGCACGTACATACCGCTGAAGGTAAACCAGTCCGGCGTGATCCCGGTGATCTTCGCGAGCTCGATCCTGTCGTTCCCCGCGCTCATTGCGACCGCGACGCCGTGGGAGGGGCTGCAGGAGTTCATCAACGACAACCTCGTGCAGAACCAGAGCTGGTTCTACATCGGGATGTACACGCTCCTCATCATCTTCTTCGCATACTTCTACACCGCCATCGCGTTCAACCCCGCGCAGCAGGCCGACATCATCCGCAAGCAGGGTGGTTTCATCCCCGGCATCAGACCCGGGCCGCCGACGGAGCGGTACCTCGCGAAGACCCTCAACCGGATCACGCTGCCGGGGTCGTTGTTCCTCGCCACGATCGCGATAGCCCCGCTGTTGGTGTTCGCGTTGTGGGACATCAGCCAGTTCCCCTTCGGCGGCACAGCGTTGCTGATCACCGTGGGCGTCGCCCTCGAGACGATGAAGCAGATCGACAGCCAGTTGATGATGCGCAACTACGAGGGCTTCCTCGCGTAATCGGAGTGCGCCGATGAGCAGAGGTCCCCGACTCGTCCTGCTCGGCAAGCAGGGCGCCGGGAAGGGCACACAAGCCGCCCGCCTGTCGGAGCGGTACGCCATCGAACACGTCTCGACCGGCGACCTGTTCCGGGCCGCCGCCGCCGCCGGGACGGCCGCCGGGCGCGAGGCCGAGCAGTACATGAATCGCGGCGACCTCGTGCCCGACGAGCTGACGCTCAGGATCGTCGAGGAGCGGTTCGCCGAGGACGGGCTGGTTGATCAGGGATTCGTCCTCGACGGGTTCCCGCGCACGCTGCCGCAGGCCGAGAAGCTGGAGGAGGTGCTCGACGGGTATCCGCTCGACCTCGTGATCAACCTCGACGTCCCCACCGAGATCGTCCTCGACCGGATCGCCGGGCGGCGCGTGTGCGAGGACTGCGGCACCACCTACCACGTGAACGCGCCGCCGAAGGACAATTGGACGTGCGACGTGTGCGGCGGGCGCGTCGTCCAACGCGAGGACGACACCGAAGACGCGGTGATGCGCCGGCTCGAGCTCTACGAGGAGGAGACGGTTCCGATCATCGACTTCTACCGCAAGCTCGGGAAGCTCGTCGTCGTGGACGGCACCGGCGACGGTGACGACGTGTTCGCGCGCCTGGTCGCGCAGGTCGACCAGCGGCTCAAGCCGCTCCAGACGTGATCACGCGCAAGACCCGCGAGCAGATCGCGCTCATGCGCCGTGCAGGCAAGGTCGTGGCCGAGATGCACGAGGTTTGCATACGCGCCGCGAAGCCGGGCGCGACGACCGCCGACGTCGACCAGGCGGCACGCGAGGTGCTCGATCGCCGCGGCGCGCGCTCGAACTTCCTCGGGTACGGCAACCCGCCGTTCCCGGGCGTCGTCTGCACGTCGCCGAACGAGGTCATCGTGCACGGGATCCCGTCCGAGTCGGTGGTGCTGCACGAGGGCGACATCCTCTCCATCGACTGCGGGGCGATCATCGAGGGCTGGCACGGCGACGCCGCCATCACCGTGCCCGTCGGTGACATCGACGACGAGTCGAAGCGGCTGCTCGAGATCACCCGGGCGTCGCTGGAGGCGGCGATCGGGCACGTGACCGCCGCCGATCGCCTCGGCGACATCGGCGCTGCCGTCGAGGGCGTCGCCGAGGGCGCCGGGTTCTCCGTAGTCCGGGAGTACGTGGGCCACGGCATCGGCACTGCCATGCACGAGGAGCCCCAGATCCCCAACTACGGGCCGCCCGGCCGGGGCCTGAAGCTCAAGGAGGGGATGGTCCTCGCCATCGAGCCGATGGTCAACGTCGGGGGACCCGAGACCGAGCTCCTGGCCGACGGTTGGACGGTCGTCACCCGGGACCGGCGCCGATCCGCCCACTTCGAGCACACGGTCGCCGTGTCCGCCAACGGGCCCGAGGTCCTGACACTGCCGTCGTGACCAGGGGTTTTCCCGGCGCCGCGCGCCGCCGATTGCGCCGGCATCGGGCGTTCGTCTAGAAAGCCCCATCCGCCGACACGGCGGGGCGGAGTGGGTGGAACTCAACATGAGGCGACGTGCCCTGGCCCGGGTAGGCGGTTCGGGTGCGGCAGCGGCGCTGATGCTGAGCGGTGGGTGGCTGCTCGCGTCGGCGCCGCCCGCGGCGGCCGCGCCCACCACTGAGCAGTTCGACTTCACGGGCTGAGAGGCACGGGGCCGAGACCCCGAATTCTCAAGGGTTCCGGGCGTCGGGTACAATTCTTGGTCGCCCCAGCGGTGCGTCCTGTTCCTTTGGCGCGCCCGACCCCCTAGGCGGTGGAAACCCTGGCCAAGCCCAAAGACGACACGATCCTGGTGGAGGGAACGGTGGTCGAGCCGTTGCCCAATGCCATGTTCCGCGTCGAGCTCGAGAACGGGCACAAGGTGCTCGCGCACATCTCCGGGAAGATGCGGATGCACTACATCCGGATCCTTCCCGGCGACCGGGTGCAGGTCGAGCTGACGCCCTACGACCTCGGCCGGGGTCGCATCACCTACCGATACAAGTAGCAACGAGAGAACGAGCAGGAACGGCGTGAAGGTCCGCCCGTCGGTGAAGAAGATGTGCGAGAAGTGCAAGGTGATCCGCCGCCACGGCACCGTGCGGGTCATCTGCACCAACCCGCGCCACAAGCAGCGGCAAGGCTAGGAGCGCAGATGGCCCGTATCGCCGGCGTCGACATCCCCCGCGAGAAGCGGCTCGAGGTGTCGCTCACCTACATCTTCGGCGTCGGCCGCACGACCGCGCGCACCGTCGCGATGGCGACCGACATCTCGCCCGACACGCGCGTCCGCGACCTCACCGACGAGGAGGTCGCCAAGCTGCGCACGTTCATCGACCAGAACGTGAAGGTCGAGGGTGATCTCCGCCGTGAGGTCTCCCAGGACATCAAGCGCAAGATGGAGATCGGGACGTACCAGGGTGTCCGGCACCGGCGCGGGTTGCCCGTGCACGGCCAGCGCACCCGCACGAACGCGCGGACGCGGAAAGGACCGAAGAAGACGGTGGCCGGCAAGAAGCGGGCGAGGAAATAGGGATGGCGAAACCACCGGCGGGCGGACGACGACCGAGGCGGCGCGAGCGCAAGAACGTCGCCTACGGCACCGCGCACATCAAGTCGTCGTTCAACAACACGATCATCTCGATCGCCGACCAGGAAGGGAACGTGATCGCGTGGGCGTCGGCGGGCAACGTCGGCTTCAAGGGGTCACGAAAGTCCACGCCGTTCGCGGCCCAGCTCGCGGCTGAGACGGCGGCGCGCCGGGCGATGGAGCACGGCGTCCGCAAGGTCGACGTCGTCGTGAAGGGGCCGGGCTCCGGTCGCGAGACGGCCATCCGGTCGATCCAGAACACCGGTATCGAGGTCGTCGGCATCAAGGACGTCACGCCCATCCCCCACAACGGCTGCCGTCCGCCCAAGCGGAGGCGCGTCTGATGGCCCGCTACACGGGCGCCGTGTGCAAGCTCTGCAGGCGCGAGCGCATGAAACTGTTCCTCAAGGGCCCCAAGTGCGACACGATGAAGTGCCCCGTCGAGCGCAAGCCGTACCCGCCCGGCCAGCACGGGCGCGGGCGCATCAGGGAGAGCGAGTACCTGCTCCAGCTGCGCGAGAAGCAGAAGGCGCGCCGCATCTACGGGCTCCTCGAGCGTCAGTTCAAGAACGTGTACGAGGAGGCCACCCGGCATCCGGGCATCACCGGTGAGGTCCTGCTCCAGATGCTCGAGCTGCGCGTCGACAATGTCGTGTTCCGCGCCAACTTCGCCGCCAGCCGCAACCAGGCCCGCCAGCTCGTCCGTCACGGGCATGTCACCGTGAACGGCCAGCGCGTCACGATCCCGTCGCAGCAGCTCCGCAAGGGTGACGTCGTCGAGATCAAGCAGAAGTCGCGCCAGTTGATCGTGCTGCGCCACAACCTCGACACGCTCGACCGGGCCGTCCCGGCCTGGCTCGACGTGACCAGCGCCGATTTCACGGCGACGGTGCGGGACCTGCCGCTCCGCGAGCAGATCGACGTGCCCGTGCGCGAGCAGCTGATCGTCGAGCTCTACTCCAAGTAACCCACCGAGCCGTCCGCCACCACCCCCAACGACAACCAAAGAAGTGAGACCGCCATGCTGATCATCCAGCGACCCGAAGTCGAAGCCGGCGAGCCGGACGGGAACGTCCAGACGTTCACGATCTCGCCGCTCGAGCCCGGCTTCGGCCACACCCTGGGCAACTGCCTCCGTCGCACCCTCCTCTCGTCGATCCCCGGCGCCGCCGCCACTCAGGTCCGCTTCGACGAGGCGCTGCACGAGTTCGACGTGATCCCGGGCGTGAAGGAGGACGTCACCGACCTGATCCTGAACCTCAAGGACCTCGTACTCAGATGCGACTCCGAGGAGCCTGTCACCCTCCGGCTCGACAAGCGCGGCCCGGGCGACGTGACCGCCGCCGACATCCAGACGACGGCGGATGTCGAGGTCCTCAACCCCGAGCTGCATCTCGCCACGGTGAACCAGCGGGGCCGGCTCGCGCTCGACCTGACCGTCGAGCAGGGCCGGGGCTACCTGTCGGCCGAGCGCAACAAGCGCACGTCGACGATCGGCGTGATCCCCGTCGACGCGATCTTCTCGCCCGTGCGGAGGGTGGCGTTCTCGGTCGAGCCGACGCGCGTCGAGCAGGCAACCAACTACGACAAGCTGAGCCTCGAGGTCGAGACCGACGGGTCGATCACGCCCCGTGACGCCCTGGCGTCGGCGGGCGAGACGCTGCGGAACCTCGTCAGCCTGGTCGCCGATCTGTCGTCGGAGGCCAAGGGGCTCGAGCTCGGTGAGGTGTCGCCGATCACGGCGGCGTCGCCCGACCTCGAGCTGCCTATCGAGGAGCTCGACCTGTCCGAGCGGCCCCGCAACTGCCTCAAGCGGGCACGGGTCGACACGATCGGCCAGCTCGTGCAGAAGTCCGAGGACGACCTGCTCGCCATCACGAACTTCGGGTCGAAGTCGCTCGAAGAGGTGCTGCAGAAGCTCGACGAGCGCGGCCTCTCGCTGCGGGTGAAGGAGTAGGGAGCCCGACCATGCCGGCACCGCGCAAGGGCCCGCGCCTCGGCTCCGGCCCCGCCCACGAGAAGCAGATGCTGGCGAACCTCGCCGCGCACCTGTTCGAGTCCGAGGCGGGCGCGATCACGACGACCCTCGCCAAGGCCAAGGCGCTGCGCCCCTACGCGGAGAAGCTGATCACGAAGGCGAAGGGCGGGAGCGTGCACCAGCAGCGCATCGTCGTGGCCCGGATGCACGACAAGCAGGCCGCGCACAAGCTGTTCGCCGAGATCGCGCCCCGCTACGCCGACCGCAACGGCGGCTACCTCCGGATCCTGAAGCTCGGCCCCCGCCCCGGCGACAGCGCGCCCATGGCCCGCGTGGAATTGGTCTAATTCCCTGGTCGCGCAAGCTGACGCTTGCGCTCCGCCAACAGAATTCGTACTCCGGCGCCGGGGGAACCCCGGCGCCTGCCGGAGGTGCCCTTTCAAATGACCTTGTTTGAAAGGGACGAAGGTCCTGCCAGAGTGAAGCTCGTCGTGGCGTACGACGGCACCGGGTTCCACGGGTGGGCCGAACAGCCCGAGGTCCGCACCGTCGCGAGCGTGCTCGCCAGGGCGATCGAGCGGTTCCTGCGTCACCCAGCGGAGCGGCTGACGTGCGCCGGCCGCACCGATGCCGGCGTCCACGCATGGGGCCAGGTGGTGACGTTCGACGCCGATCCCGGCCTCGATCCGTGGCGGCTGCAGTCAGCCGTGAACGGCGCCCTCGCGCCCGAGGTGGTCGTGCGTGAAGCCGACGTCGTCGAGGCGGAGTTCGACGCCCGCCGCTCGGCGTGCTGGAGGGCGTACCGCTACACAGTGGTGAACCGGCCCGTGCCCGACCCGTTCCTCGCCCGGTACGCCTGGTGGGTGCCGACCCCGCTCGACATGCAGGCGTTGCGGCTCGGCGGCGACCCGTTTGTCGGTGAGCACGACTTCGCCGCCTTCTGTCGTGAGGGCCCGGAGGGCTCGACCACGACGCGTCGCGTCCTCGAGTCACGCTGGCACGATCTGGGGCACGGCGTGCTGCGCTACGACATACGCGCCACCGCGTTCTGCTGGCAGATGGTGCGATCGATCGTCGGCACCCTCGTCGACGTCGGGACGGGCAAGAGGCGCCCCGGCGACCTCATGGGCGTCCTGCGCGCCAAGGACCGCGCCCACGCTGGCCAGCCCGCGCCGCCCCAAGGCCTCTGCCTCTGGGAGGTTGGTTACTGAGGACGTCGCCGGGCAGTACGGTTCCCGGCATGGCGAGGCGCCGAGCGGCGCTCGACCCCGAGCTGGCTCAGTTCCGTGAGCTGTGGGTGGACGAGCTCGGCGGCGCCGCCCTGTACCGGGCCCTCGCCGACCATGCCGACGAACGGCGCCGGCCGATCTTCCTCGCGCTGGCGGAGGCAGAGGAACGCCACGCCGCCCACTGGGCCGAGCGCCTCCGCGAGGGCGGCGTCACCGACCTCACGCCGCCGCGGTTGCCATTCCGGGTTCGCGTCCTGCGCCGCTTGGCCAAGTGGCTCGGCACCGAGACCGTGTTGCCGATCGTGCTCCGGGCCGAAGCCGCCGACGCCGACCGGTACCGCGACGTGGCCGCCGCGCCGGCGGTGATGGCCGCCCAGGAGGCCATGCACGGCAAGGTGGTTGCGGCCATGCGCGGCGGCGACAGCGCCGGCGGGCGGATCGCCGCGTCCGAAGGCCGCCACCGGGCCGGAATCGGCGGCACGCTGCGGGCGGCGGTATTCGGCGTGAACGACGGGCTGGTGTCGAACTTCTCGCTCGTCATGGGCGTGGCCGGTGGCACGAGCAACAAGTCGATCGTGCTGCTCGCCGGCGTCGCCGGCCTCGTCGCCGGGGCGTTCTCGATGGCGTCGGGCGAATGGGTCTCCGTGCGGTCGCAGCGCGAGCTGTACGAGAACGAGCTTCGCATCGAGGAGCAGGAGCTGTCCGCGTTCCCCGAAGAAGAGCGCGAGGAGCTCGAGCTGATCTATCAGGCCAAGGGCATCGACCCCGAGGAAGCGAAGGCGCTCGTCGACAACATCATGCAGCGTCCCGACGTCGCGCTCGACACGCTGGCGCGCGAGGAGCTCGGTTTCGTTCCGGGCACGCTCGCGTCGCCGTGGGTCGCGGCGGGCTCGTCGTTCGCGGCGTTCGCGGCCGGCGCGTTCCTTCCCGTCGTCCCCTTCTTCTTTGGCAGCGGGGTCGCTGCGGTCGTCGTGTCGGCGCTCTTGTCGGTGGTGGCGCTCTTCGGCGTCGGGGCCGCGATCTCCGTGTTCACCGGACGGCACGCCGGCCGTTCCGGATTGCGCATGGCGGCCATCGGCGCTGTCGTCGCCACCGCCACCTTCCTTGTCGGCAAGCTCGTTGGCGTCAGCGTGAACTGACGCCGGGGACTATCGCTCGCCGAGGTAGAGGAAGCTGTAGCCCTCGTCGCGGAACTGGAGGCCGGAGTCGCGCAGCGGTACATCCCAGTCGCCCCGTACCGCGGGATCGTTCTCCTCCATGCCGTGGTCCGCGACCAGCACGAAGGCCGTGTCGTCGAAGGCGCCGGCCTGTTCGATCGCGGTCAGCACCTCGCCGAGGCGGGCGTCGCAGTCGCGGACGGCGGCGGCTGCGATCTCCGAATGCGGACCGCCCTCGTGGAAGGCGGAGTCGGTGAGCGTGAAGTTCACCCACATGAAGCGGGGCTTGGGGTAGTCGACGTCGCGGTAGTGGCCGCTCCAGATGCCCATGGCCTGCTCGACGCACATGTGGTCGACGATCGTCGACCACGAGTAATCCTTCGACGGGCGCACGAACCGCTCGGTGGTGTGGGGCAGCCCGTCCGGCGACGTCGGGATCGGGGGGACCTCGCCCCGGCGGAAGAAGTCGAAGGTCGAGTAGTCGGCGCCGGGATCGGCCGGCTCGTTGATCGACGCCGTGAACGCGTCGGGCCAGGTCCGGTGCACGGCGTCGTGGATCGACTCGACGCCGGGCGTGAGGGTCGCCATGGCCGTGGGCCACGTGGCCGCCGAGTTCGTGATGATCTGCCGGCCGCTGCGCCGGTCGTACCACGCGTTGTTGAGGATGCCGTGGTGGCCGGGCAGGCGGCCGGTGAGGATGGACGTGTGGTTCGCGAGCGTCACCGTCGGTAGGCCCGCCATCGCGCCGTGCGCGTAGCCAGTGCCCATCTCGAGCAGGCGCGCCACGTTGGGCGCCTCGCCGGCGGCGGCCATCGCGTACAGCACGTTGGGATTGGTGCCGTCCCACAGGAAGCCGACGACGTGACGCGGGCGCCCGCCGGTCAGATCGAGAACGTCGGCGCGGGCCTCGCCATCCTGGCCGTGGACGTACGTGCCGTCGTCGGCGGACGCCAGCCCGAGCAGCTCGCCGATCGTGGGCGCGACGTCGACGAGCCGGCCGGCCCGGGGAACCAGACCGTCGGCGCGCACGCCCTTGCCCGCGACGACGAACGGGGCTCGCGCCTGGACCACGTCGAGCGAGCCGTGCTCACCGCGATGCCCGCCCTGGTCCTCCCAGTTGTGGGCGGCCGAGTGGATCACGCACAGATCGGGCGCGGCGGGATGGTCGAACAGTTGCGCGACCTGCGCGAAGCCGAACGGGTACGCGTTCTCGCGCCGGGTCGGATAGCGGTGGGCGAGCTCGACCTCCAGCCCCGCGAACCGGTCCGTCGACTGGTCGGCGAGCGGTTCGGCGCCCTCGCCCGCGACCCGCTCGTAGCCGTCCTCGGCGCGCCGGAAGCGCACCCACCCGTCGTGCGACCGCGCCTCGAAGGCCCCGTGGCGCGCGAGCAGAACCATGTCGACGATCGGGTCGAGGGCGGAGTCGAGCAGGATGCCGAGCGCTCGTTCGGCGTCGTCTTCGCGCTCGGCGGTGAGCTCATGGACGGGAACCGCGGCCGGGGGAGCCGTCACACGTTGGAGGCTACCGGTTCGCAGCCGATTGCCTCGGTAGCCTCGCACAGGAGTAACCTCTTCTTTCCTGTGCGTACATTCAGCCCCAAGCCCAGCGACATCGAGCGCGCCTGGCACGTGATCGACGCCGACGGCGCCGTGCTCGGCCGCCTCGCGACCGAGGTCGCCACGCTGCTACGCGGGAAGCACAAGCCGACCTGGGCGCCGCACGTCGACGCCGGCGATCACGTGATCGTCGTCAACGCGGCCAAGCTCGACGTCGGCCCGCGCAAGGCGGAGGGCAAGGTGTACTGGCGCCACTCCGGTTATCCCGGTGGGATCAAGTCCGAGAGCCTCGGCCGGGTGTTCGCACGGGACCCGGAGAAGGTCGTGCGCAAGGCCGTCAAGGGCATGATCCCGAAGGGCCCCCTCGGACGGCAGATGCTTCGCAAGCTGCGCGTGTACGCGGGTCCCGATCACCCGCACGCGGCCCAGAAGCCGGTTGCGCGCCCACTGGCGAGCGCGCGCGGAGGGAGTCGATGACGAAGCCCCTGATCCAGACGACCGGACGGCGCAAGCAGTCGATTGCGCGCGTACGGCTGCGTCCCGGTAGCGGCGTCATCAAGGTCAACGGCCGCGAGTTCGAACGGTACTTCCCGATCCTCACGCACCAGGTCGTTGCCACGGAGGCATTGCGTCTCACACAGACCGCCGACGTGTACGACGTCGAGGCGTCGCTCGACGGTGGCGGTGTGAGCGGGCAGGCGGGCGCGCTGCGTCTCGGCATCGCCCGTGCGCTCGTCTCGCTCGACGACGAGCTGCGCCCGACGCTGAAGAAGGCCGGGTTGCTCAAGCGCGACGCCCGCGAGAAGGAGCGCCGCAAGTACGGCCTCAAGAAAGCTCGCAAGGCGCCGCAGTACTCGAAGCGCTGAGGCGCTTGCGACGCGTTCCTGAACCGGAATAGTTCCGGTCTATGCACGCATCGAGGCGAGCATGACGCTGCGGTTCGGTACCGACGGAGTTCGCGGGGTCGCCAACCGCGATCTCACGCCCGAGCTCGTGACCGCGCTCGGCCGCGCCGCCGCCCGCGTCTTGGGCGCCGAGCGGTCGTTCGTCGTCGGGCGAGACACTCGCCGCTCCGGGCCGCTGCTCGAGGCCGCGCTCGTGGCCGGCCTGTGCAGCGAAGGAGCGGACGTCGAGCGCGTCGGCGTGCTGCCGACCCCGGGCGTCGCGCATGTGGCGCAGCTGCTCGACGCGCCGGCGGCGGTGATCTCTGCCAGTCACAATCCGTACCCCGACAACGGCGTGAAGCTCTTCGCCCGCGGCGGGCGCAAGATCGCCGACGCCCCCGAGGAGCGCGTCGAAGCCGAGCTGCAGCGCCTCGTCGACCGCGGCGCCGAGGTCGGGCCCGAGGGACCAGGTGTAGGAGTGGCGCGCGACCGCCTGGGTGCGGCCGCTGATTACATCGCCCACCTTGCGGCGGCCCTCGGCGGTCGCCGCCTCGACGGGCAGGCGGTCGTTGTCGACTGCGGCAACGGCGCCGCATTCGAGGTTGCACCGTGGGCACTGCGCGTGCAGGGGGCGTGGGTGCGCGTGCTGCACGCCGAGCCCGACGGCACCAACATCAACGCCGGCTGCGGGTCGACCGACCCCACCGAGCTCCAGCAGGCGGTCGTCGCCGCCACCGCGCACGCCGGGCTGGCGTTCGACGGCGACGCCGATCGCGTGATCGCAGTCGACGAGTACGGCCACCTCGTCGACGGCGACCAGATGCTGGCGATCATCGCGCTCGACCTGCACGAGCGTGGCGAGCTCCGCGGGGACGCCGTCGTCGCCACCGTGATGTCGAACCTCGGCCTACGGCGCGCGCTCGTCCAGCACGGCATCGAGGTGGTCGAGACGCCGGTCGGTGACCGCAACGTGCTCTCCGCCCTCGAGGAGCGGGGACTGTCGCTGGGCGGCGAGCAGTCGGGTCACGTGATTCTTTCCGACCTGGCGACGACAGGTGACGGCACGCTCACCGGCATGCTGCTGCTCGACGTCATGGCGCGCCGCCGGAAGCCACTCTCGGAGCTGGCCGCCGTCGTCGAGCCGCTTCCGCAGGTGCTGCGGAGCGTGCACGTCGGCGACGGTGCCGGTTTGGCGCACGACGGCGGCTTCCGCGCCGAGCTCGATGCGGTGGAGCAGCAGCTCGGCGCCGACGGACGCGTCCTGGTCCGACCGTCGGGGACGGAGCCCGTCGTCAGAGTGATGGTCGAGGCGCCGACCACTGCGCAGGCGGAGACGGCAGCGACCCGATTGGCCGCCGCCGTCGAACGCGCCTGCGGTACGGGGTTCGTCAGCTGAAGAAGGCGTCGAACTTGGCGAGGTCGGGATGCTCCTCGTCGAGCCGCGAGATCTTGCCGCCCGACAATGTGAAATGGAGCTTCTCGGTCTCGTCGTAGGTCTTGCCGCCGCGTTGCGCGGTCAGCCGGTGAACGGCGAGCACCTTGTCGGCGCCATCGTCCGTCACGCTCTGGAGATCCGCCTTCAGCGTTCCGCCCGTGAGCTCGAAGAGCGTGGCGTAGTAGCCGAGCACGTTGTCGACGCCCTTGTGGTCACCGGAGACCGAGCTCTGGCCCGGCACGCTCTGCACGACGTCCGGCGTCAGCAACGACCGCAGCGTGTCCATGTCGCCCTGTCCGAATGCCTCGTAGCCCCGGCGGACGGTGTCCTCGTTCGCGCTCATTTGGGACTCCTTTCCTCGCGAACGGCACTCGATCGTCATTCGTCGCGAGCGACTCCTTGGACCACATCCGACGTAACCTGGGGGTTCTTATGTGCGGCATCGTGGCCGTCCTGCGGCGGTCGAGCGGCCGGATGCCGCCCGACGGCACCCACCTCCTCGGCGACCTCGCGCTCGCGGCCGGCGCCCTCGGCGGCGCCGATCAGGGGATCCCCGGGCCCGACGTGCTGGCGCGGGCGGCGGCGCGGGTCGAGGCGGTCGACGCGCTGCTGAAGGGGCCCCCGGGGGTGCAGGCCCTCCTCGGCGACCTCGCGCTCGCGGCCGGCGTCGAGCACCGCGTCGAGCAGCTCCAGGTCGCAAGCGATCGGATCGAGGCGGCGCTGGACGAGAATGCTGCCGACCTCTCGACCGTCGAGCTCGAAGACGTCAACGCCGCGCTCGTGCGGCTCAAGGACGCGGTCTGGGCCGTGGGCCGCGACCGGCTCCGCACGGCGCGCGCCGTCGCCGATCTCTGCGGCACGGACCCCACGCACGCGGCTATCGAGACGCTCACGTCGGTGCAGGTCGCGCTGTCGGCGCTCGACCGGCTCGAAGTTCGAGGCCGCGACTCGGCCGGGCTCCACGTCCTCGTCCATCACCATGCGCTCGACCTGGACGATCCCGCGATCGCGCGCCTGTTCGACGTCCGACGCGACCCGCTGTTCGGCACCCGGGCCGTGCGCCGGGCCGGCGATGCCCTGAGCTTCGTGTACAAGGCGGCGGCCGAGATCGGTGAGCTGGGCGACAACACCGCCAAACTGCGGGACGCCATTCGCGCCGACGAGCTCGTGCACCTGGCCGTGGCGGGCGACCACGCCCGCGCGGTGGTGCTCGCGCACACGCGGTGGGCGAGCGTCGGCATCATCTCCGAGGCCAACGCCCACCCTGTGAACAGCGAGGAGGTCGGGCGCGACGGGCCGTACGTCATCGGTGCGCTGAACGGCGACGTCGACAACTTCGCCGACCTCGCGGCGATGGAGCAGCTCGACCTTCCGACCGAGATGACCACCGACGCCAAGGTCATCCCGGCGCTCGTCTCCCGGCGCCTGGCCGGCGGCGAGGACGTCGACGAGGCGTTCCGGGCGACCGTCGCCTCGCTCGAGGGATCGGTGGCGATCGCGGCCGGCGCCGCCGACCAGCCCGAGCGCGTCCTGCTCGCGCTGCGCGGCAGCGGGCAGGCCCTCAACGTCGGCCTGGCCGAGGACACGTTCGTCGTCGCCAGCGAGCCCTACGGGCTCGTCGAGGAGACCGCCACGTATCTGCGCATGGACGGCGAGACGCCCGCCGACCCGCAGCGGCCGGGCGCCACCCGGGGCCAGATCGTGACCCTCGACGCGCACGAGGCCGGGGATCTCGCGGGCATCCGGCGCTTCGCCTACGACGGCACCGAGCTGCCGGTATCGGGCGGCGAACTGCAACACGCCGAGATCACCACACGCGACATCGACCGCGGCGCGTCCCCCCACTATCTCCTCAAAGAGATCTCGGAGGCGCCGGCGTCGTTCCGCAAGACGCTGCGGGGCCGCATCGCCGCCGCGGCCGACGGCCGGCTCACGGTCGACGTCGGCCCCGAGTCGCTCCCGGACCCGGTGCGGGCCCGTCTACGCGACGGCACGCTGCGGCGCGTCGTCGTGGTCGGCCAGGGAACGGCCGCCGTCGCCGGCCAGAGCCTCGCCGCCGCGCTCCGGGACGCCACCGGCGACCTCCTCGTCGATGCCATGCCCGCCACCGAGCTGTCCGGCTTCGCGCTGCGTCCCGACATGCACGACACCCTGGTTGTGGCGATCAGCCAGAGCGGCACCACGACCGACACGAACCGCACCGTCGACCTGGTCCGTGCTCGGGGTGCCGCGGTGCTCGCGATCGTGAACCGGCGGCACAGCGACCTCGTGGAGAAGGCGGACGGCGTGCTGTACACGTCCGATGGCCGCGATGTCGAGATGAGCGTGGCGTCGACGAAGGCGTTCTACTCGCAGATCGCCGCCGGGTTCGTGCTGGCGCTGGCGATCGCACGCGCGTCCGGTACGAACGACGAGGGTCGTACCCACGAGCTGCTCGCGGCGCTGCGCGAGCTTCCGGACCGGATGCTCGAGGTGATCGCCACCCGCGATGCGATCGCTGGCGTCGCCCAACGCCACGCGCCGTCCAAGCGTTCTTGGGCGGTCGTCGGCAACGGCGCCAACCGAATTGCCGCCTCCGAGCTGCGCATCAAGCTTTCGGAGCTCTGTTACAAGTCGATCGCCTGCGACTTCACGGAAGACAAGAAGCACATCGATCTCTCGTCGGAGCCGCTCGTACTCGTCTGCGCGTCCGGGCTGACGGGCTCCAACGCCGACGACGTGGCGAAGGAGGTCGGCATCTATCGCGCCCACCGGGCGACCCCGATCGTCATCGCGACCGAAGGCGACACGCGGTTCTCCGGCGCCGTCGAGACGATCATGGTCCCCGCCGCGCATCCCGCGCTCGGCTTCGTGCTCGCGACGGTCGCCGGCCACCTGTTCGGCTACGAGGCGGCGCTGGCCATCGACGCATCGGCCGTCCCGCTGCGCGAGGCCCGGGCCGCGATCGAGGCCGCGGTCTCCGGTGGCGACGGCGACGCAGTGCTCGAACGGCTGGCGGCGGGCGTCGAAGCGCCCGCAGCCGGGTTCTTCGACGGGCTGCGCACCGGCACCTACGACGGCCACCTCGACGCCAGCAGCGCCGTGCGCATCGCGTCCGTGCTCCGTTACGCGACCGGCGCCGCGCCCCTCGACTCGTACCAGCTGGAGCTGGGCAAGGTC
>JBKPDG010000080.1:0-9057 GCA_046727755.1 Actinomycetota bacterium
ACTCAGTCTCGTGGGCTCGGAGATGTGTATAAGAGACAGGGCCGGAGCCGCGCGCCGCACTGCGCCTCCGCGTTCTCGAGCCCGCCGCTCGCAAGGGCGAGACGTACACGATCGACCGCGAGGTCACCGTGGGCCGGGGTGGTGGATGCGCGCTCGTCCTCAGCGACGACACGTACGTCTCCCAGCTGCACGCCCGGCTGTTCCAACAGAACGGCGAGGGGTACGTCGAGGATCTCGGCTCGACGAACGGCACCTATGTGAACGGCAAGCAGATCAAGGGCGTGACCCGCCTCAAGCGCGGCGACCAGGTGCAGTTCGGGCAGACGGTCGCCGAGGTCATGAAGTGAGCCCGTTCAAGCTCGTGGCCGCGGGCGTCACCGACGTCGGCCGCGTCCGTGATGGCAACGAGGACGACTACATCGACCAGGCCGATCGCCTCGGCTTGGTCGCCGTCGCCGACGGCATGGGCGGCCATCGCGCGGGAGAGGTCGCGAGCGCGACCGCGCTGGAGGCCCTGCGCGCGGCGGTGGCAAACGGGCAGTCGCTGCGCGACGCGATCGAGGGCGCGAACGACGCCGTCCTCGAGAAATCCGCGTCGGACCGCGAGCTCCACGGCATGGGCACGACGCTCACGGCCGGCATGCTCGGGAGCGACGGCCACCTGGTCGTCGGGCACGTCGGCGACTCGCGCGCATACCTCGTCCGCGACGGTGAGCTCACGCAGATCACGCATGATCACAGCCTCGTCGAAGAGATGGTCCGCGGCGGCGAGCTCACACCGGAGCAGGCCGAGGTCCATCCCCAGCGGTCGATCATCACACGGGCGCTGGGGATCGACCCCCAAATCGAGGTCGACGAGTACCCGATCGATCTCCAACCCGGCGACCGCATCCTGTTGTGCTCGGACGGCCTCACCACCATGGTGCGGCCGGACGAGATCGCGAGCATCCTCAACCGCGAGCGCGATCCGAAGCGGGCGGCTCAGCTCCTCGTCGACGCCGCCAACGAGGCCGGCGGCGAGGACAACGTGACCGCGGTGATCATCGAGGTTGTCGAGATCACGGAGGACGACGCCGCCCCGGCTGTGGCGGTTCCCGACGACGACACGTCGGACATGTCGGACGCGCCGCCCGTCAAGCCGCGGCGGCGTCCCGGGCGCACCATCCTGCGGGTGCTCGTGTGGGTGCTCCCCATCCTTGCGGTGCTCGCCGTCGCGTTCCTCGCCGTCGGCTGGTACGCGCGCAACACGTACTTCGTCGGCATCGACCGGGGCCGGGTCACGGTGTTCCAGGGCGTCGAAGGCGGGCTCCTCGGCTGGGACCCCACCATCGATCGCCGCACCACGATCGATCCCGGCGAGCTCACCCAGGCGCAGCGTGAGGACGTCACAGACGGCAAGAAGTTCTCGTCGCGCGGCGGGGCCGACGCTTACGTGGCCCGGCTGCGCCAGGGCATCGAGGAGCGCACGACCACCACGACGGTCCCGACGCCACCGGAGTTGACCGTTCCCCCGATCACCGCCGCCCCGCAATGACGCTCACCCCGACGCAGCGCCGCAACTCCGAGCTCGGCCTCGGGCTCCTGGCCGTCATCATCACCGTCGGCGGCTACGTCCTCGTGGCGCTGTCGGAGGGCCCGTCGCTTCCACCGAACCTCTGGTTCTTCCTGGCGGTGCTGATCGGCCTCTATGTGGTCGCCCACCTCGGCGTGCGCCGGCTCGCTCCCCGCGCCGACGGCACGCTCCTGCCGCTGGCGGCGCTGCTCAACGGGATCGGGTTCATCACGATCACGCGCATCGACCGTGACGCGCAGGACCAGCTCGCACCGAGCCAGGCGGTCTGGACGATGGTGGGCGTCGCCGCGTTCATCGGGACGCTCTGGCTCGTCCGCCGCGTGCACCTGCTCGAGCGGTATCGGTACACGTTCCTCTTCCTCGGCCTCGTCGCGCTGCTCCTGCCGCTCGCGCCCGGGATCGGCCGCGAGATCAACGGCGCCCGCCTCTGGGTGCGGCTGGGCCCGATCAACTTCCAGCCCGGCGAGCTGGCGAAGGTGTTCCTGGTCGTGTTCCTGGCCGGGTATCTCGTCGACAAACGCGAGGTCCTCGCGGCCGGCGGGCGGCGGATCGCGGGTTTGCGCATCCCGGCGGCGAGGCACCTCGGTCCGCTGCTGCTCGCGTGGGGCTTCTCACTCGTCGTGATGATGCGCCAGAAGGACCTGGGCTCGTCGCTGCTGTTCTTCGCCGTGTTCGCGGTGATGCTCTACATCGCAACCGACCGCACCGCATTCCTGCTCGCCGGGGCGGGACTGTTCGTGACAGGCGCCGCAATCGGGTACGCGATCTTCGGTCACGTCCAGGAGCGGGTGTCGGTGTGGGCAGACCCGTGGCCCGTCGCCGGGGGTGACGGGTACCAGATCGTCCAGTCGTTGTTCTCGTTCGGTTCCGGCGGCTTCGCCGGGACGGGCTTCGGGCTCGGGAGTCCCGACAAGATCCCGAATGCGTCGACCGACTTCATCTTCTCCGCCATCGGCGAGGAGCTCGGCTTGCTCGGCACGGTCGCGATCGTCATCGGATTCCTGCTGTTCGTCGCGGCCGGGTATCGCATCGCCGTACAGGCGCAACGGCCGTTCCCGAAGCTGTTCGCCGCCGGCCTCACGTCCATCATCGGCATCCAGACGTTCGTCATCCTCGGTGGCGTGACCCGCCTCATCCCCCTGACGGGTGTCACGCTCCCGTTCATCTCGTACGGCGGGTCGTCGCTCATCGCCAACTTCGTGATCCTGGCGCTGCTGCTGCGAATCTCCGACGAGTCCGCCGAGCGAGCCGCCGCGCCGACCGCGCGAGTCGGGGCGCTCGCCCGCCGATGAACCGCGCCATTCGACGGGTCGGGATCGGGGTGACGGTTCTCATCGTGCTGCTCGTCGCGCAGCTCACGTATCTCCAGGTCTACGACGCCGACAACCTCGCCAACGACCCGCGCAACATTCGCTTCCAGTTGCGCGACTTCTCCAAGCCGCGCGGGCGGATCCTGACCGCCGACGATCAGATCCTCGCCCGTTCGGTCGAGACCGGCGACGAGCTGAAGTTCCAGCGCCTGTACCCGCAGGGCGCGCTGTTCTCGCAGATCGTCGGGTACCAGTCGTTTGTTTTCGGCAACGTCGGCCTCGAGCGCACGTATAACGACGAACTCGCCGGCCGCGACCCGTTGTTGCAGATCAGGAACGTCGGCGACGTGCTCGCAGGCAAGGAGCCCATCGGCAACGTCGTGCTCTCGACGAGCACGGCGCTCCAGGCCACGGCGCGCGATGCGCTCGGTGACCAACGGGGCTCTGTCGTCGTGATGAACCCGAAGACGGGCTCGATCCTCGCCATGTTCTCGAACCCGAGCTACGACCCGCAGCCGTTCGCGAGCCACAACTCCCAGGCGGTCCAGGACTACGAGAAGCTGCTGCGCGCCGATCCCGACAAGCCCGATCTGCCGCGCGCCTATCGCGAGCGCTACCCACCCGGCTCCACGTTCAAGGTGATCACCGCGTCCTCGGCGCTCGAGACCGGCCGGTTTACGCCCGAGTCGAACTTCCCGGTGCTCACCGAGCTCGATCTGCCGCAGACGAACAACACGCTCAGGAACTTCGGCGGGTCGTCCTGCGGCGGAACACTCGCGCGAAGTTTCCAGCAGTCGTGCAACACGACGTTCGGGCAGCTCGGCCTCGACCTCGGCGACGAGTTCGTGCCCGCGATGGCGCGGTTCGGGATCGGTTCTGCGCCGCCGCTCGACGTCGCCCCCGGCGCAGCCGCGAGCGCCGGTCCCCCGCCGGGGTCGTTCCAGCAGAACCAGCCCCTATTCGCGTTCGCCGGCATCGGGCAGGGCGACGTCGCCGTGACGCCGCTCGAGATGGCGCTCAGCGCGTCGGCGGTCGCCAACGGGGGCCAGATCATGCAGCCGCACGTCGCCGAGCGGATCACGGACGGCGACGACAACACGGTGAAGACGATCGGCGCCAAGCCGTGGCGGACGGCGATGTCTCCGCAGGTCGCGTCGACGATGACGACCCTCATGATCTCGGTCGTCGAGGGCGGCACCGGCAGGGCGGCGCGCATCCCGGGCGTGTCGGTCGCCGGCAAGACGGGCACCGCCCAGAACGAAACCGGCGCCGCCCACGCGTGGTTTGTCGGGTTCGCGCCGGTCGAGGACCCTCAGGTTGCCGTGGCGGTGCTCGTCGAGCACGGCGGGAGCGCCGGCAGCGAGGCGACGGGCGGACAGGTCGCGGCACCGATCGCGGCGCAGATGATGCGCATGGTGCTCGGCCGGTGACCTCCCCAAGCGCAAAGAAGCGCACCTGTAGGGTTTGGGCCCGATGACGCAGCTGGCTGACGTCTTCTCGAATCGATACGAGATACAGCGCGGCATCGCTCGGGGCGGGATGGCCGAGGTGTATCTCGCCCGTGATCAACTCCTGGATCGTCCCGTCGCGGTGAAGGTGTTGTTCGCGGAGTACGCGCGCGACCCGAGCTTCGTCGAGCGCTTCCGCCGGGAGGCCCAGAGCGCCGCCAACCTCAATCACCCGAACATCGTCGCCATCTACGACTGGGGCCAGGAGCGCGGCACGTACTTCATCGTCATGGAGTACGTCCGAGGACGTTCGCTGCGCGACGTCGTGCAGGTCAACGGCCCGTTCTCGGCGCGCCGGACGGCGGAGATCGGCGCCGAGATCGCGGGCGCGCTCGAGTTCGCCCACCGCAACGGCGTGGTGCACCGGGACGTCAAGCCCGGCAACGTGCTGCTCACCGCGGACAGCGACGTGAAGGTCACGGACTTCGGCATCGCTCGCGCCGGGACGAGCGAGGCGCTCACCCAGACCGGCGCCGTCATGGGCACGGCGACGTACTTCTCGCCCGAGCAGGCCCAAGGTCTTCCGGTCGACGGCCGGTCCGACGTCTACTCGCTCGGGGTCGTGCTGTACGAGATGGTCACCGGCGCGCCGCCGTTCACCGGCGAGAGCCCGGTCGCCGTCGCCTACAAGCACGTGCGCGAGGAGCCGGACCCACCGTCCGCACGAGCGCCCGACCTTCCTCCCGACCTCGACCACATCATTCTCACCGCGATGGCCAAGGACGCCGATTCGCGCTACCAGACCGCAGACGAGCTTCGTACCGATCTGCTGCGCTTCGTGCGCGGCCAGCCTCCGCTCGGCGGGCCGGCGACCGGGATCGTCGCCGGCGGCACGCCGACGGCCGCGGTCGCGCCGACGCAGGCCGCGCCGCTGGCGACCCCCGGGAACGGGGAAGACCCGACGGACCGCCGCCGCAAACGGCTCGGGGCATTCGTCGCCGCCTTCCTCGGCGTCGGCTTGGTAGCGGCGGTGATCATCGCCTTGGTCGCCAGCGGCGGTGGCAGTGACGGCGGCGGCGGGCCGACGGCAGAGGTACCGAACGTCATCAACAAGTCGTTCGCGGAAGCCGACGCCGCGCTCAAGCTCTCCGGGTTCAAGGTGGACCGCAACGACGTCGAGACGAAGGACCCGCCCGACCTGGTGCTGTCGCAGAGGCCGGAAGGTGGCGTGAAGCTCGAGAAGAACGGGACCGTCCGGCTGCGGGTCAGCAAGGCGACGTTCACGATGCCGGCGGTGGCCGGCAGGCCGCGCGCCGAGGCGGTGAACGCGCTCATCGGCGTCGGACTGCAGGATCCCAACAACGCGGTGGTCGACGAGGAGGTCGACAGCGACCAGGCACCGGGCACCGTGGTGGGGTCCAACCCGGCGGCGGGTGCCCAGGTCCCGAAGGCGGGTCAGAAGGTGACGCTGCAGATCGCGCGCGAGCCGGAGGTCCAGATGCCCAACGTGGTCGGTCAGGAATCGCAGACCGCGCAGCAGCTGCTCCAGCAGGCGGGCTTCCAGGTATCGGTGCAGAGCGAGCAGAGCGACACCGTCCCGACCGGGCGCGTCTCGCGCACTGACCCGGCGGCCAATGCCAGGGTGAAGCGCGGCTCGCCGGTGACGATGTTCGTGTCGACCGGCCCGCAGAACGTCGGCGTCCCGAACGTCGTGGGCCAAATGCAGAATCAGGCGACCCAGACGCTGCAGCAGGCGGGCTTCCAGGTCTTCGCGTCCCCACAGAACACAAACAACCCGTCGGACAACGGTCGCGTGCTGGCCCAGAACCCCGCGGCCGGCCAGCAAGTGCCGAAGGGCTCGGGAGTCACCCTCACGGTAGGCAGATTTCCGCCGGGGCCGTGACTGAGATCACGGCTTGGTTCGCCCGGAACGGGCGGCACGACCTCCCGTGGCGTCGCACGCGCGATCGATGGGCGGTGCTCGTCTCCGAGGTGATGCTCCACCAGACACAGGTGCCCCGCGTCGCGGCGACATGGCCGGACTTCCTCAGCCGGTTCCCGACCCCGGAGGCGATGGCGGCGGCCGGGCCCGGCGCGGTGATCACCGCGTGGGGCACGCTCGGCTACCCGCGCCGGGCGCGACGGCTGTGGGACGCGGCGGTCGCGATCGCCGCCGACGGCTGGCCCGATGACCTGACGAGCCTCCCCGGGGTCGGCCGGTACACCGCCCGGGCCGTCGCCGCTCAGTGCGACGACGTCGACGTGCCCGCGGTCGAGGTCAACGGCCGGCGCGTGGCAGAGCGGGCAGCCGGACGCGCGCTCTCGGACCGCGACGCGGAGGATGTCCTCGTCGAGCTGGGCGCACCGCTGCGGGGACGCGACCGATTGCTCGCGCTGATGGACGTCGGCGCCTTGGTGTGCCGGGCCCGGGAGCCGCGGTGCGACGCGTGCCCGCTCCGCCGGCGGTGCGCAACCCGCGGGACGCGGCCGGGCGAGCGGAGCTCGCGTCAGCCCCGATACGAAGGGTCCTTCCGGCAACGGCGGGGGCGGGTCATGGCCCGCTTGCGCGCCGGCGCGCCGGTGGAAGTCACCTCCCTCGACGCTGACGCCCTGGCGTCGCTGGTCGACGACGGCCTCGCCGTGGTCGACGGCGGCGTGGCCCGGCTCCTTTGACCTATTCGCTCGCGGTCGGCACGGTGAGGATGAGCTCGGCCACCTCGGCGGGCGCGTCGAGCTGCGGGAAGTGGCCGGCCCCCGCGACGGTCACCGCATCCCCACGTGGGAACAGCGCGGCGAGGCTGCGACCCTGCTCGGGTGACAGGTACCGGTCGTGCTCGCCGAACGCGGTCCGCACGGGAGCCGAGAACGACTGGAGCTCGGACGTCCGCTCGGTGTTGGCGAGCACCGAAGGGGTCAAGTCGGCGTTCAACCGGAGGAACGGCCGGAGTGTGCTCGGTCGATCCTCGAACTGCCGGTAGAGCAATGGAACGAACTTCTTCCGGACTCCCGCGTTCTCGATGAACCCGCCGAGTTGAAAGTCGTAGAGCCAACGAAATTCTCGGGGCGAGTTCGCGAAATGCTCGGTGAGCCGCTGGAACTCCGGGGTGGAGAACAACCGGATGGCCTCGGGCGGATTCGGGGGCGCATCGGGCAACAAGCTGTAGAAAGTGTTGAGGGCCACGATGGCAGCCACCTGTTCCTGGTGATCGAGGGCCCAGTTGATCGTGGCCGGCCCGGAGGCGTCATGCGCGACGAGCACGACGCGATCGAGACCGAGGCCGTTCACGACGGCGTCGAGGTCGTCCTCCTGGTTCGCGAAGGTGTACTCGTGGTCCCGCGGCTTGTCGGACTCACCCCATCCGAGGAAGTCGAACACCACGATGTGGCGGTCGCGCAGGTGCGGGACCAGGCGGTCGTACAGATGGTGATTGTCGGGGAATCCGTGCATGAGGACGATGGTCGGGCCCGCTCCGGCCTGCTCCCGAGCGTGGATGCGGTGCGGCCCGCGCTGGACCCACCGATCTCGGAACCGGGCCCCGGATCGGTGTTCCGGGGAGCCCTCGGCGGAGGCGGAGCTCACGGTCGCCCACGCGAGCGGGATCACGAGAGCGACGGCGGCGGCGAGGGTGCGATGGAGTCTCATGGTTCATAGTCTGCATGGGTAGTACGGAAAAACAAGTAGAAACTCCTGTGACACAAGTCCCAGGTAAGCTAAGGCTATGAGCCGCACCTATCAGCAGTACTGCCCGGTGGCCCGGGCCCTCGAGCTCGTCGGCGAGCGCTGGACGTTGCTCGTCGCCCGCGAGCTTCTTCTCGGGCCTCGCCGCTTCACGGATCTCATGCACGGGCTCCCCGGCGTCAGCGCCACGGTGCTCGCCAGCAGACTCAAGGACCTCGAACAGGCGGGACTGGTTTCGAAGCGAACGCTTCCCCCGCCGGCCGCTTCGGCTGTGTACGAGCTGACGGATGAGGCCCTCGGCCTGGCGCGCGTTCTCACCGCGATGGCCGAATGGGGAATGGGCCTGCTCGGGCGTCCCCGCAAGGGTGACGAGATTCGAGGTGCGTGGATCGTGCTCGGCATCGCCGTGACCTCCCCTGTGCCCGACGTCGACGATGCGACGTTCGTGCTGCATGTCGGCGGAGAAGTCCTCCATGTCGATGTCCGTGACGGTCGGCTGCAACCACGGCTCGGGGATGCGGCCGAGCCCGCCGCCGTCATCACCGCCGGTGCAACGGCGTTCGCCGACCTTGCCCTCGGGCGCGTAGATCTCGACACCGCGCTGGCCAAAAGGCGCGTGACGCTGGAGGGCGACCAAGCCGCGGCGCGCCGCCTCCTGGCGTCGATTTCTGGTCCCCGAGCTAGCTGACGGGCGCGGTCGCGGCCAGGAAGTTGCGCAGGAGCGCGTGGCCGGACTCAGTGAGGATCGACTCGGGATGGAACTGCACGCCCTCGACCGGCAGCTCGCGATGCCGCAATCCCATCACAAGGCCGTCCTCGCTCTCGGCGGTGACGGTGAGCTCGTCGGGAATCGAGTCGCGTTCGACGACGAGCGAGTGGTACCGCGTCGCAGTGATCGGGTTCGGTAGCCCGGCGAACACACCGGCGCCGTCGTGTGAGATCGTCGACGTCTTCCCGTGCATCACGCGGGGTGCCCGCACGACCTCGCCGCCGTAGAGCTGCCCGATGCACTGGTGCCCGAGGCACACGCCGAGCACCGGAACGCCG
>JBKPDG010000081.1:0-6257 GCA_046727755.1 Actinomycetota bacterium
GCCATGGCCCGCTTCCGGACCGGCGACGACGCCTACCGGTACTCTGTGGCGTGGATCGACTGCCTCTCGAGCGGCGCTGCATTGGGCCGATCGGTGCTGCTGCGCGGCGACCACACCCCGCTCGACGAGATTCCGCCCAAGCGGCGCAGCACCGCCCGCCAGTACGAGCCGCACACGCGGCTCGTAGCGCCGGCGTGGGTCCCGAACGGACTGGTGAACCGGTTCACGATGCGCGCGTTCAACGAGGCGTGGTTCCGGCACTATCCCCGCGAGCAGCGCGGCCATGTCGAATCGATCCGCTCGTTCTTCCACCCGCTCGACGGCGTGCGGGATTGGAACCGCATGTACGGCAACCGTGGGTTCGTGCAGTACCAGTACGTGGTACCGGACCACGAGCACGAGACCGTCCGGCGCACGATCCAGAAGCTGAGCGCCGCCCAGTGCCCGTCGTTCCTCGCCGTCCTGAAGCGGTTCGGGCCCGGGAATCCGGGGCCGCTGTCGTTCCCGACGCCGGGCTGGACGCTCGCGCTCGACATCCCGGCCGGGCCCCGCGGCCTCGCCCCGCTCCTCGACGAGATCGACCGGCTCGTGGCCGACGCCGGCGGGCGCGTCTACTTCGCCAAGGACTCGCGGGTGCGCCCCGAGCTCGTCCCGGTGATGTACCCGGAGCTGGACCGCCTCCGCGAAGTGCGGGCGCGCGTCGACCCGTCGAACGTCCTCCAGTCGGACCTCGCCCGCCGCATCGGGCTGGTGTGACCCGGGCGTGAAGGACTCGCTCGGCTCGGTCCAGTCGGTGCTCGTCCTCGGGGGCGGCTCGGAGATCGCGCTCGCCACCGTGCGCGAGCTCGTCGTGCGACGAGCCACGACCGTGGTTCTGGCGGCGCGGCGGCCCGACGCGCTCGACACCGAGGTGAAGGAGCTGCGGGACCTCGCCGGCGGGCGCCCGAACGTGACCATCGAGGCGGTGCCGTTCGATGCCGACGACCTCGAGACGCACGACGCGTTCGTCGACGGCGTCTTCGACCGGTTCGGCGACTTCGACGTCGTGCTGGTCGCGTTCGGCGTGCTCGGCGAACAGAGCCGCGCCGAGCGCGACGGCGCCGCCGCCGTCGAGATCGCGCGCGTGAACTATCTCGACCCGGTGGGTGTCGCGGTTCCGGTGGCGAACCGGCTGCGGGCACAGGGGCACGGGACGATCGTCGTGCTCTCGTCGGTCGCCGGCGAGCGGGCCCGGCGCTCGAACTTCGTGTACGGATCGACGAAGGCCGGCCTCGACGCGTTCTTCCAGGGTCTCGGCGACGCGCTCGTCGGCACGGGCGCGTCGGTGATGATCGTACGGCCCGGCTTCGTGCACACGAAGATGACCGAGGGCCTCGATCCCGCGCCGCTGGCGACGACGCCGGAGGCGGTGGCGGAGGCGATCGTCCGAGGCCTCGAACGCGGGTCCGAGATCGTGTGGGTGCCGCCGGCGTTGCGGTGGGTGATGACGGTGCTGCGCCACGTCCCCCGCCCGCTCTTCCGCAAGCTCCCCCTGTGACGCTTCAGCTTTGAGCGAGAGCGCCGAGCGGGTCGTCGCCGCGTTCGACTTCGACAAGACGATCTCGACGCGCGACAACGTGGTGCCGTTCTTGCGCGCCGCCGTCGGGCGCGTGCGACTCGCCCGGGCGTTGTTCACGATCAGCCCCCGCCTGGTCGCCGCGGGGCTGAACGACGAGCGGCGGGACGCGGCGAAGGTCGCGCTCGTGCGGCGCACGCTCACCGGGTACGACGCCGGCCGGATGGCGGCGGTGGCAGCCGAGTTCGCCGAAGACGTCGTGGCCCGGCACCTGCGGCCCGACGTCGTCGAGCGGGTCGCGTGGCACCGCAACCAGGGTCACGAGCTCGTCATGGTGTCGGCGTCGTTCACGAGCTACCTCGAACCGATCGCCGCCCGGCTCGGCTTCACCGCCGTGCTCGCCACCGAGCTCGCCGTCGGCGACGACGGTCGCCTCACGGGTGAGCTCGTCCGGCCCAACGTGCGTGGCGCCGAGAAGGTGCGGCGGCTCGACGAGTGGCTCGGCGCCCGGCCGGCGTACGTGTGGGCCTACGGCGACAGCTCCGGCGACCGCGAGCTGCTGGCGCGCGCCGATCAGGGAGTGAGGGTATGAGCGCGCGCTACCAGTAGAGCTTCACGTAGTGGCGCGTGTACGGGAGGTAGTCGTACAACGCTTGCCCCGGACACTCCGTGGCAGACGTATCTCGGTGCCCGAGGATGTGCGCATAGTCCACCTCGAACGGGTTCACACCGTGGACCTTGAACTTCCAGCGGATGAGGTCCTCCAGCGTGCCGAGGGTGGCGTTCGACGGTAGGACCGAGCTGAACGTCCCCAGGATCGCAACCCCAGTGGTCCCGGTGTTCCAGTTCAGCGAGTGCGCCCCCAGCACCGGCTGGTTGATCCCGCCCAGACGCCCTTCGTACGGGACGCCGTAGTTGTCGATGATGAAGTTGTACGCGATGTCGCAATAGCCGAGCGACTGGACGTGGTAGGCCCAGATCCCGCGCATGATCCCGACGCTGTCGCCGGGCCCGTAGTTGTTGCTATTGACGGTGTGGTGGACGATGGCGTTAGCGACGTACGTGTACTCCGGCCCGCCCGGGCATGAGCCCCAGTTCCACGGGAGGTCAGGGGCCCACTGCGACCTGGCGACGATCCCGCCCGGAATTCCTCCGGGCGGTCCGGGCTTGGTGGGCGCGCAGGCGGCGCCGACCGCGAGCACGGCGACGATGAGCACCGCGAGCAGGCGACGCCGGCGCACGATGAACGCGACCGCGAGGCTGGCGATCGCAGCGGCTGCGAGACCCTGACCGAGCCCGAAACCCTCCAAGGGCTGACTCGTGGTCGACGACGGCGCCACACCCGGGCCGCTACCGGCTGACGGCGGCGGCGCGCTCGGCGGGGGCGGCGGCGCAGGTGCCGTCGTCGGGGTCAGGCTGGTGGACTCGACGTTGACCTCTGGCTTTTTGCCGCGGGTCGAGTCGATTACGTGCAGCTTCACGTCCTGGACTGTGCCGTCGTCGAGCCGTACCCGCACCCCGCTGACGTTCTTTCCGACCCAGATCGGCTCACTGACGTTCTTGTCCGTGTGCGCGGCGGCGGCTGCGGCGTCCGGACTCCCTTGATCCGGCAGTGCGTCGTTGGCCCCCACGTCGGCGCCTTGGCGCCAGTTGCCGGCACCGTCGCGCACCTCGACGGTGAACTCCGCGCCCGGGTCGCCGCTCCACTCCACGCCGACGAGGTTGGCGTCGGTACCGACCTGCCCTTCCCATCCCGACGTGACCGGCGCGGGGTCGGGAGTGAGGCTCGCCACGTCGACGTTGGGCTTCGGCTTCTCCGGTGGCTCCTGGTCTTGCTGACCGAACGCGGCCGCCGCCAGCACGGCCACCGCCACCGCCGCGATCACGGCGCCGGCGACGAGCTTCGTGCCGCGAGACCGGATGCGGATACGCCGCATCCGTCGGGTGTTGCGATCCATAAGCCGGCTCCGCGGGGCAATGAGAGATGTCGCGGGTGTGGTCGGAGTGGTCAGTGTGGCAGGTGAATCCGGTTGGGTAAAGAGCGGAACTCGGACGCTCCGACTGAAGCCGTATCAGGACGAAAGGGATGCAGCGATCTCGGGTTGCGTAGCCTTCGCGGCCGTGGACAAGCGGCGACGCCTGAGCACCTGGCTCCGGGGTGACGGCATCGAGATCGGCGCCCTCCACGAGCCGTTGCGAGTCCACCGGGAAGCCCACGTGCGGTACGTCGACCGGCTCAGCGTCGCCGAGCAACGCCGGCAGTACCCCGAGCTGGCGGACGCCCCGCTCGTCGACGTCGACGTCATCGCACCCGCCGACGACCTGAACTGGATCGACGACGCGTCGCTCGACTTCGTCATCGCGAACCATCTCCTGGAGCATCTTGAGGATCCCATCGCCGGGCTGCTCGAGTTCCAGCGCGTCCTCAAGCCGGGCGGCGTGCTCTACCTCGGCCTCCCCGACCAGCGCCAGACGTTCGACCGGGACCGCGAGCTCACGACCTTCGAGCACCTCGTGCGCGACCACGAGGAGGGCCCTCTCGTCAGCCGGCGTGAGCACTACGTCGACTGGGCACGCAACGTCGACCACATCCAGCCGGAGGAGCTCGAGAGCTACGTCGACGAGTGCATGTCCGACGGGTACAGCATCCATTTCCACTGCTGGCAGCCGGATTCGTTCCTCGACTTCCTCGTCGCCACGCGCGCGCAATTCGGCCTCGACTTCGAGGTGGTGGCGTTCGCTCCGCCCGAAGGTGCGGACGACGTCGAGTTCATCCTGGTCCTCGCCAAAGGACGGTCCGACGGCGTGCGGCTTCCGCCGCGCCACCCCCATGCCCGGCTGCCCACCGTCGTGTTGAAGAGCCAGCTCGGGCCGCCGTTGCGATCGCTCCGACGCGTGGCGACGCGCTTGCGAAAGTGACGTGCGGCGCGCCGGAGGCCCTCCGGTAGCCTGAGCCGCGGCGAGCGGCGGCTTTGCCGACCGCCGCCGCAAAGCCGGAGCTTGCGACGGCGCCAAAGGAGGCTGATGTCCGATTTCCTCGCCGCGCTCCGCGATCGCGTCCTGATCTTCGACGGCGCGTTCGGCACGTGGGTGCAGGACCAGAACCTCGGGCCCGACGACTTCGGCGGCCCCGAGCTCGAGGGCTGCAACGAGCACGTCGTGCTCACCCGGCCCGACGTCATCGCCCGGATGCACAGCGAGTTCTTTGACGTCGGGGTGGACGCGGTCGAGACCGCCACGTTCGGGTCGTTCCCGGTGGTCCTGGCCGAGTACGGCATCCCCGAGAAGACCTACGAGCTCAACGAGGCCGCGGCGCGCATCGCCAAGGAGGTCTCCTCCGGCTACGCGACGCCCGACCGTCCGCGCTGGGTGATCGGCTCCATCGGCCCCGGCACGAAGCTTCCGTCGCTCGGCGCGATCGGCTTCGCCGAGCTGCGCGACGGCTATCAGACGCAGGTCGAGGGCCTCCTCGCAGGCGGCGTCGACGTGCTGCTCGTTGAGACCGTGTACGACCTGCTCCAGGGCAAGGCGGCGATCGTCGCGGCACGACGGGCGATGGCCGCCGCCGGCCGCGAAGTCCCCCTCATGGTGCAGGTGACCGTGGAGCTGACCGGTCGCATGCTGGTCGGCACCGAGATCGGCGCCGCGCTCACGACGCTCGAGGCGCTGCGACCCGACGTGATCGGCCTCAACTGCGCCACGGGCCCGGGCGAGATGACGGAGCATCTCCGGCACCTGTCGCAGCACGCGCGTACGTTCCTGTCCGCGCTGCCGAACGCGGGCCTGCCTTCGGTCGTCGACGGTCGTACGCACTACGACCTCACGCCCAACGAGCTGGCCGAGGCGCACGACCGGTTCACGAGCGAGCTCGGCGTCAACGTCGTGGGCGGCTGCTGCGGCACGACACCCGAGCACCTGCGGCGCGTCGTGGAGACGATCGGGACGCGCGCCCCGCTCGAACGCCACCCGGTGCACGAGCCGGGTTGTGCATCGATCTACAGCCACGTGCCGTTCCACCAGGAGACGTCGTTCCTCGTCGTCGGGGAACGAACGAACACGAACGGGTCGAAGAAATTCCGGGAGTCGATGCTCGCCGAGGACTGGGAGTCCTGTGTGCAGATGGCGCGCGAGCAGGTCAAGGAAGGCTCACACGTGCTCGACGTGTGCGTCGACTACGTCGGGCGCGACGGCACGACCGACATGGACGAGATCGCGTCTCGCTTCGCCACCCAGGCATCTATCCCTCTCGTGTTCGACTCGACCGAGCCGCAGGTGATGGAAGCCGGACTCCAGCACTTCGGTGGCAAGGCGATCCTGAACTCGGCCAACCTCGAGGACGGCGACGGCGAGGGCAAGCGGCTCGACCGGGTGTTCCGTCTGGCGCGCGAGTACGGCGCCGCCGTCGTCTGCATGACGATCGACGAAGAGGGCCAGGCCCGCACCACCGACTGGAAGTTCCGGATCGCGAAGCGGATCTACGAGCTCGCCAGCGAGCGCTACGGGATCGAGCCCACCGACCTGATCTTCGACTGCCTTACGTTCCCGCTGTCGACCGGTCAGGACGACCTCCGGCGAGACGCCATCGAGACGATCGAGGCGATCAAGCGCATCAAGGCGGAGCTGCCGGGCGCGTCCACGATTCTCGGAGTCTCGAACGTGAGCTTCGGGCTCAAACCCGCCGCCCGCCACGTGCTGAACAGCG
>JBKPDG010000082.1:0-4363 GCA_046727755.1 Actinomycetota bacterium
CGTGTGCGGTCTTCTCAGATAGTGACTAAACGGGCTGGTGTGCGGCCAGTCGCAGCGCGTCGAACCGTCTCAGCGATCAGAGCGGCGAGCTCGTGGATGTTCGTCTCGTCGGATTCATCGAAGTCGCTTCGTACGGCCTACGACTCTACGCATTTCTACACTGCAACAGCGAGCACAAACGTTCACCAGATTTCGACGCGACCTGGCGACCAGGCGGCGAGACCTGAGCGATTGTGTCGGAGCGGTAACACTCGTTGCTTGCCCAGACCGGCAGGCGTAGTGTGGCGGCTAGCCCCATCCAAGGAGGTCCTTATCGCCACCACCAGCCTGCTGACGTCGGGGTCGAGCTTCGGGAGGGTAACGCCGAGGTCGGCGACGTGAGCTTGGATTCGAGTCGGGCGAAACTCAGCTCGCGAACAACAGATACTCCCCGCTTTGTCGAGACCCGTGACAACCGATGGAACCGCCCAGCACGAACCCAATAGAGGAGGAGGCATGAGTACGGATTCGACGACCCCTGACACGATCGTTCTGATCCATGGCTTCTGGGTCACTCCCCGAAGCTGGGAGCACTGGATCGAGCGTTACGAGCAGGCCGGCTACCGGGTGATCGCGCCTGCGTATCCTGGATTCGAGGTTGAGGTCGAGGCGCTGAATGCCGACACCTCGCCGATCGAGGCGCTGACGGTGCCGGCGGTCGTCGAGCATCTCGAGGCGCTCGTCGGCGAGCTCGAGTCGCCTCCCATCCTGATCGGCCACTCTGCCGGCGGCACCTTCGTGCAGCTCCTCCTCGACCACGGGTTCGGTGCCGTGGGGGTGGCCATCAACTCCGCTCCGACCGAAGGCGTCCGCGTCACCCCGCCCTCGCAGATCAAGTCGTTGTTCCCCGTGCTCAAGAACCCGGCCAACCGCCACCGCGCCGTCGGCTTCACGCCCGAGCAATGGCACTACGTGTTCACGAACACGTTCAGCGAGGATGAGTCCCAGGCGTTGTACGAGCGCTACCACGTTCCCGCCTCGGGGGCGATCCTGTGGGGGATCGTGCTCGCCAACCTGGAACCTGGCCACCAGGCCGCCTGGGTCGACTACAAGAATGACAGCCGCGCTCCGCTGCTGTTCATCTCGGGCGGCGAGGACCACCTCATGCCGCCGAGTGTCCAGCGGTCGAATGCCAAGCACTACAAGTCGAACACCATCACCGAGGTAAAGGAGTATGAGGGCCGGGCGCACCTTCTCCCCGCGCAGGAAGGCTGGGAGGAAGTCGCCGACTACGCCCTGGAATGGGCGCTCGCCAACGCGACCCAGCCGGCAGCGACTCCCGCAGATCCCGCCTGACGCGGCCGAGGTCGCGAAGGACCTCCGCCTGACCCACATCGGCGGGCCGTCGAGCCTGTGGGCCCTCGGATTCGCAGGACTTGGCGTTTAGCGGCCGAGCGTCGGGGCTTGTCTGCGTTCGATCGCGATTCGCTGACGGACGCGCGGAGATGCACCGTATTCGGGCTCGGCCGGGAGACGACCGACAACTGCCAGCCGCTCCACCACGCGGAGCTGCCTGGGAGATGGCCGCGGATGCTCCCACAGCTCGACCTGAGTCGCTCCGTTGTCCCTGTAGACGCGGACGTGTGTCTGGACGAACCGGCGGATGCCGGCTTCCCCGGTGGACGCGCGCTCACGCATAAGGTCCGCTACAGCGCCGGAGCGGGCGGCGCCACCGCCGCCTACCATGCGGCAGTTTGAAGCCGCGCCTCGCCCTCACGCGTGGCGAAGGGCTCAGTGAGGAGACTTGTCGCCGACTCACGCTCGTCGCCACCGTCCTCGGCTCGTCGATGGCCTATGTGACCGCAATCAACGTCGCGGTCCCGGCCATCGGCGCCGACCTCGACCTCGATCTCGGCGGCCAGCAGTGGGTCGTGCTCTCCTACTCGCTCGCTTTAGCCTCCCTCTATCTCGTCGCCGGGGCGCTCGGCGATCGGCTCGGGCGCCGGAAGATGTTCATGGTCGGCGCCACCGGCTTCGCCCTCGCCTCAGCCCTGGGCGGCCTCGCTCCGAGCGCTCTCCTGCTCATCGTCGCCCGAGTCCTCCAGGGGGCGGCGGGCGCTCTGCTCACGACCGGAAGCCTCTCCCTTTTGCGCTCCACGTTCGGTGAGGAGAGCGGCCGGGCGATCGGCATCTGGACGGCCGGGACTGGGGCGGTCAGTCTCGCCGGCCCTCCGCTGGGGGGCGCGCTTGTCGAGTGGGCCTCGTGGCGCTGGATCTTCTACCTCAACCTCCCCCTCGCTCTCGGCGCCGTCTACCTCGCATGGCTGGGGCGAGGAGCGAGCACGCGCCGGGAGGCGACCCCCGCGAGGCTCGACGTCCTCGGAGCTGCGCTCGTCGCGCTCGGGCTCGGCCTCGTGACCTACGGGATCGTGCAGGGAGGCGAGCACGGCTTCGCCGCGGTCGCCTGGGCTTTCGCCTTCGGAGGGCTCGTCCTCGCGGCCTTCGTGGCGCGCGAGCTCAGGGCTCGGGACCCGCTTCTTCCGTTCTTCCTCTTTCGCGATCGCGACTTCACCCTCGTGAACGTCGCGACCCTGCTCATCTACAGCGCACTCGCCGGCTCGACCTTCTTCCTCGTTCTCTTCCTCCAGTCCGTCGTTGGCTACACGCCCTTCGAGGCCGGTCTTTTCCTTCTCCCCTCGACCGTCGTCATGCTCGCCCTCGCCCCTCGCTTCGGCCGTCTCGCGGACAGGCTCGGTGCGCGCCTCCTCCTCGTCGCAGGCCCCCTGATCATGGCCTCGGGCATGCTGCTCTGGCTCCGCGTGGACGATCGCACCCTCTGGGACGGTCTCCTTCCAGGGCTCCTGCTCTACGGCCTCGGCCTCTCGATGATCGTGGCCCCGATCACCGCGGCGGCCATGCTGAGCGCTCCCGAGCGCTATTCGGGTGTGGCGGCGGGCGTCAACTCGACCTTCTCACGGCTCGGCAGCCTCTTTGCGATCGCCGTCCTCGGCCTCGCGGTATCGCTCGTCTTCACCGCTCGGACCGACGATCCCGACCTCGTGCCGCTCGCACTCGGCGAGAGCAGCCCAGAGTTCGTCGCCGGCTCGACCGACGCCTTCCGGGCCGCCATGATCGTCGCGGCAGTGCTTGCCGTGGGCGGGTCGGCGGCTGCCTTCGGCTACTCACGCCGGCCTGTGGCCGGCCTGGCGAAAAAGGACGCCGAGGCAGCAGCGGTTCCCCGTGCTCGCCTCGATCCGGCCGCTCCCGATTGCCCATCGGGCTGCTTCGTCCACCCCGAGCGCCACGAGCTGCCCGATCTTCAGGCCGGGCCGGCAGCGAAGGGCGGCTGAGTCGTACCACGAGCTTCGGCGCAGATGGGGAAGTGCTCGTGATGGCCGGCTCGCCGTCGAGCTCTTCCACCTGGGCGGTCGCGTCGCCGCTACGGTTCGGCCGGCGCTCGATGCGGAGTCACTCGCAGCACGGTCACGGCACCTGCGTGACGGGAAGTTGTCCTATGAGCAGCGAAAGGAAGCAAGATGGCTGACGATGTCCGGGTGGAGAACCGCCGGCTCGACGCGAGCGAGAACGAGGCGCTGATCGGCATGGCCCGGATGGGCGCCGATGCGTTCGGGTACAAGGCGGAGCTGCGGATCGACCGCCACCTCGCCCAGCTCCTGCGCCTGCGAGTTTCGCAGCTCAACAACTGCGCCTACTGCCTCAACTTGCACTACGAGGCGGCGCGCGAGGCGGGCATCCCCCGGGCCAAGATCGACACCCTGACCGCGTGGTGGGAGACCGAGCTTCACTCCGAGGCCGAGCGGGCGGCGCTCCGCTACGCCGAGGCGCTCACTCGTGCAGCCGACACCGACCGGGACGCGGCGTTCCAGCGTTTCCACGACGCGCTCGCCGAGAACTTCAGCCTGGAGGAGATCCTCGAGATCGTCGGCGTCGTCGTCAACATGAACGTCTGGACCAGGATCAAGCTTGCCGAAGGGGCGATGCCGGGTCCGGCCTGAGCTCTGCCGTCGCTACGAAAACCGCCGCCGCGGCAACGCCGCGGCTGAGAGAGATGGGTCGCGTCAAGGCCGGCGCGCACCGGCACTGCGTACGGCAGAGCTCGAGCTAGGCGACCGCCGCGATGCGCTCGGCGGCCGCTGCGCATTCGGCGTGGCGGTGAAGCGAGGCGTCGGCGGCGAACCGTTCGGCGACACGCACGACCTCTTGCCCGAGCATCTTCAGCTGGCGCTCGACCGCGTCGTCACGAACCTTCCCCGTGCGGTCGAAGACGCGCGCCGCACTCGCGATCGGCACGACGTACGGGACCGCCCAGGCTCGAAGCGCCCGCACCGAGAACTCCATCGTGTTGATGGCCTGAAGGCCTTGC
>JBKPDG010000083.1:0-9449 GCA_046727755.1 Actinomycetota bacterium
GACCCAGACACCATGCCCCGGGAGATCATCAGCCTAGCGTGCGGGGACTGCCAGCGGCGGAACTACACGCAGACGAAGAACCGGCGGACGCATCCCGACCGCCTGGAGCTCAGGAAGTACTGCCGGTGGTGCCGGAAGCACACCGCCCACAAGGAAACGAAATAGGGTCGATCAGGGCAGTAGCTCTAACGGCTAGAGCACCGGACTCCAAATCCGGGGGATGGGGGTTCGAATCCCTCCTGCCCTGCCACATAGACGGCGACACCACGTAGACACGGGATGGAGACGCTGAGGAAGGTCCGGGAGTTCTTTCACGACGTGCTCGTCGAGTTCCGGCGAGTCTCGTGGCCGACCCGCAAGGAGGTCATGGGATCGACAAGCGTCGTGATCGTCATGGTGATCGTCCTGGCCGTGTTTCTCGCGGTCGTGGACCATGCCCTGACGTGGCTCGTCCGACTGGTCCTCCGGTAGGGACTCATGGCGAGAGACTGGTACGTCGTGCACACGTACTCGGGATTCGAAAACAAGGTGGCGGAGGCGATCCGCCAGCGGGCCAAGATCTTTGGCCAGGAAGAGACGATCAGCCAGGTCGTGATTCCGACCGAGGAGGTCGTCGAGGTCCGCAAGGGGCAGAAGCGGATCACGCCGCAGAAGTTTTTCCCGGGCTACGTGCTCGTGGAGATGGAGATGACCGACGACTCCTGGCACCTCGTCAAGTCGACGCCGAAGGTGACCGGCTTCGTCGGCTCGGGCACCCGGCCATCGCCGCTGCCCCGCGAGGAGGTCGACGCGATCCTGCACCAGATGGAGCTCGGCGCCGAGAAGCCGAAGCCCAAGTCGGTCTTCCAGAAGGGCGACAAGGTGCGGGTCATCGAGGGCCCGTTCGTTAACTTCAGCGGGATGATCGAGGACATGAGTCCGGAGCGCGGCAAGCTCAAGGTGATGGTCCAGATCTTCGGACGGCTGACGCCGGTGGAGCTCGAGTACTACCAGGTCGAGCGCGCGTAGATGCCGCGGGCAGGCAGGTCGAGCGCGCGTAGAGGGCACGCAGGCAGAGCCGGCGCGCCGAGCAGCGGCGCGTGGGCCGACGGAATCGCGAGGGGCTAAGGCACCATGGCGAAGAAGGTCCAGGCCGTCGTCAAGCTCCAGATCCCGGCGGGGAAGGCCAACCCGGCCCCCCCGGTCGGGCCGGCGCTCGGCCAGCACGGCGTCAACATCATGGAGTTCTGCAAGGGCTTCAACGCGCGGACGGCGAACCAGGAAGGTCTCATCCTGCCGGTGGTCGTCACGATCTACGCCGACCGGTCGTTCACCTTCGAGGTGAAGACGCCGCCAGCGGCGGTGCTCCTCAAGCGGGCGGCCGGGATCGCCAAGGCCTCCGCGAACCCGCTGAAGGTCAAGATCGGAAAGGTCAGCCGGGCCCAGGTGCGGGAGATCGCGCAGACGAAGCTGGTCGACCTGAACACCGACAGCGTGGACGCGGCCATGCGCATCGTCGAGGGCACGGCGCGCAGCATGGGCATCGAGGTCGTGAGCTAGGAGGCGGGCGCATGCCAACGGCAAAGGCGTACGCGAAGGCGAGCGCGCAGATCGAGGAAGGCAAGGCCTACTCCGTGGAGGAGGCCGTGGACCTGGCGAAGCGTGTCGCGTACGCGAAGTTCGACGAGACCGTCGAGCTCGCTGTGCGGCTCGGGGTCAACCCGAAGCACGCGGACCAGATGGTCCGGGGCGCGGTGCTTCTCCCGCACGGGACAGGCAAGTCAGTGCGCGTGATCGTCTTCGCGAAGGGCGAGAAGGAGCGGGAAGCGCGCGAGGCCGGAGCGGACGTGGTCGGCGCCGAGGACCTGGTCGAGAGGATCCAGGGTGGCTGGCTCGAGTTCGACACCGCCGTCGCGACGCCGGATCTCATGGGCCAGGTCGGGCGGCTCGGGAAGATCCTGGGACCCCGCGGGCTCATGCCGAACCCCAAGGTCGGGACCGTCACGTTCGACGTCGGCCGGGCCATCCGGGAGGTCAAGGCAGGCAAGGTCGAGTTCAAGGTGGACAAGGCGGGCAACGTCCATGTGCCCCTCGGGAAGCGGTCGTTCGCGGCCGAGCACCTGGCGGTGAACACCAGCGCGGTCATCGAGGCGCTCGTGAAGGCGAAGCCGGCGGCGGCCAAGGGCCAGTACCTGCGGAGCATCACGGTGTCGACGACGATGGGGCCCGGTGTGCCCGTCGACGTCCAGCGCATCGCCAGTCAGTACAAGCTGTAGGAGGCCAGGGTGCCCACGGCAGAGAAGGCAGAGACGATCCAAGCATTCCGGCAGAGACTGGACGGGGCGACGGCCGCCGTTTTGGCCGAGTACCGGGGCCTCACGGTCCGGCAGATTTCGGAGCTCCGCAAGCAGCTGAAGGCTGCGTCCGCGGAGTATCGGGTCGTCAAGAACCGGCTCGCGCGTGTTGCCATCGAGGGATCGCCCCTGGCCCCGCTCCGCCCGCACCTCGTCGGGCCGCTCGGGGTCGTGATTGCCCGGAAGGATCCGGCCCCCGTGGCCAAGGCGCTCCAGGGGTTCGCCCGGGCGAACCCGGCGCTCCAGGTCCGGGTGGGTGTCGTCGACGGGCAGCTCCTGGATCCGCAGGGCCTCAAGGCGGTGGCGGACCTGCCGTCGCGGGACGCGCTCCGGGCGCAGGTCGTCGGTGCGATCCAGGGGCCGTCGGCGCAGCTGGTGGGCCTCCTCCAGGCCCCCCAGCGGGAACTCGCATTCATCCTGGCCGAGCGGGGCAAGCAGGCCGCGGCTGAATCGGCCGAGCAGGCGTGACGGACAGAATCGGACGAGCGCGGACGGAGCCCGGGGGCTCCGCCGATGACAAGGGGGACAGAGGATGACGAAGGTCGAGCAGGTGGCCGAGCAGTTGGATCAGTTGACCCTTCTGGAGGCGGCCCAGCTGTCGAAGCTCCTCCAGGAGAAGTGGGGCGTGTCGGCCGCGGCTCCCATGGCGGTGGCAGCGATGCCCGGGGTGGGGGGCGGACCTGGCGCGGCGGCCCCGGTGGCCGAAGAGGAGAAGACCGAATTCGACCTGATGCTGCTGGCGGCCGGCGAGAAGAAGATCCAGGTGATCAAGGTCGTCCGGGAGCTGACGGGACTCGGGCTGAAGGAGGCCAAGGCAGTCGTCGACGAGGCCCCCAAGCCGGTCAAGGAGAAGGTGTCGAAGGCTGAGGCCGAGGACATGAAGAAGAAGCTCGAGGAGGTCGGCGCCACCGTCGAGGTCAAGTAGGGGTTGCGTGCGATGGTCGCGCGCCTGACCGAGCCCGTCCCGGGTGGCGGGCTTGCGTCGCTCGGGAGGCTCCCTCGCGAGCTGGCGGTGGCCCTCGGACCGGCTTTCGACCGACCGTGCGCAGATTGACTCCGGGCACCCCGGAACACCGGGGCTGAGGGGATAGATGGCGGGGCAGATTCAGTGTGGTCGTCGTGTCCGGCGGGATTTCGGCAAGATTCCGTCGATCGTCGAGATCCCGAACCTGATCGAGATCCAGCGGAACTCGTACGAAGCCTTCCTGCAGAAGGACTACTCGCCGGAGCACCGCGAGGACATGGGGCTCCAGGCGGTGTTCAAGAGCGTGTTTCCTATCTCGGACTACAACGAGAACGCCGCGTTGGAGTTCGTGGGGTACCACTTCGGCGATCCCAAGTACACCGTCGAGGAGTGCCACGACCGGGGGATGACGCATGCCATCCCGCTCAAGGTGACGCTCCGCCTCGTGGTGTACGAGCAGGACAAGAGCGCCCGGCACCGGGCGGTCAAGGACATCAAGGAGCAGGAGGTCTACCTCGGCGAGCTGCCGCTGATGACCGAGAAGGGGACCTTCATCATCAACGGCACCGAGCGCGTGGTCGTCAGTCAGCTCCAGCGCTCGGCCGGGGTGTTCTTCGACGATGACCGGGGAAAGACGCTCGCCTCGGGCAAGAAGATCTTCTCGGCGCGGATCATCCCGTACCGCGGCTCGTGGGTCGAGTTCGAGTTCGACGCCAACGACATCCTGCAGGTGCGCATCGACCGGCGGCGCAAGATGCTGGCGACGGCGTTCCTGCGGGCCTTCTGCTTCCTGGAGAAGGGCACGGTTCTCTCGGACGAGGAGATCCTGGGCGCCTTCTATGACCTCGAGGAGGTCCTCGGTTTCGAGGACGGCGCGGCCGTCGTCAAGCTGAACCCGGAGATCCACCGACACGAGACGCCCGTGGCCGAGGACATCAAGCTGCCCCGGCAGCGCGAGCCGATCGTGCCGGCTGGCCGACGCCTGAACCGGAGCCGGGTGGAGCGCATGGTCGAGGGCGGCATCACGAAGTTCCAGGTACCCATGGCGTGGCTGGAAAACCGGCGCACCGGCGGTCGGGTCGTCGACTCGAAGACGGGAGAGGTGCTCCTGGAGGCCAACCAGCCGCTGACCTCGAACGAGCTCGCGAAGCTCGCCGCGCGTCCGGTGGCCCCCTTCAGGGTCGTCTTCGAGGATCCGGACAAGAACGACGCCGCGGTGTACGAGACGCTCACCCGGGACACGCACCGGAACCCGGACGAGGCGCTGGTGGAGATGTACCGGCGGCTCCGGCCCGGTGATCCGCCGACGGTGGAGTCGGCCCGCGCGCTCTTCCGAGGCATGTTCCTCGACCCCCGGCGCTACGACCTGGCGCGGGTCGGGCGCTTCATGCTGAACAAGAAGCTCGGGACGGAGTCTCCGCTCAACTGGAAGACGCTCCGGACGGAGGATGTCGTGGCCGTGGTCCGGCGCCTCCTGGCGGTCAAGCAGGAGCGCTACCCGACGGACGACATCGACCACCTCGGAAACCGGCGTGTGCGTTCGGTCGGCGAGCTCCTGGAGAACCAGTTCCGCGTGGGCCTCACCCGCATGGAGCGGGCGATCAAGGAGCGAATGTCCATCGCCGACATCGAGAGCCTGATGCCGCACGACCTGGTCAATGCCAAGCCGGTGTCGGCGGTCGTCAAGGAGTTCTTCGGCTCCTCCCAGCTCTCCCAGTTCATGGACCAGACGAACCCGCTGGCGGAGCTGACGCACAAGCGGCGGCTCTCGGCGCTCGGGCCGCGCGGCCTGTCGCGGGAGCGAGCGGGCTTCGAGGTGCGGGACGTCCACCCGACGCACTACGGGCGGATCTGCCCCATCGAGACGCCGGAGGGCCCGAACATCGGGCTGATCTCGTCGCTCTCGACGTACGCCCGGATCAACGAGTTCGGGTTCATCGAGACGCCGTACCGGCGGGTCGAGGCCGGCACTGTCTCGGACGACATCATCTTCCTGACGGCGCTCGAGGAGGAGCAGGTCGTCATCGCCCAGGCCAACGCCGAGGTCGACAAGCGCGGGAAGTTCGTGGCCGATCGGGTGGAGGCGCGCAAGAGCGGTGAGTTCAAGCTGGTGCCGCCGGAGGAGGTCCAGTACATGGACGTCTCTCCGAAGCAGCTGGTGTCGGTGGCGGCCAGCCTGATCCCCTTCCTCGAGAACGACGACGCGAACCGGGCCCTCATGGGGTCGAACATGCAGCGCCAGGCGGTGCCGCTGCTGCAGCCGGAGGCGCCGCTCGTCGGCACCGGGATGGAGCACGTGGTCGCCCGGGACTCCCAGGCGGTGGTCGTGGCCCGGCGCGGCGGCGTGATCGAGTCGGTCAGCGCCGATCGCGTCGTGATCCGGGCCGACGCCCGCGGCAAGAAGGCCGACCCGGTGCACGACCGCACGCTGGAGATCTACAACCTGACCAAGTACCGGCGCTCGAACCAGAACACGTGCATCAACCAGCGACCGATCGTCCGGAAGGGCCAGCGCGTGGCCGCGGGCGAGGTGATCGCGGACGGGCCCGGCACGGACCAGGGCGAGCTGGCGCTGGGACGCAACGTCCTCGTCGCCTTCATGCCCTGGGGCGGATACAACTTCGAGGATGCGATCCTGGTCTCCGAGCGACTCGTGAAGGACGACCGCTACACCTCGATCCACATCGAGGAGTTTGAGATCCAGGCGCGCGACACCAAGCTGGGCAAGGAAGACATCACGCGCGACATCCCGAACGTGGCGGAGGAAGCCCTCAAGGACCTCGACGAGTCGGGGATCGTGCGGATCGGGGCGAAGGTCAAGGCGGGCGACATCCTGGTTGGCAAGATCACGCCGAAGGGCGAGACGCAGCTCACGCCCGAGGAGAAGCTCCTCCGCGCCATCTTCGGCGAGAAGGCCGGCGACGTGCGAGACACGTCGCTCACGGTGCCGCCCGGCATCGAGGGGACGGTGGTCGACGTCAACGTGTTCTCGCGGCGCGGCATCGACAAGGACGAGCGCGCCAAGTCCATCGAGCGCGAGGAGGTCGAGCGCCTCGAGAAGGACCTCGAGGCCGAGATCGTGGACGTCGAGATGGAACGCGACCAGAAGCTCAAGAACCTCCTAGTCGGGAAGACCCTGACGAGCGAGCTCGTCGACGGACGCGAGGCGACAATCGGCCGGAAGGGCCAGAAGATCGAGCGCGCGTGGCTCGACGAGCTGGACTGGGACGAGCTGACGAAGGTCAGGATCAAGGAGGATGACGGGCTCACCGCGAACGTCCGCCGAATCGCGGCCGTCTCCGACGAGGCGGTGGCCTTCCTCCGCTCGGAGCATCAGCTGAAGATCGAGCGCGTCCAGCGGGGCGATGACCTTCCGCCGGGCGTCATCAAGATGGTGAAGGTGTACGTCGCCGTCAAGCGCAAGCTGTCGGTCGGCGACAAGATGGCCGGTCGCCACGGGAACAAGGGCGTCGTGTCGCGGGTCTTGCCCGAAGAGGACATGCCGTACCTGCCCGACGGGACGCCGGTGGAGATGGTGCTGAACCCCCTCGGCGTGCCTTCGCGGATGAACGTGGGCCAGATCCTGGAGACCCACCTCGGGTGGGCCGCCCGGGGGCTGGGGCTCCACATCGCGAGCCCGGTGTTCGATGGGGCGACCGAGGAGGAGATCAAGGGCCTCCTGCGGGAGGCCAAGCTCCCGACATCGGGGAAGACGGTCCTCTACGACGGGCGGACGGGCAAGCCGTTCCATCAGGAGGTCACGGTCGGCTACATCTACATGCTGAAGCTGGCTCACCTGGTGGACGACAAGATGCACGCCCGCTCCATCGGGCCGTACTCCCTCGTCACGCAGCAGCCGCTCGGCGGCAAGGCGCAGTTTGGCGGTCAGCGGTTCGGCGAGATGGAGGTGTGGGCGCTCGAGGCGTACGGCGCAGCGCACACACTGCAGGAGATGCTGACGGTGAAGTCAGACGATGTCGAGGGCCGGAACCGCATCTACGAAGCCATCGTCAAGGGCGAGAACTTCCTGGAGCCGGGGACGCCGGAGTCGTTCAACGTCCTGGTGAAGGAGCTCCAGAGCCTCGCGCTCGACGTCGAGCTCATCCAGCGAGACGGGAAGGGGAAGGCCTGACGTGCAGGTCCTGACTGCCTCGACCCGTCGCCCCTAGCGCACGGGTCGTTGGAAGGGCATCCCTGGTGCACGCGCCGGGCGGCGGCCGTCCCCGTTGGACGGCGCGGGGGGACAAGCCCCCCGATGAAGGAGGGAACGAATGCTGACGGATCGGCCGTTCGGGAGTCTTCTCAGGGAAGAGCGTCCGACGAAGGATCTGTGGGGGATCCTTGACAATCGATACGCGAAGCCCATCACGTTCGACGCCATCCGCATCCGGTTGGCGCCGCCCGAGAAGATCCGGAACATCTGGTCGAGCGGCGAGGTCAAGAAGCCCGAGACCATCAACTACCGGACTTTCAAGCCAGAGCGGGACGGGCTGTTCTGCGCCCGCATCTTCGGCCCGACGAAGGACTATGAGTGCGCGTGTGGCAAGTACAAGCGCATGAAGTTCGCGGGCGTCATCTGCGACAAGTGCGGCGTGGAGGTCACGCGGGCGCGGGTGCGTCGCGAGCGTATGGGGCACATCGAACTGGCCTCTCCGGTGTCGCACGTCTGGTTCTTCAAGGGGCTGCCGAGCCGCATCGGCCAGCTCCTGGACATGTCGCTGCGTGACCTGGAGAAGATTCTCTATTTCGAGGAGTACGTGGTCCTCGACCCGGGCCCGTCCAATCTCAAGAAGAAGGATCTCGTCACCGTCGACAAGTACCGGAAGCTGGCCGAGGAGTACTCGGCCGACCGCATCAAGGTCGGCATGGGCGCCGAGGCCATCCGGTTGCTCCTGCGCGACCTCGACCTCGAGACCCTGGAGCGCGAACTGCGCGCCTCGATGGTGTCCGAGACGTCGGCCCAGAAGCGGAAGAAGGTGGTCAAGCGGCTCAAGGTGGTCGACGCCTTCATCAAGTCGCAGAACAAGGCCGAGTGGATGATCCTGGAGGCCATTCCAGTCATCCCCCCCGAGCTGCGCCCCCTGGTGCCGCTGGACGGCGGCCGCTTCGCGACGTCGGACCTGAACGACCTGTACCGCCGGGTGATCAACCGCAACAACCGGCTGAAACGCCTCATGGAGCTGCGGGCTCCGGAGATCATCATCCGCAACGAGAAGCGGATGCTCCAGGAAGCGGTGGACGCGCTGTTCGACAACGGTCGCCGGGGCCGCGTGATCACCGGGCCCAACAACCGGCCGCTGAAGTCCCTGTCCGACACGCTCAAGGGCAAGCAGGGACGGTTCCGCCAGAACCTGCTCGGCAAGCGCGTCGACTACTCGGGCCGGTCCGTGATCGTGGTGGGGCCGCAGCTCAAGCTGCATCAGTGCGGCCTGCCCAAGAAGATGGCGCTGGAGCTCTTCAAGCCGTTCATCCTGCGGAAGCTGGAGGAGAAGGGCCTCGCGTCCTCGATCAAGGCCGCCAAGAAGATGGTGGAGAAGGAGCGGCCGGAGGTCTGGGACATCCTCGAGGACATCATCAAGGAGCACCCGGTGCTGCTCAACCGGGCGCCGACGCTCCACCGCCTCGGTATCCAGGCATTCGAGCCGATCCTGGTCGAGGGCAAGGCCATCGAGATCCATCCGCTCGTCTGCACCGCGTTCAACGCGGACTTCGACGGCGACCAGATGGCGGTGCACGTGCCGCTCTCGCACGAAGCCCAGCTCGAGGCCCAGATCCTCATGCTGTCCTCCAACAACGTGCTGTCGCCGGCGAACGGCGCGCCGCTGGTGATCCCTACCCAGGACATGGTGCTCGGCATCTACTACCTGACAAAGGAGCGGAAGGGAGCGAAGGGCGAGGAGCGGCGGTTCGCGGACATGGAAGAGGTCCGGATGGCGTACGACGCGGAGGAGGTTGACCTCCAGGCGCGCGTCCGGGTGCGCGGCTTCGACCCTCTGAACCCGTCCGAGCTGGTCGAGACCACAGTCGGCCGGGTGCTCTTCAACGAGATCGTGCCGATGGAGCTCCGCCCGGTGAACAAGGAGCTCAAGAAGAAGGAGGTCACGCAGCTCGTCGGGGACTGCTACCACCGGCTCGGCAACGCCGAGACCGTG
>JBKPDG010000084.1:0-16178 GCA_046727755.1 Actinomycetota bacterium
TGCCCGGGGTGCCCCGGGCGATGATGGACGCGTCGACGTCGGGGGCGAGCTTCTTGTCCTTGAAGTGCACCTTGAGGATCTCGACCCGCTCGTCCTGCGTCGGCAGCGGGACGATGATCTGGCGGTCGAAGCGACCGGGACGCAGGAGCGCGGCGTCGAGGATGTCGGGACGGTTCGTCGCCGCCATCATGACGATCCCCTCGGTGGCCTCGAAGCCGTCCATCTCGGCGAGCATCTGGTTCAGCGTCTGCTCGCGCTCGTCGTGCCCGCCGCCGAGACCGGCTCCGCGCTTCCGCCCGATGGAGTCCAGCTCGTCGACGAAGATGATCGCCGGCGCCTGCTTGCGGGCCGTCTGGAAGAGGTCGCGCACTCGAGCCGCGCCGACCCCGACGAACATCTCCATGAAGTCCGAGCCGGTGACGGACACGAACGGCACCCCGGCCTCGCCGGCCACGGCCCGGGCGATGAGCGTCTTGCCGGTACCGGGCGGGCCGACGAGCAGGACACCCTTGGGGATCCGGGCACCGATCTGCTTGAACTTGCCCGGGTTCTTCAGGAAGTCGACGACCTCGGCGATCTCCTGCTTCACCGGTCCGTACCCGGCGACGTCGTTGAAGGTGGTCTTCGGCTTCTCGGTCGCGTACACCTTCGCCCGGCTGCGGCCGATGTTCATCACCGCGCCCATCTGGCCCTGCGCCCGGCGGTTGAACCAGACGAGGAGACCGATGATGAGCGCGAACGGAATGACCCAGATGAGGATCGTGCCGAGGATGTCGGAGCCCTCGCGGACGTACTTGAAGTCGACGCCCTTCTCCTCGAGACGGGCGATCTCGGTTTCCTGGAAGTCGTTGTTCGGCCCGGAGCTCGTGAACTCGGTCTTGCCGCCCTGCTCGGTCTTGAACTCGCCGTTGATGGTGCCGTTCTCGGGGTCGAACTCGACGCTCTTGACGTTGCCGTCGTCGACGGCGGCCTGGAACTGGGAGTAAGTGAGCTCCGCCTTCGACTCGTCGGTGCGCCCGAAGTTGAAGAAGAACAGACCACCGACGAGGAGCGCGCCGATGATGAGCCACGGGAGCCATCGGGTCGGGGACGGCGGGGTTGCCGGCCCGCCGGGCCGGGGGTTCCGACCCGGGGGCAGGTCGGAGGGACGGCGACTCATGCGCGCTGTGCCTTCGTCGGTTCAGGGCGGACGCGGCGCGTCCGCGGTTCGCCCATGGTATGGCCGCCGAGGCGTGCGCACTCCCGCGGGCGGCGAAATCCCTCCCTTGACCGCCCTGCGGGCCCGGTGTACGTTGCAACTGCCCTTCGCAGGGGCGGTCCGAACCGAGCCGAACCAAACCGAAAGGTGAGGGAAGGCAAAGGTCAGGTCAGTCACTGCGGAGGGCATTTCGCGCCCGCCGTGCGCGCCGTGCCCCGCGAGATCCCCCGAATGGTGCAAATCGATGCGTTCGCGCGCGCCACCGGCGGTCGGCGCTGTTCACACGCTCCGGTATGTTGACCGCCGTCATGGCTCCCCCCGGCGGCTGACGCCGTCCCCGTGGTCGGCGAACCCGCTTCGTTACCGCCGCCGGTGCCGGCGCGCCCGCGGATCCGCTGGGGTCTTCCCGACGTCGCGATCGCGTGGGTGGTCGGGATCGTCGCCGCGGTGGTCGCGGGCGGAATCGTCGGCGCGGCCGCCGACGTCGACCCCGATCAGGTGAGCGACGACGTCGGCGTGCTGCTGGCGTCCGTCATCGGCCAGGCCATCGGAGTCGTCGGGACGCTCACCCTCGTGGCGCAGCGCAAGGGTCGGGGGACGGTGGCGGCCGACTTCGGGCTGGTCGCGCGCCTGCCTGGCGGCAGATGGACGACCGCGACGCTGTGGCTGCTCGCCGGCGTCGCCCTCCAGCTCGCGATCCTGCCGTTCCTCCAGCTCGTCGTGGACGTGCACGGCAAGGTCGAGACCCAGGAGGTCGTCGAGCAGTTCGAGCAGGCGCGGGGCCCGACGCTCGCGCTGTTCGCCATCCTCGTCGTCACGGTCGCGCCCATCGCCGAGGAGTTGCTCTTTCGGGGGGCGCTGCTGCGCGCCTTACAGCGTCGAATGTCGCCCGCATGGGCGGTCTTCGTGTCCGCGGTCGCGTTTGCGGCTGTCCATCCGCTTTCCAGCCCGACGATTGGATCGGTCATCGCCGTCCCCGGGTTGTTCGCGCTCGGACTCGTGTCCGCCGCTGTCGCCATCCGCACCGGCAACCTGTCGGCGTCGATCCTCATGCACGCCGGGTTCAACCTCCTCACCGCGGTGTCCGTGATCGCATCGCGATGATGCCGGCGCGCTGACACTGCCGCGCGACCGCGTCCCCGTAGGCTGAGCGGATGGTCGCGACGCGCCCGGCGCCCGCCGACGCGCCCGGCACCCGGGTCGATGCGGCGCCGCCGCCGCCGGCGCGTCCCCACCGGCCGTGGTGGGAACGGCTCGAGATCTGGACGGGCGCAGGGATCGTCGTCGCGTGTTGCGTGTTCGTGCTGTTCCAGCTCCAGCCCGACCTGCTGCTCCGCAACACGACACCGGCGGGGGGCGACACCGGAGCTCACGTCTGGTGGCCGGCGTATCTCCGCGACCACCTTCTGCCGCAGGGTCGGATCGCGGGGTGGTCTCCCGATTGGTATGCCGGATTTCCGGCCGGGCAGTTCTATTTCCCTTTCCCGGCCCTGCTGATCGTCGCCCTCGACGTCGTCCTGCCGTACAACATCGCGTTCAAGTTCGTCACCGCGCTGGGCCCGATCGCGCTGCCGGCCGCCGCATACGCGTTCGGTCGTGGCCTGCGGGCGCCGCGTCCGGCGCCGGCGCTGTTCGCAGTCGGCGCGACGGTGCTCCTCTTCTTCAAGGGCGCGCCGGGGAGCGATCCGGACGCGACGCGCATCGCCGGCAACCAGCACATCATGGGCGGCAATCTCGCGAGCAACTTCGCCGGCGAGTTCTCGTTCACGCTCGCGCTGGCGTTGGCGTTGTTCTTCCTCGGTGCCCTCGCGTATTCGCTCGAGCACCGCCGGCGAATGTGGCTGCCCGCCGTCCTGTTCGCCGCGGTGGTGATGAGCCACCTGGTCGTCGGCATGTTCGCCGTGATCGGCGCGCTCGTCGTGTGGCTGGTCCGGCGGCCCGTGCGCACCTTCCCGACCATCGCCGCCATCGGCGGAGTGGGCGGGCTCCTGACCGCGGTCTGGACGTTCCCGCTGCTGGCGACGCTCGGCTACACGTCGGACATGGGCTACGAGCCGATCGGCCATGGCCCCGGCGCAGGCCTCCTCGGCGAGTTCGGCTCGTACATGTTCCCCTGGTACCCGGCGTACGTGTTGTGGATGGTGCCGCTCGTCGTCGCCGCGATCGTCGGCGGGATCCGGGCCCGGCGCCGCATCACGATCGAGCTCGCGGCGCTCACCGCCGTCATGGGTCTCGCGTTCCGGTTCTGGGAAGGCCTGACCGATCTCGTGAACAGCACCCCGGTGTGGAATCTGCGGCTCCTGCCGTTCTGGTACCTCGGACTCCTGTTGCTGGCGATGCTCGGCGCCGCCGAGCTCATCCGAGGTGCAGGCGTCCTGCTGGCGCGCACGTCGACGCGGTTCTGGGCACCACTCCTGCCGGCTTCGGAGCCGGAGCAGGTCGTGGCCGCGAGCTGGGCGTCGCCGACAGAGACGGAGCCGTCTCTTCCGCCGCCCTCGGACCGCAAGCGGCAACGCGACCGCGCCATCGTGCGGTCAGTGACGATTGCGGTGTTGAGCGTGCTCGTCGCGGGAGTCGCGATCTGGCGCGTGTACGTGACGACCGACTTCATCACGTTCTGGGCCAAGTGGAACTACAGCGGGTACGAGCACACCGGCGCCGACGCCGACACGAAGGTGTACCCGGAGCTCAACGGTCTCGTGTCGACGCTCGAGCGGCTCCCACCGGGGCGCGCGCTCTGGGAGGGCGGCTCGTCGCTCGGCGTGTACGGGACGCCGCTCGCCCTCATGCTCCTTCCATACTTCACCGAGGGCCGGATCGCGTCGATGGAGGGCCTGTACTACGAGTCGTCGGCGACGACGCCATACCACTTCCTATCGGTGGCGACGCTGGCCGGGCCGGGCAACGCCAGCAACCCGCAACGCAACCTGCCGTACCGGTCGCTCGCCGAGTTCGACGTGGGCGTGCGATACCTCCAGAAGCTCGGCGTGCGGTACTACCTCGTGTTCTCCGATCAGGCCAAGGAGCAGGCGGACCGGTCGAGTCTTCTCGTGCCGGTAGGAACCACGCCCGATACCGACGGGCAGGCGCCGCGCGGGTGGACGATCTACGAGGTTCGCGACGCCCCGGTCGTCGAGGCGCTCGGTCAGCAGCCGGTTGTCGTCCCCGGCGTATCGACCCGCGACTGGCAGGACGAGGTCGCGGTGCCGTGGTGGGACGCCCCGACCCGAACGCCCGCCGATGCCCGCGACCTCGCGTTGCTCGACCGGCCGTTCGTCGCCGACGGGCCCGCGAGCTGGGCGCGGGCCCGGCCGCCGGGCGCGTCACGCGCCGACGCACCCGACTCGAAGCTGCCGGCGGCGAGTGCCGTGCCGTCCGAGGCGCTCCCGCCCGTCGAGGTCACCGATGTGCGCACGACCGACAATTCGGTGTCGTTCCGCGTGTCGCGCACCGGGGTCCCCGTCATGGTCAAGACGTCGTACTTCCCGAACTGGACCGCGAGCGGCGCCGACGGGCCGTGGCGGGCGACACCCAACTTCATGGTGGTCGTGCCCACCGAGCGCGAAGTCCGCCTCGAGTACTCCACCTCGACGGCCGAGAACCTGGGACGGGCCGGCACCGCCGCCGGCGTGGTCGGGGTCGCGGCCCTGGCGGCGTGGCCGTGGTGGCGCAGCCGGAAGAAGGAACGCACCACCGAGGGGAACGGGGCGGGAGGCGACGGCGGGTACCCTGCGCCCGAGTGAGCGAACAGCGCCTCGACACCATCTTCAAGGCCTACGACATCCGCGGCCTATACCCCGACGAGCTCGACGACGACGTCGCCCGCCGGGTGGGCAACGCGTTCGTCGCCTTCACGGGCACCGCGCTGGTGCTGGTGGGGCGGGACATGCGACCGTCGTCGGAGCCGCTCACCGCCGCCTTCGCCGACGGCGCCACGCTGGCCGGCGCCGACGTCATCGACCTCGGGCTGATCTCGACCGACCTCGCCTACTTCGCGTCCGGCCGGCTCGACGCGCCGGCGGCGATGTTCACCGCCAGCCACAATCCCGCCCAGTACAACGGCATCAAGCTGTGCCGGGCTGGGGCCGCCCCCGTCGGCCAGGACACGGGGTTGGCCGAGATCCGGGCGACGGTCGCGAGCGGGCTCCTCGAGCGTTCCGCCGAGCGCGGCCGCGCCGAGCAACGCGACTTGCTCCCCGAGTACGTCGAGCACGTTCACTCCTTCGTCGACGTCGGGGCGCTGCGCCCCCTGCGCGTCGTCGCCGACACCGCCAACGGCATGGGCGGCGCGGTCGTCCCCGCGGTGTTCGCCGATCTGCCGTTCGAGCTCTCGATTCTCTTTCCGGAGCTCGACGGGACGTTCCCGAACCATCCGGCTGATCCGATCCAGCTCGAAAACCTGAAGGACCTCCAGCGCTCGGTCCTCGACGCCAACGCCGACGTCGGCCTGGCGTTCGACGGGGACGCCGACCGCGTCTTCCTCGTTGACGACCAGGCCCAGCCGGTGTCGGGGTCGATCACCACGGCCATGCTGGCGAGAGGCATCCTCGAGCGGCATCCGGGCGAGACGGTCGTGCACAACCTCATCTGCTCGAAGGTCGTCCCCGAGGTCGTGCGCGAGATGGGCGGGACACCCGTCCGCACGCGGGTCGGCCATTCGTTCATCAAGCAGGTGATGGCCGAGACCGGCGCCATCTTCGGCGGCGAGCACTCGGCGCACTACTACTTCCGCGACAACTTCCGGGCTGACTCCGGCCTCATCGCCTCGATGGTCATGCTCGAGCAGCTGTCGCGTGCGGAAGTTCCGCTCTCCGAGCTGCGGCGCCCATTCGATCGCTACGTCGACTCGGGTGAGATCAACAGCCGGGTCGGCGATCCCGCTGCGGTCATCGAGCGGGTCGCGGCGGCGTACCTGGGCGCGCAGCAGGACCGGCTCGACGGCCTGACGGTCGACCTGGGGGACTGGTGGTTCAACCTCCGGCCGAGCAACACCGAGCCGTTGCTGCGGCTGAACCTCGAGGCCCGGGATGCCGCCGCTTGCGAGGCGCACACGGCCGAGGTGCTCGCGATCGTGCGCGCGGAATAGCGTCGACCGCCCGGCCCGCCAACGACCCCTGCCGAGCAAGGCAAAGAAGGAGAAGGAGATCGTCGTGGCCCTGGACGCCAAGCTGCTCGAGATCCTCGCGTGCCCCGAGGACAAGGGCCCGCTCCTCTACTTCGAGGACGAGAGCTCGCTGTACAACCCGCGCCTCAAGCGGCGCTACGCCGTCCGTGACGACATCCCGATCATGCTCATCGACGAGGCGGAGACCGTCGACGACGCAGAGCACGACCGGCTGACCAAGAAGGCGCAGGCCGAGGGGATCAAGCCGACGTTCGAGGCGTAGCCCGTGACCGACTCGCTGGGCTTCCTCGACGCCGTCGGTGGTTTGCCTGAGCAGCTCGACGATGCTCACCGCCGCGCGCGAGCGGCGCTGGAGTCGGCCGCGCTTCCGTCGGTCGACGAGATCGATCACATCGTTGTGCTCGGCATGGGCGGCTCGGGGATCGCGGGCGACGTTGTCGCCGCCGCGGCCAATGCCGCGCTTCCCGTGCCGGTGGTGGTCCTCAAGCAGATCCGGGTCCCGCGCTTCGTCGGGCCGCGCACACTCGCGTTTGCGCTCTCCTATTCGGGAGACACCGACGAGACGCTTCAGATGGCGGTGGGCGCGCTCGACGCCGGCGCCCGCGTCGTCGCCGTGAGTCGGGGAGGGGCCCTGGCCGACCTGGCGCGGGAGCGGGGCGCCGTCCACGTCCCGTGCCCCGACGGGTACCTCCCGCGCGCGGCGGTCGGCGCGCTCCTGGCACCGCTGTTCGTAGCGCTCGAGCGGATCGGCCTGCTCCCGGAAGCGCGTGAGTGGCTCGAGCAGGCACGGAGCCAGCTCGCGGCACGCCGCGAGAAGTGCCGGCCCTCTGTTGCCGCGCCGAACAACCCGGCGCGCGAGATCGCACGGAGGATCGGGACCACCATTCCGATCTTCTACGGCGGTGGCGCGCTCGGCGCCGTCGCCGCCCAACGCTGGAAGTGCGACGTGAACGAGAACGCGAAAGCGCCCTCGTTCTGGAACGCGTACCCGGAGATCGACCACAACGAGATTTGCGGTTGGGGCCAGCACGGCGACGTCACGCGTCAGGTCTTCACCCTCGTCGAGCTCCGACACGGCTTCGAGCACGAGCAGCTCGACAAGCGTTTCGCGCTGACGCGCGCGCTGATCGAGGAGACGCTCGCGCAAGTGCTCGAGGTGCGTGCGGACGGCGACGGGAGGTTGGCCCAGTTGCTCGACCTCATGTACGTCGGCGACTGGGCGAGCTGCTACCTCGCGCTGGATCACGACGTCGATCCGGGGCCCATTGACACAATCTTCCAACTGAAGGACGCACTCGGGCAGAGCGTGTGAGCGCCAACGTTGGTACTATTGGTCCCGGTCGGGCCGTCTGCGGCTGTCATCCAGTGATCTGGGCCGACTCCCTGAAATCCCGTGCGCGCCCGTGCGCGCCCGACGACACAAGGAGTCCCGATGACCACGACCACCGATTCGGCGACGCCGGCCGGCGCCGGCGCGCCTGACTTCAAGGTCGCCGATCTCTCGTTGGCCGACTTCGGTCGCAAGGAGATCGAGCTCGCCGAGCACGAGATGCCCGGCCTCATGGCACTGCGCCGGCGCTACGGCGCCGAGCAACCGCTGCGCGGCGCCAAGATCACCGGCTCGCTGCACATGACGATCCAGACCGCGGTGCTCATCGAGACACTGCTCGAGCTGGGCGCGACCGTCCGCTGGGCGTCGTGCAACATCTTTTCGACCCAGGACCACGCCGCCGCTGCCATCGCCGCCCGCGGCGTGCCGGTCTTCGCGTGGAAGGGTGAGACCCTCGAGGAATACTGGTGGTGCACCGACCAGGCGCTGCGCTGGCCGGACGCCAACGGTCCGAACATGATCCTCGACGACGGCGGGGACGCCACCCTGCTCGTGCACAAGGGCGTCGAGTACGAGCGCGCGGGCGCCGTGCCCGCGCCGGGCGACGGCGACTCGGACGAGTGGAAGGTCGTCCTCGGGCTGCTGGCGCGCACTCAAGACGAAGACGGGCGGCGCTGGCACCGCACCGCGGAAGCGGTCAAGGGCGTCACCGAAGAGACGACGACCGGCGTCCACCGTCTCTATCAGATGATGGAGGGCGGGACGCTGCTGTTCCCGGCCATCAACGTGAACGATTCCGTGACGAAGTCGAAGTTCGACAACCTCTACGGGGTTCGGCACTCGCTCGTCGACGGGATCTGCCGGGCGACCGACGTCATGCTCGCCGGCAAGCTCGCGGTGGTGTGCGGCTACGGCGATGTCGGCAAGGGCTGCTCCCAGGCGCTGCGAGGTCAGGGCGCGCGGGTCGTGGTGACCGAGATCGATCCCATCTGCGCGCTGCAAGCGGCGATGGAGGGCCACGAGGTCGTGAGGCTCGAGGACGTCGTCGACACGGCCGACCTGTTCGTCACGGCCACCGGCAACACGAACATCATCACCGTCGAGCACATGACCCGGATGAAGCACGACGCGATCGTCGGCAACATCGGCCACTTCGACGACGAGATCGACATGGCGGGCCTCGCCGCCGTGCCGGGCGTCAAGCGCATCAACATCAAGCCGCAGGTCGACGAGTGGGTGTTCCCTGACGGACACTCGATCATCGTGCTGTCGGAGGGGCGGCTCCTGAACTTGGGGAACGCGACCGGCCATCCGAGCTTCGTGATGTCCAACAGCTTCACGAACCAGGTGATCGCGCAGATGGAGCTGTACGGGCACACCGACTTCTATGAGCGGCGGGTGTACACGCTGCCGAAGCACCTCGACGAGGAGGTGGCGCGCCTGCACCTCGACAAGCTGGGGGCGAAGCTCACGCAGCTCACCGAGGAGCAGTCCGCGTACCTCGGCGTTCCCGTCGAGGGCCCGTACAAGCCCGACCACTACCGGTACTGACGCACCTGCTTGCTGCGTTGGGTCACTTGCCCTACCTATAGGGCCGGTGAGTGACCCAACGCCGGCAGGCGATCCGATCCCGCCCACGATCGAGTGGCGGCGGGGGAGGGTGCGGCTGATCGACCAGCGCGCGCTGCCCGGCGAGCTGCGGTTCGTCGAGTGCCGGACGGTCGACGAGCTGTGCGAGGCGATCACATCGATGGCGGTGCGGGGCGCGCCCGCGCTCGGCGCGGCCGGGGCGTTCGGCGTCGCCCTCGCCGCGCGCACGATCGCGGACGACGACGGCGTTCATGCGGCGGCGCGCCGTCTCGCCGCCGCCCGGCCCACGGCGGTGAACCTCGCCTGGGGTGTCGACCGGGCGCTGGGCGCGTGGGAGCAGGGCGGGCTCGATAACGCCCTCGCCGAGGCGGAGCGCGTCGCATCCGACGACGTGGCCGCGAACCGCGTCCTCGGTGGGTTCGGTGCCGAGCTCGTGCCCGACGGCGGGCGCGTCCTGACGCACTGCAACGCCGGATCGCTCGCGACCGTCGGCTACGGCACCGCCCTGGGCGTGATCCGCGCCGCGCAAGAGGCCGGCAAACGACCGCACGTGTGGGCGGGCGAGACCCGGCCCGTGCTCCAGGGCGCGCGCCTGACCGCATGGGAGCTCGAGCGGCTCGGCATCCCTGTGACCGTGATCGCCGACGTCATGGCCGGCTCACTCATGGCCACGGGTGATGTCGACGTCGTCATGGTCGGCGCCGACCGCATCGCCGCCAATGGTGACGTCGCCAACAAGATCGGCACCTACTCGCTGGCCGTGCTCGCGCGTGAGCACGACGTGCCCTTCGTGGTCGCCGCCCCGACATCGACGATCGACCTCGCCACACCGACGGGCGCCGCGATCCCGGTCGAGGAGCGTCCCGACGACGAGGTGGTCAGCATCGCCGGCGAGCGCATCGCGCCGGAGGGCGTGGGTGCGGCGAACCGCGCGTTCGACGTCACGCCTGCCCGGCTCGTGACCGCCATCGTCACCGAACACGGCGTCCTCCGCCCGCCGTACGACGACGCGCTGCGCGCAGCCACGATGCGTGCGTAGAGCCCGCTCAGCGGGCTCCGTGAACGCATAGGCGTAGGTGTCGTACCCCGTCGGTACGGTCCGGCACATGAACCCGTGGCGCGCGCTCGTGGAGGCCGTGTTCCCGGCTTCGTGCCCGGGGTGCGGTCGCCCTGCGGAGCCGGTATGCCTTGAGTGCGCGCGCACGCTGCGTGCGCCTCCGGCGCTCCCGCCGCCCGCCGGCGTCGACCGTTGCCTGGCTCCGTTCGCGTACGAGGGTGTGGCGCGTGAGCTCGTCGCTCGCGTCAAGTACTGGCGCACGCGGGCGACGGTGCCGTGGCTCGCCGAGCACATGGCCCGGTTGGTCGTCGTCGCCGGCGCCGACTCGGACGTGGACTTCGCGACGTGGACGCCGACGACCACCTCGCGACGGCACGCCCGCGGGTTCGACCACGCCGAGGTCCTGGCACGTGCGGTCGCTCGTGAGCTCGGACTGCGCGCCCGTCCGACGCTGCGACGGCGGCCGGGACCTCCGCAGACCGGCCGGCCGGCGGCCGCCCGTCGCGCCGGGCCGCAGTTCGACGCCCGATCCATCGGGCTCCCGGCTCGAGCGCTCCTCGTCGACGACGTCGCCACCACCGGCGCGACGATCGCCGCGGCCGCCGCCGCGCTCCGACGTGCCGGTGTGATCTCCGTGGTCGCGGTCACGGCCGCGCGCACTCCCCGTCCCGCCCGCGTCTCCCCAGGTCAGCCGGCGGCCCGTCGCGTATGATGAACGTCCTCTCATGGACATCGTGGTGCGAGGGAAGAACGTCGAGGTCTCACCCCGGCTGCGCAAGCTCGCCCGAGCGAAGATCCGGAAGATCTCGCGGTTCACGCACGACGCCGGCCGCGTCGAGGTCGACTTCTCCGAGCTTCGTAACCGCCGCGTCTCCGAAAACCAGGTCTGCGACGTGATCGTGCACCTGAAGCGGAACTTCGTGAAGGCCCACGCCGCCGCGTCCGAACCCGCCGCCGCGCTCGACCTGGTCCTCGACAAGGTCGAGCATCAGGTTTCTCGGATCAAGGAGAAGCGCGTCACGCGCGCCCACGCCGGGCGTCGACATCAGGGCGCCGGGAACACCGACGAGGTCGGACTCGATGCCACGCTCGACGGAGACGGCGATGGCGACGACGAGGACCGTCTCGCCGACCGCATCGTCAAGACGAAGCGGTTCACGATGAAGCCGATGGGCCCCGAGGAAGCCGCGCTCCAGATGGAACTGCTCGGGCACGACTTCTTCTTGTTCACGAACGCCGAGAACGGCCATGCTGCCGTGATCTATCGACGTCGGGACGGGAACCTCGGCTTGATCGAGACCGTCGGGTGAGGCCCGGGCGAGCACGGCCATGAACGAGGGCGAGACCATTCGCGTGGTCATCGTCGACGACCACGCGCTGTTCCGGCGCGGTCTGGACCTCGTGCTCTCCGAGGAGCCCGACATCAAGGTCGTCGGCGAGGCTGGCGACGGTATCGAGGCTGTCCACCGGGCCGAGGAGATGGCACCGGACGTCGTTGTCATGGACGTCCGCATGCCTCGCTCGACGGGCATCGAGGCGGCCCGCCGCATCCGCGAGCGCCTGCCCGACACCAAGGTGATCATGCTCACGGTGTCCGACAGCGAAGAGGACCTCTACGCGGCGGTGAAGGCCGGCGCGAGCGGTTACCTGCTGAAGGAGATCTCCATCGAGGAGCTGGCCGACGCGGTGCGCGCTGTCGCCCGCGGGCACAGTTTGATCTCGCCGTCGATGGCCTCGAAGTTGCTGACCGAGTTCAACGCCCTCGTGCAACAGGCCGAAGAGCGTCACCGCACGCTTCTGCCGAGCCTCACCGATCGCGAGCTGGATGTCCTGAAGCTCGTCGCGAAGGGCCTCAGCAATCGTGAGATCTCCGAGGAGCTGTACATCTCGGAGAACACGGTGAAGAACCACGTGCGCAACATCCTCGAGAAGCTGCACCTGCACTCACGGATGGAAGCCGTCGTCTACGCAATGCGCGAGAAGCTGCTCGATGTTGATTGACGCCCTCGCAAGCTCGGGCTGTGCGGCGGCGGTCGGCGAAGCCGCCGCCGCGGTCGACTAGTTCGCGGACGTGCGGCGTCGGCCCAACACAGCGCGCACGCCGAGCGCCGCCAGGAGCAGCAGGGCCAGCGCGCTGATCACGACGCCGAGGCGGTCCCAGCCGTCGGTCCCGTAGTCGAGCTCCAACGTGCTCCGTCCTGCCGGGAGCCGGACCTCGATGAGGCCGTCGGCCGTTCGACCGAGCTCGACCGGCCGTCCGTCCACGCGGCCGTGCCACTTGGGTGACCACGCGACCGCCACGGTGGCAGGAGTATCGGTCGACGCGTCGACGTCGATGCGCAGTCGTTCCGGGTCGGCACGCGTGACGCGCGCTGACGCCGGTGATGCGGTGGCGACGAGCGCGGCCGGAGTGGGCTGACCCGGGACGGCACGCAGGGCGAAGACCGCGACCGGCGACTCCCGCCACACGAGCTCAAACCGGTCCGACGCCGCGAGCACGTCGGCGAACTTGTCACCGGTCGCAACGACGTGTGAGACGCCGAGCCTGCTCAGCACGTCCGCGTCAACGTCGGCGGGGCGGCGCCCGAGGTACAGGTCGGGCTCGAGAGCAGGCGCGGGAGTGCTCGACGATTCGAGGTTCCAGCCGTTGAGCGAGTCGCGACCGGAGGTGCGAGCCAGCCACGTCGGCGGGAGGAGCACACCCGTGCGCAGCACCTCGCCCGGGTAGTCGCGCTGGGTGACGAACCGGGCGCCGTCCGGGACGACACGCCGGAGCTCGGCGGCGGCGCGCTGCAGCTGCGGGACGGGCGGCGCGAGCTCGCGCGCCGCGTCCCGGTCGGGGCCGAGTGGCGACAGGACGACGACGACGGGGACGGCGAGCGCGGCCGCGGCAGCAGCCGGCCCAGCCCAGCGCCATCTCGCCAGTCGCGCGCCCGCGGACTGCGCGACCTCCGCAAGGGCGGCAGACACGGGCAGGATCGCGAGCAGCCCGGCGTAGCCAAGCCCCCGGTTGGCGAGCTGCATGGCCACCTCGTTGTCGGGCCAGCGCGACGCGGCCCAGTGCGCGATGACGAGGTACACCACGGGTGTCGCGACGACGAAGAGCCCGAACGGGCGGCGGCGCATGCGCACGAGCCCGTAGACCCAGCCTACGACGACGATCCAAACGGTGTACGGGCGGAACAGGATGTCGCCGTTCACGATCGCGTCGATGCGATCCCCGAACGCAGGCGTCGCCCACGTCGCTACCTCGCCTCGGAGGTCGCGGTGCACGAGCGCGGGGATCAGCCACCACGCGGCCAGCGTCGCCGCCAACCCGCAGGTCAGGGCGAACCTGGTGAGCGCAGCGCGTCCCAGGTCGGTGCGCCGGAATCCGAGCGCGAGAAGCGCCAGGACGACGGCGAGGATCATCACGGAGATGAGGTGCGTGATCGTGAGCGCGGCCAGCGACACCGCACCGAGCAGGATCCAGCGCCGCCGCGCATCTGTCGGGACGCGCAACAGCGCGCCGAGGGAGAGACAGAAGAGTGGCGCCCCCAGCTGATGCGAGACGAGGCCGATTTGATACAGGCCTTGGAGGCCGGGACCGAACTGGCTCGACACCAGGAGCGAGAGCACGGCGGCCACGCCGGCCGCCAGCCGGCCGAGCCGGAGCGACCGGGCGAGGAACGCCATCGCGGCGGGCAGCGCCGCGAAAGACACCACGCCGACGACCTTGAGCGCGCCGTCGTTGGACAGCGCGCCGAGGGTCACCGCCCGTGGCGCGCCCATCGCCCACGTCACCCCGGGGCCGTTGAACAAGAACTCCTGGTAGCCGAGGTAGAAGCGCGGGAACCATCCGTCGAGCCGGCCGTGGGCCACGAGATGCGGAAGCGCGAAGTCCGCCCGCACCAGATACGCCATGACGTCCTCGCCGTGGGGCGGCAGTCCTCCCCAGGCGCCGCCGGTGGACCAGAGGGCAACGACGACGGCGACGACGCACCCGACGAGGAGGGGTGAGACGCGCTGCCACCACCGCACCCGCGCCTCCCCACGGGGCGGGCGCTCTGCGCTCTGGACAGCCGTCATCAGGGCGGCATCGTGGCATGCACCCCGACGCTCGCCTCGGTCATGCGCGAGGGGACGTGACGACGGCCGTCGGTACACTCGGAGACCACATGGGTCTCTTCAACAAGCTCCTTCACGCGGGTGAAGGCCGGAAGCTCAAGCTCGTCGAGACGATCGTCCCCGAGGTCGCCGCCTTCGAGCCCGAGATGGAGGCGCGCTCCGACGCCGAGCTGCGCGCGATGACCAGCGAGTTCCAGGGTCGGCTGGCGCAGGTCGACACGAAGGCCGATCGGGTCGAGATGCTCGACGACATGCTCCCCGAGGCGTTCGCGGTCGTGCGGGAGGCGGCCAAACGCACGCTCGGGCAGCGGCACTTCGACGTCCAGATCATGGGCGGCGCCGCGCTCCACTTCGGGTGGGTCGCCGAGATGAAGACGGGCGAGGGCAAGACGCTCGTCGCCACGCTGCCGCTCTACCTCAACGCGCTGGCCGGCTACGGGTGCCACCTTGTGACCGTCAACGACTACCTCGCCCGACGCGACGCCGAGTGGATGGGCCAGATCTACCGGTTCCTCGGCCTCGAGGTGGGCGTCGTCGTCCCGCAGATCGACGACCCCGACTCGAAGCGCGCCGCCTACCAGGCCGACATCACCTACGGCACCAACAACGAGTTCGGCTTCGACTACCTCCGCGACAACATGGCCCTCTCGAAGGAGGAGCAGGTCCAGCGGGGCCACTTCTTCGCGATCGTCGACGAGGTCGACTCGATCCTCGTCGACGAGGCGCGGACGCCGCTGATCATCTCGGGCCGGGCGGACGACGCGCAGGAGCTGTACTACCGGTTCGCTCGGGTCGTGAAGGGCCTCCAGCGCGACCGCGACTACGAGGTCGACGAAGCGAAGCGCACGGTCGTCCCCACCGAGGAAGGCGTGACGCGCGTCGAGCAGTCTCTCGCGGTCGACAACCTCTACGAGCACGTCAATCAGAACTTCGTCCACCAACTCCAAGCCGCGCTCCGCGCGAAGGAGCTCTTCAAGCGGGACGTCGACTACGTCATCCAGAACGGTGAGGCGAAGATCGTCGACGAGTTCACCGGGCGCATCCTCGAAGGGCGCCGCTGGAGCGAGGGCCTCCACCAGGCGGTCGAGGCGAAGGAAGGCGTCCGCGTCAAGGCGGAGAACCAGACGCTGGCGACGGTCACGCTGCAGAACTACTTCCGCATGTACGAGAAGCTCTCGGGCATGACGGGAACGGCGTTGACCGAGGCGGGCGAGTTCGCGCACACGTACGCGCTCGAGGTCGTCGGGATCCCGACCAACGTGCCGATGATCCGGGACGACCAGCCCGACCTCATCTACAAGACCGAGGACGCCAAGTTCAACGCCGTCGCCGACGACATCGAAGAGCGGTACGAGAGCGGTCAGCCTGTGCTCGTCGGGACGATCTCGGTCGAGAAGTCGGAGAAGCTGTCGCGGCTGCTCGAGAAGCGCGGCGTCCCGCACTCCGTCCTGAACGCGAAGCAACACGAGAAGGAAGCGCTCATCGTCACGCAGGCGGGGCGGCCGCACACCGTGACCGTGGCGACGAACATGGCCGGCCGCGGCGTCGACATCCTGCTCGGCGGCAACCCCGAGGGCCTGGCCCGCCAGGAGCTGCTCGCAGAGGGGTCGACCCCCGACGAGGCTCCCGAGCGTTTCAAGGATCTGGTGGAGAAGTTCCGGGACGAGTGCCGCCCGGCCGGCGACCACGTCCGCGAGCTCGGCGGCCTCTACGTGCTCGGTACCGAGAGGCACGAGAGCCGGCGCATCGACAACCAGCTCCGAGGCCGTTC
>JBKPDG010000085.1:0-3773 GCA_046727755.1 Actinomycetota bacterium
GCGGGCACGCTCGCGGGGACGGACCCGCTCGACCTCGTGCTCGTCGAGGGCACGGGCGGCGAGGTGGTGCCCCTCCTCGATGAGCATCAGCGAGTCGGAGAAGTCGAAGAGCTCCCGCTCGTCGGACGGGTTCGGGAGCACGACGACGTCGACGTCCGGGGGCGCGTGGCGGAGCTCGAGGTCGAAGCGCTGGTTGCGGGAGATCGCGAAGGCTCGCACCGCGACGTCCAGGGGGGAGCGCATGCGCCGTTCGACGAGGGCACCCGACACGTTGCACACGTAGATGCGGTCGGTCGGCCCGGACAGCGCATGCCACAGCGGCACGGAGTTCGTGATCGCGCCGTCGACGAGCAGCCGCCCGTCGTGTTCGACGGGCGCGAAGAGCGCGGGGAGCGCGGCGCTCGCGAGCAGCGCCAGCTGGACGTCGCCGGACGCGAACACGACCTCCTCCCCGGTGGTCAGGTCGGTCGCCACCACCCGCAGCGGCACCTCGGTCTCGGCGAACGTCGGGGCCGTATGGGCCCGATCGAGGATCGAGAGCAAGCCCTCGTTCGTGAACAAGTGATCGTCGCGGCGTAGCACGTTCCAGGCCCGGGCGAGCTTGTTGCCCGGAAACACCTCGCCCGAGCGGATCGACATCCAGACGTCGGCGAGGTGCTCGACGCCGGCGGCGGTCGGGGCGGTCGCGACCACCGCTCCGTTGAGCGCGCCCGCCGACGTGCCGATCACGACGTCGGGGACGATGTCCCGCTCGAGCAGCGCCCGCAGCATGCCGACCTGGCTGACGGCCTGATTGCCTCCACCCGACAGGACGAACGCGGTGCGCGGCCGGTCGGGCGGCGGCTGGAGGCGTCGGGGCCTTCTCGGTGTGGACGGACGAATGACGCTCACGGGCGAACCTCGGCGCTCATTCTGGTCGCGTCGGAGGCGCGATTGCCGGACCATCACGAACAGGAACGACCCCGCAACACCAGCGATTCCCGTCGATCAACAACGGTTTGGGGTCAGTCGCGCCGTTTGTAGCGCCGGAATTCGGTCGGTGTAGTGTCCGTTTGGGTCCTACTCCCGTCGGCCTGGGGGTCGCGCGGTGACGACGTACTACCAGACCTATCTCGCGGTCGCGGTGCTCGCCGGGGCCGCGGTGCTGATGTTCGGCGCAATGCTCGGCGTGGGGCGGCTCCTCCGCCCCAACCGGGCGCAGGACGAGAAGTACATCACCTACGAAGCCGGCTCGGACCCTGTCTCCGGCTTCGGCCAGTCGAACATCCGTTACTACGTCTACGCCCTGCTCTTCGTGATGTTCGACGTCGAAGCCGTGTTCATCTTCCCGTGGGCGATCCGCCTCGAGGGCCTCGGGACGTTCGCGCTGGTCGAGATGGTCATCTTCGTCGTGATCCTCGCGCTGGGCCTGGTGTATGCCTGGCGCAAAGGAGTGCTGCGGTGGGCTTAGTCGAGCGGGGCAAAGTGCCCAAGCCGCTCACATGGCTGCTCAACTACAGCCGCAAGTACTCGCTGTGGATGTTCCAGTGGGGGCTCGCGTGCTGCGCGATCGAGATGGGCGCCGCGCTCGCCAGCCCTCGCTACGACATGATGCGCCTCGGCGTCATCCCCTTCCCGGCCAGCCCCCGCCAGGCCGACCTCGTCGTGATCTCGGGCACGGTCACCGACAAGATGGCGCCCGCCATCAAGCGGCTCTACGAGCAGATGCCCGACCCGAAGTACGTGATCTCGATGGGTGCGTGCGCCAACTGCGGTGGTCCGTACTGGGACTCGTACTCGGTCACCAAGGGCGTCGACCAGATCATCCCGGTCGATGTGTACGTGCCCGGGTGCCCGCCGCGGCCGGAGGCGTTGCTCCAGGGCATCGTCCTGCTCCAGGAGCGCATTCAGCAGGAGGGCATCGGGAACGACGAGCTCAAGGCCCGCTGGACCGGGGAGCCGATCGTCGTTGGCTGACGACCTCGAGCGCGAGTCGGCGGCGGACGCCGCCCAGGAGGATGCGGTCGCCGATGAGGTGAGCGCCGAGCAGCAGCTCGCCGAGACCGACGAGCCGCAGGCGGCGGACGCCGCCCAGGAAGTTGAGGCCGGCGCGCCGCCGACCGACGAGCAGGCGGCAGGCGAGACCCGGCCGCTCGACGAGACGGAGCACGAGCTGTTGGTCCGCCTCGAGCGCGAGCTGGGGGATGGGATCGTCGAGTCCGCCGACGCCTTCGGCATGCTCGTCGTGCGCGTGAAGCCCGATGCGTGGCGACGGGCGGCCGAGGTCAGCAAGCGCGAGCTCGAATGCGACTACCTCTCGTTCATCGCCGGGATCGACTGGCAGCCCGCGCCGCGCGAGGGCGAGGAGGCGGGCGGTGACACGTCCTCACCGGTCCAGCCGACGGAGATGACCTTCGGCGTCGCCGGGTCCTCGGGCCGGCTGCAGGTGTTCGCGCACGTCGAGTCCACGAAGCGCCACTGGGGGGTGACGCTCAAGACCGACGTCGACGAGCGCGATCCGCGCGCCGAGTCGTGGGTGACGACGTACCCGGGCGCCGAGTGGCACGAGCGCGAGTGCTGGGAGATGTTCGGCGTCGCCTTCGACGGCCACCCGAGTCTGCGGCACCTCTATCTCCCGTCCGAGTTCGAGGGCCATCCGCTCCGCAAGGATTACCCGCTGCTCGCCCGGGTGGTGAAGCCCTGGCCCGGCCTTGTCGACGTCGAACCGATGCCGGGTGAGGACGCCCCGGTCGCGGAAGCGGCCGAAGGTAACGGGGCGGCGGAGGCCGGGCAGGCCGAAGCCGCCCAGTCGGCGGATGCCGACGAGGGGGATGGTTCGTGAGCGTCGACTTCGCGGTCGACCGGCAGGCGTGGCGTCACCTGGCCGACGCGCAGGTGAACGTCGAGCTCGACACCGGCGACATGATCCTCAACCTCGGCCCGCAGCACCCGGCCACGCACGGCACGTTGCGGGTCGTCGTCCGCCTCGACGGCGAGCGCGTGGTCTCGGCCGACCCCGTCATCGGCTACATGCACCGCGGCTACGAGAAGCTCACCGAGTTCCGGACGTACCCGCAGGTCACGACGCTCATCAACCGCATCGACTGGCTGTCGAGCTTCGCCAACGAGGTGCCGTTCATGCACGGCGCCGAGCTGCTCATGGGCATCGAGGCGCCGCCGCGCGCCCAGTACATCCGGACGATCCTCACCGAGCTGTCACGCATCGCGACGTTCATGCTCTTCCTCGGCGAGATGGGCCTCCAGGTGGGCGCGCTCACGCCGCCGTTCTACGGGTTCCGAGACCGCGAGCACGTGCTCAACCTCATCGAAGCCGCGACCGGAGGCCGTTTCCATCCGAACTTCAACCGCATCGGCGGGCTCAAGGACGATCTGCCGTGGGGCTGGGTCAACGAGTGCCGCAACACCATGAAGGTCGTCTTCGACGCCTGCAACACCCTGGAGGAGCTCGTCGCCGAGAACGAGATCTTCCACGGTCGTACGCGTTCGATCGGGATCATCCCGTCCGAGGTCGGCACCGGGTACGGGGTCTCGGGCTCGAACCTGCGAGCGTCGGGCGTCGACTGGGACCTCCGGCGCGACGGCAAGCCGTACCTCGTGTACCCCGAGCTCGACTTCAAGGTCTGGACGCACCCCGACGGCGACTCGTACGCCCGCTATTGGGTGCGGCTCCAGGAGACGCGCGAGGCGGCGCGCATGGTCGTGCAGATGCTCGACCGGATCCCCTCCGGGCCGATCATGGCGAAGGTCCCGCGCATCATCAAGGTTCCCGAAGG
>JBKPDG010000086.1:0-2409 GCA_046727755.1 Actinomycetota bacterium
AAGCCACCGAGGACGTCTGGGCCAAATCCGGGCCGAACTGTTGTCCGGGCGCTCGGATGGGAGTACGCGGATTTGGCTCTAGCAAGCCAAATCTAGAACGGGAGCGACGGGACTCGAACCCGCGGCCTCCGGCGTGACAGGAGCGCTCCGGAGGGTGCTTCGGAGGGGCCGTTTTCCCCATTCCCAAGCGGAATGATCCACCTCCCGCCAGTCTGGCTCCTGGGTCCCTAATTCCTCGCTATTTACGGGCGGTACAGGGCGTTTTGGGCACTGGTGCCCAATTATCGTCGTCGGCGGCGAGGCGTTCGGATGGGTCGCCACACAACTCGTTACGATCTGTGTAGTGAGCAAACGAGTGAACGTCACTCTCGACGACGAGCACGCGACGAAGCTGGCGCGACTCGCCGAGCGCACCCACGTCTCCGACGGGACTCTCGCCCGGTCGCTGCTGGCCAGCGCGATCGAGGAGGCCGACCCGGATCCTCGGACCGTCACCGAGCTCCTGGAGGGCATCCCCGGCCTGCTCGAGCGGGTGGAGGCGGCCGAGGAGCAGGTCGTGCGCGGCCAGTACTCGGAGCTCTCCGAGCTCTCCTAAGTGGCGCGTGTCGTCGTCACCGCGGCCGCCCGTGCCGACCTCCAGGCGCTGATTCGCAGCCATAGCCTTCCCGCGGACACCGAGGCGCGCTTCGCCCGTGCCCTCCGATCGCTTGCCGAGTTTCCGCGCCTCGGGCCTGAGCTCGGGGGCCGCTTCGCGGGCCGGCGATTCATCCTCGGTCCCTGGCGCTGGATGGTGGTCGTCTACCGCTGGGACCAGGATCGGGATCTCGTGGCCGTGCTCGCAATCGTCGATGCACGCTCGACGGGCTCACCGACGAGCGAACGCTAGGGACCACCGGGGCGTAGCGCTACGGGTGCTTCGCTGGCAGATCGGATGTAAGGCCGTCACCGGCTGGTGACCATGTATGCCGGGGTTTGGGGGTGGCGGTGAGGTCGCGTTAGGAAGCGCTCAGGGCGGGCGCACCACGAGGGTCACTGGCGCTTCGGATGTGGCTCACAACAAGTGAAAGTGCGTGGGGGGGAGGGCGGTGGTCGTGCGGAGGTGGTCAGGAGGAAGCCGTCGCGGCGACCAGCCAGGCCTCAGGCGGGTTTTCGGGGCGGCGGACGACCCGAACGCACTCGCTGCTGCTGCACGGCGAAAATGACACCGGGTGATCGTCGGACTTGCCCTCGCACTGGCCTGCGCGCTCGCGACGAACGTCGCCTTCCTGTTCAAGCACCGCGGCGCGGTCTTGGCGCCGGCGGTACGCGTCCGCCACCCGCTGCGAAGCGCCGCCGGTCTCTTCCGCTCCAAGTGGTTCACCATCGGCTGGGCGGTGGCGGTCGGCGCCTGGGTCCTTCACGTCGCCGCGCTCGCGCTGGCGCCGCTGTCGATCGTGCAGGCCGTGCTATCCGGCGGGCTGGTCTTCCTCGCCGTGCTCGCCGAGCGCTACTTCGGTTTCCACCTCGGACGCCGGCAATGGATCGGCCTGCTCGTCACCGCGGCCGGGCTTGCCGTCATCGGGGTGACCTCGGGATCGCAGGGAGACGAGGCTCCTGACTATGCGCCGGCCGCGTTGATCGCCGTGGAGTGCACCGTCCTTGGCCTTGCCACCGGGCTCGCGATCATCTCAAGCCGCGTCAGCGTCCTGCGCGTGCGGGAGGGCATGCTCCTCGGGGTGGCCGCGGGCGCACTGTTCGGCGTTTCCGACATCGCCCTCAAGTATCTGACCAACGCCGTTGGGAACGGGGTGCTCGAGATCCTCAGCCCGTGGTCGGTGGCGGCGCTGATCGCCTCGGTGGTCGCCTTCTATGCCTCGGCACGCAGCTTGCAGCTCGGCCCGGGCGTCGAGGTCATAGCGCTCACCTCGGTCGCGGCCAACCTGGTCGCGATCGTCGGGGGCATTCTGGTCTTCCGTGACCCGATCGGGACGGGGCCGGTGGCGATCAGCGGGCGCATGATCGCCTTTGGCCTCGTGATCGTCGGCGCCGCCCTGATGCCCGCGCCCGTGCGAGCCACGCGTGCAGGGTCGCCCTAACGGACCGCCGCCCGCCCAGCCGCGCCGCTGCTCGGCCGCCCGACATTCCTCGCCCGCCGCTGCGGTCTCCGCAGCACGTTGAGCAGGTCGCCGACCTCGCGCTCCTGGACCAGCGGATGCCGCAGGGGAAGCTCGGGCTTGACCTCGTAGCGGTTCCGCCGCCCGTGTCGCTCGCGCAGCACGTAGCCCTCTTCAACCAGCTCGGACAGGATCCGGTGGGCGGCGCGCTCGGTGATGCCCACCGCCGCGGCGATGTCGCGCAGCCGGATGCCCGGGTCTTGGGAGACGGACAGGAGGACGTGGGCGTGGTTGGTCAGAAAGTCCCAGCCGGCGG
>JBKPDG010000087.1:0-7563 GCA_046727755.1 Actinomycetota bacterium
TGATCACTTCGTCGACGATGCCGTAGTCCTGCGCCTCGACCGCGCTCATGATGAAGTCGCGGTCGGTGTCGTGCGCGACCTTCTCGACCGGCTGGCTCGTGTGGTGGGCCATGATCTCGTCCAGCAGCTCTCGCATCCGGATGATCTCCTTGGCCTGGATCTCGATGTCGACCGCCTGACCGGATGCGCCGCCGTGCGGCTGGTGGATCAGGATGCGGGCGTGCGGGAGGGCGTAGCGCTTGCCCTTGGCGCCCGCCGCGAGCAGCACCGCCGCCGCCGAGGCGGCCTGTCCGACGCAGATGGAGGACACGTCGGGCTTGATGTACTGCATCGTGTCGTAGATCGCGAAGAGCGCCGTGATCTCCCCGCCCGGCGAGTTGAAGTAGACCGAGATGTCCTTGTCGGGATCCTCGCTCTCGAGGTGCAGCAGCTGGGCGATCATCAGGTTCGAGATCGTGTCGTCGATGGGCGTGCCGAGGAAGATGATGCGTTCCTTGAGCAGCCGGGAGTAGATGTCGAAGGCACGCTCGCCGCGGTTCGTCTGCTCGATGACCGTGGGGACAAGGTAGTTGCGGATGGGCTCGATCTCGCTCACGCCTGGGGCTCCTCTGCTTGCTCCTTGGATGGCTCGCTCCCGGCGTCGTCGCCAGGTCCCTGTTCCAGCGCTTCCTCGGTTGGCGACGGCTCCCCCTCCGGAACCTTCAGGTCCAGCGGGTTCCCGGCTTCGTCGACCACTTCGGCGTGGTCGACGACGTATCGAACGGCTTTCCCTCTGGCGATGTCCGAGCGTACCGCCTCCAGAATGCCCCTGCGTTCAAGATCGCGCCGGACCTTCTTGGGTTTCTCTTCCAGGCGCTCGGCCAGACGAGCGACCTCTTCGTCCAGCTCCTCGTCGGTCGCGACGATGCCCTCCTGCGCCGCAACGGCGCGCAACGCGAGGTCGGCGCGCACGCCCCGCTCGGCGGTCTCGCGCACCTGCTGCACGAACGCCTGCTCCTCCGTCCCCGTCGCCTCGAGGTACTGCTGGAGCGTCACCCCCTGCGCCTCGAGTCGATGCGCCATGTCGTGCAGGCGTTGCTCCATCTCTCTCTGGACCAAGGCGTCGGACAGGTCGATCGTCACGAGGTCGGCGACGGCGTCGAGGACCTTGTCGCGCGCGGCGACCTGCGCCTGCACGGTGTTCACGAGCTCGAGGCGCTTGCGGATGTCGGCGCGGAGGTCGTCGACAGTGTCGAACTCGCTAACCTCGGACGCCCACTCGTCGGTCACCTCGGGCAGGACCTTCCGTTTCGTTTCCTTGATCAGCACCTGGAAGGCGACGTCTTCGCCGGCCCGCTCGCCGAAGCGTTCCGGCAACGTGTCGTTGAACTTCAGGATGTCCCCGGGTCGCTTCCCCGCCAGCTCCTCGTCGAGCTTCGGGACGAGCAGGCCGGAGCCGACCTCGTAGAGGTAGTCCGTGGCGGTGAGGGCGTCGATCGCTTCGTCGTGGACGTAGCCCTTGATGTCGATCTGCGAGTAATCGCCCTCGGCGAGGGGCCGGGACGAGTCCTCGAGGTCGGCGAAGCGGTCGCGCAGCGCATCGACCTGGGTATCGACGACGTCGTCGGTGACCGCCGGCGTGGGCACCTCGACCCGGAGCCCCAGGTAGTCCTGCAGCTCGACGACGGGGCGGACCTCGACGACGGCGTCGAACTCGACGTCGCCGCTGTCCTCGCCCGCGGTGATGTCGATCTCGGGCGCGGCGATCGTGTCGAGCTCCTCAGACTGGATCGCGTCGGCGTAGTACCCGGGAAGGGAGTCCCGCAGTGCTTGGTCCCGGGCGACGTCGGTGCCGAGTCGCGCCTCGAGGAGTTGGCGGGGCGCCTTCCCGGGGCGGAACCCCGGAATCTTCACCTCGCCGGCCAGCTTTCGGAAGGCGGAGTCGATCGCGCGCTCGAACTCCGAGGCGGGGATCGAGACGTGGAGCTTGACCTTGTTTTCGGGAAGCTCTTCGACCGACGTCGTGACCGGGGCCATGGGGAGTGCGAGTGTACAGCCGCCCTTCCCGGCTTCCGTTGACTTCCCGGAGAGCGGCCGGGGGTCCCCTACGCTGCCGTCAGAGCTTGCGACGACGACAGGAGAGATCGTGCGCATCGACCGCGGGCTCACGCACGTGGCGCTCCCCGTCACGGACCTCGAAGCCAGCCTCGACTTCTACCGGCGGTTCGCCGACATGGACGCCGTGCACCGCCGCCGCGACGACCAGACCGGCGACGAGGTCGTGTGGGTGAGCGACCGCACCCGGCCGTTCGTCGTGGTGCTGATCGAGCACGACCGGCCCGGCGGAGGTCTCACCGGCTTCTCGCACCTCGGGGTCGGGTGCGAGACCCGTGCCGAGGTGGAACGGCGATGCGAGCTCGCCCGGCGCGAGGGCCGGGCCGTCCTCGGCCCGCACGACTCGGGCCCGCCGGTGGGCTACTGGGCGTTCATCACCGACCCGGACGGCAACAACCTCGAGCTGTCCCACGGCCAGGAGGTCGGCCTCACGGTCGAACAGGCTGCGGAACGCTGACCGGCGCCACCGGCAGGCGAACGCGGAACGTCGCCCCGTCCCCGCGGCTGGTGTCGACGTCGACGCGGCCGCCGTGCGCCCCGACCAGCGCCGCCACCACCGCCAGGCCGAGTCCCGTCCCGCCCCGGTCCCGGGCGCGCGATGGGTCGGCGCGGTAGAAGCGCTCGAACACCCGGGCCGCGTCCTCGGCGTCGAGCCCGGGCCCCTCATCGGCCACCTCGATGACAGCCTCGTCGTCCTCCGAGTGAACCCGAACCGTTGTGGGCGTCCCCGGGGGCGTGTGGGTCCGCACGTTGGCGAGGAGGTTGTCCAGCACTTCCCGCAGCCGCATCCGGTCGCCGGTCACCTCGACCGGCTCGTCGGCTTCGATCGACAGCGGCCAGTCGGCACTGATCGTCTGGGCCGCCTCGACCGCCTCCCCGGTCAGGCCAACCAGCTCGACCGGCTGGCGCTCGAGGGGCCGTCCTTCGTCGAGGCGTGTGAGCAGGAGCAGGTCCTCGATGAGCGCCTGCATCCGGGACGTCTCGACGCGAACGCCCCGCAGCACCCGCGCCAGGTCGTCGGGGCGCTGCTGCGCGCCCCGCTCGAACAGCTCCGCATACGCGCCCACCGCGCTCACCGGCGTGCGCAGCTCGTGCGACGCGTCGGCGACGAACCGCCGCAGGCGGCGCTCCGCCTCCTGCTGTTTGGCGAACGCGTCCTCGATGCGCTCGAGCATCGTGTTGAGCGCGATGCCGAGCCGGCCGACTTCTGTGCGCTCGTCGGCATCCGGAACCCGCAGGCTCAACTCGCCGCCCGCGATGTTCGCCGCCGTGCTCTCGATGTTTCGGAGGGGGCGCAACCCCACCCGCACCAGCCACAAGCCGAGCCCGACCGCGCCGAGGAGCACCGCCGCGGTCACGAAGACCATGGTCCAGAGCAACCGCTGCAGCGTCGAGTTCACGTCGTCGAGCGGCAACGCGACCATGAGGACGGAGTCGTCCGCCAGGCGCTCGGCGCGCACGCGGAACTCGTCGCTTCCGCCGTGCGCGGAGTCGACCGTGAAGAAGGTCGCGGTCTCGTCGCTGTTCGCTTCGAGCCCCGATACTCGTTTCGGGAGACTCGGGCGGGAGGTCGTGAACTCGCCTCGCGTCGACTGGCTCACGAGCGCCGAGCCGTCTGGCGAGCGCAGCTCGACATACGCACCGGGCGCCGCCGCCGCCAGCGCGCCCGCATCGCCAGCCGGATTGCGATCGAGCGGACCGAACAGCGATCGGATAAGGGGGCGGTGCGCAGCGGCGAGGCTCTCGTCGACGCGGTCGACGAGGAAGGAACGCAGCGCCGTGTATGTCGCGATGTCGGCAACGACCAGTCCGACGAGCGCGACGGCGGCGACGGCGAGCAGGAGACGGGCCCGTAACGACAGCCTCACGGCCGCGCCCGCCTCAAGACTCCGGTTCTCGCAACGCGTAGCCGACGAGCCGGATCGTCTGGATGAGCGGGGGGCCCAGACGGTCGAGCTTCTTCCGCAGATAGCTCACGTAGGTCTCCACGACATTGGGATTCCCGCCGAAGTCGTAGTGCCAGACCGCATCGAGGATCTGCGCCTTGGAGAGGACGCGCTTGGGGTTGCGCATGAAGAACCGCAGCAGGTTGAACTCGGTCGCCGTCAGCTGGAGAGGCTCGTCGCCGCGCCAGACCTCGCGCGTGTCTTCGTCCATGACCAGGTCCGCGAAGCGCAAGGTGCTGTCGCCGCCGGGCTCCCCACGGGTGCGGCGGAGGATGGCGTGGACGCGCGCTACCACCTCGGCGAGCGTGAAGGGCTTGGTGACGTAGTCGTCGCCGCCGGCGACCAATCCCTCCACACGATCGGATGGCTCGTCCCGCGCTGTGAGAAACAGCACTGGAACGTTCACGCCGTCCTGGCGCAGCCGCTTGAGGAGCGTCACGCCGTCGAGGTCCGGCAGCATGATGTCCAGGATGACGAGATGGGGGCGCAGATCGGTGACGATCTCGAGCGCGTCACGTCCGTCGTGGACCTGGGCGACGTCGAAGCCCTCGTATCCGAGCGCGGTGGCCACGGCGTCGGTGATCGACGGCTCGTCGTCGACGACGACGATCCGTGCCGGAGCGTTCACGTCAGAAGCCATCGAAAGTCACCTGCGTTCTCTGACGACGGTAATCCACGACGCGCGACATCACGCGGCGTGCCCTTATTCGCCCCCGCGCAGCCTGTCGATGATCGGCTTGGCCTGCGAGATCGGGATGACGAACCCGACGTTCTGTGCGGTGCTCGGATTGGCGATCGCGGTGTTGATGCCGATCACGCGACCTTGGGCGTCGACCAAAGGTCCGCCAGAGTTGCCGGGGTTGATCGCGGCGTCGGTCTGGATGAGACCCTCGAGCCGTCCGCCGTTCTGGGTCGGGATCTCGCGATGCAAGCCGGAGACGATTCCGCGTGTAGCGCTCAGTCCTCCGTCGAGGTCGAGCGCGTTGCCGATGGCGACGACGTCGTCACCGACCTGGACCTGGTCCGAGTCACCGAGCTCGACGGCGGGCAGGTTGGTTGCCTCGACGTCGAGAACCGCGAGATCCGAGGACGCGTCCTCGCCCAGCACTCGGGCCGTGAGCTCCTTGCCGTCCGACGTCGTGACAGTCACACTCTGCGCGTCGTCGACGACGTGGTCGTTGGTGACGATGATCCCGTCTGGATCGATGACGAAGCCGGTCGCGGCGCCACTGCCTACGCCCCGACCCAGGACCGGTCCGCCGCCGGTCGTGATCGACACAACGGCGGGCACGTCCTTGGCGAGGATCGCGGCGATGTCGCCTTGCGCCTGTGCCGCGCTCGTCTGAACCTGCTGGGCAGCCTGCGAGGAAGCCGGCGACCCGCCCGAGTCGTCGGTGAGGACCAGCGCCCCCGACGCGATCAGCGCACCGGCCAACCCGCCGGCCGTCGCCGCGAGCAGCATGCGGCGGACGGGTCCCACTCGCTCTCGAGCGCGGCCGGGAGGGCTGACCGGTGGTTGGGGGGATGAGGGTGTTGCGTGGGCGAGCCCGCTCGTTCGCGGTTCGAGCTCAGCGGTTGCCGTGCCACGCGACCGGCCGACGAGATCGTCCACGGCGCCATCTTGCGGGTCCCCGTTGAAGCGGCCCTGAGGCCAACCTGAGAGCCCGGTGAGAATCTCGATCAGCCCGACGGGGCGATGCCGGCGCGCATCGAGGAAGCCGAGATGCCCCGTGTCGCCTCGATGATCTCGATCGTGGCGCGCGACAGAGGCTCGAGGCTCGCCTCGTGGATCTTGTCGATCGTGTCGCGCTTGTCGAACAGATACATCGGTGCGGTGAGGAAGTGGACCAGCGGCACTCCGGCGGCGTGGAACGCGGCGCCGTCGGTCGGCGGCGTCTCGAAGAAGACATCGGGTCGGTACACGACCGAGCGGCGCAGGTCTTGGCGGGCGAGAGCGGACTGCACGGTTCCCTCGAGCGTGGGGTTCTGACTCGTGAACCACCATCGAACTTCGGGGTCGTCCGTCGGCACCAACTGTCCATCGTCGCCGATGCACTGGCGAGCGGCGTGCTCGAGGTGCATTTCGAGCACGACGTGGTCGATCAAGTCGCTATGGGCCTCGACGAACGCGGTCGTGCCCGCGCCGCCGAACATGTGCGCGCCGGTCAGCAAGAACAGCATGTTGTGCGGTCGACGCGCGGCCGGCACCTGCGACCAGTAACTGGCTTGCGCGAGCACGAGGGAGATCCCCGAGCCATCCTCGACCGCTGACGCCCAGGGTCCGTCGTGATGCGAGGCCACGATCACCCATTCGTCGGACGCTCCCGGCAGCGTCCCGACGACGTTGTGCGTGACGACCTCAGTGCGTTTGGCCGCGACCTCGAGGCGAGCTCGGCTCGCGCCTGACGCGATGAGGTCGGCCAGGCGCCTGCCGTCGTCGCCCGACAGCCAGACCGCGGTGATGTCGCGATCCTTGCCGTCGTAGGGCACGTAGTAGTCGCGCGTGTTCCAGGGGAAGCCGGTGAGCAGTCCGACGAAGCCGTCGGCCTCTGCGGTCAGCGCCGGTTCGAGCACGTTGTTGAAGCGAGCATTGAAGGGGAGGACCTGGCGCACCGATTCCAGTGCACCATCGGGGTCGTAGCTCGCGGTAGCGAGCCCGTTCTGCGCCGCGCCGGGAAGCACCAGCGGGGTGAACTCGTACACGGCGATCTTCCCCGTGAGCGACCCGGCGGGCGCCGCGTCGGTCAGGGAGGCGAGCTCCGCCTCGACCGTGCCCGGCGACGTGTAGGGAGCGGGGAAGCCCGTGAACCGCTGGTTCCCGGGTTCGACGACGAGCGTCGCCGGCCCGGGCATCCACCGGGTGATGTCGACCTTCTCGAGCTCGACCTCGTCGAGCCCGAGCTGCTCGAAGCGGTCGGCCGCCCACCGCTCCACCCACCGGTCGGCTGCGTACCCGGGACGCCGGATGCCGTGGTCGACGATCTCGCGGATCCAGCGCATCATCCGGTCGGCAGAGGGCAGCCCGTTCACTCCCCCGCCCCTCGCCCCCGCACCCACCGATGCGCCCGCAGACGCGCCCGACGCGTACCGCGATGCCCCGATGCCGGCCGCACCAAGTACGGCGCCGCGGAGCAGCGCGCGCCGACTGGTCGCACGATTCAAGAATCCGGGTCGCGTCTCGTCACGATCGGGCAACGGCGGGCAGCTTGGCATACCCGAGCTTCGTCGGCCCCTCTACCCTGGTGCGTGCCGGGGAGTGGCGCAGTGGTAGCGCACCTGCTTTGGGGGCAGGCGGTCGGCGGTTCGAATCCGCCCTCCCCGACGGATCCCGGTGACTACGGTGCCGGCACCGCGCGGGTGTAGCTCAATGGCAGAGCCTCAGCCTTCCAAGCTGATGACGCGGGTTCGATTCCCGTCACCCGCTCCACGTCGCGCCGGGCGCGATCTCTATTGGGCGGGGTCGGTGCTCTGCGTCGAGCCGTTGGCGACCTGGTCGGTCCAGCGAGTGCCGTCCCAGTAGCGC
>JBKPDG010000088.1:0-7908 GCA_046727755.1 Actinomycetota bacterium
AGTTCGGCGGAGAGACAATTTCCCGTCAGGAGATGGAATGCGGAGATTATCGCATCCGCTCCATCTGGCCCGTAGAGCGGGACACGTTCATCGCGCTCCCCAACAGCGATCCGCACATCAGCCTGGACGAATATCTGAACCATTCCTGTGACGCGAATACCTGGCTAACAGACGAAGTTACGCTCACCGCAAGACGCGACATCGAACCAGGCGAAGAGATCACCCTCGATCAAGGGACCTGGAATGTCGAGGACGCCTATATCGAGGACCGCGAGCCGTGTTCGTGCGGTGCCATGACTTGCCGGCGGATGCTGACCGAAGGAGACTGGCAGCGCGTCGACGTGCAGAAGGAATACACCGGACACTTTCATCCGATTGTTCAAGCGCTTATGAAAGCTCGCTGATCTGGACGCCTTCACACTTGCACTTGTCATGGCCAAAACCACGGCCAGCATCAAGAGTTTCCCCCTTCATCCTCCCGGCGGGCAGCGTAGCCGGCCGGACTCCCAACCAGAATGGCCCAGTTTTCAGGGGGCAGGCCAGGACTGCTTATCGGTCTCTTTTTCGGTTCCCGGATTCAGTTCCTTGGCGACACCGCCGACCGGAGGAGACGGGCCCAGCCCTGGCACGCGCCCATGCTGGTCAGCGGGCCGTGTGGCGCGTCTCCATGGCGTCGCGGAGGAGTCGCTCCGACACCGGCTTGACCAGGTGCACATCGAACCCCGCGTCGTGGGTCGCTGCCGATCCTGGTCTTGACCGTATCCGGTCAGCGCGATAAGCCGCACCGATGGGCCCAGCGTGGCACGGAGCCGGCGTCCGACCTCATAGTCATCCAGATCCGGGAGGCCAATGTCCACGAGGACGACATCGGGCCCCACGACGTTGCCGCGCGGGAGACCCGCCGAGCAGCAGTTCATCATGACGGGAACACCACACTCGGGCTCTGGCTCCTGTCGAGGCCGGCCTAGCCGGCTCGAAAGGGGACTCTGCTCCCCTTTGGGGGCGCCTACGAGGCGCGCTTCCATCCCTGGCACGCCGCTTCCCGATGGAGTATCGTCGGCGTGACCGGGTGCCCGCTCATGATAGGGGCGCCCGGCGCATGAGACACGGTGCCGACAACGGGCGCTCGCGGCGCCCGTCCTCCCCGCGCTGGTCGGGGCGCAACGATACGGCCTAGGATAGGTCGCGGCCTGAGAAAGGAGAGCAACCCATGCAACAGATGCTTCGCGCGATGATTCTGGCCTTCGCCTGCACGCTTGCCGCGGTGCCGGCGGCTGCGCAGCAGCCGCTCAAGATCGGCATCGTGACGTTCCTATCCGGCGCCGCGGCCGGGCCGTTCGGCGTTCCGGCACGCAACGGGTTCGAGCTGGTGGCCGAGATGCTCAACGCGGGAACGGTCCCCGCGCCGTACGCGACGAGGGGATTCGGAGGCAGACCTCTCGAGCTCGTGATCATCGACGAAGCGGGCCGGCCGCAAAAGCAGGTCGCAGAGCTCCGCAACCTCGCGCAGCGCGTGGACTACGTCATCGGCTACATCTCGAGTGGCGACTGTCTGGCGGTCGCGCCGGTGGCCGAAGAGCTGAAGAAAGTCACCGTGCTCTTCGATTGTGGCACGCCGCGGATCTTCGAGGACGCTTCCTACAAGTACGTGTTCCGCACCGGGCCTCACGGCACCATGGACAACACCGCGGCAGCGCTTTACCTGCTTGAGCGCCACCCGAACGTGAAGTCCATCGCCGGCATCAACCAGAACTACGCGTGGGGCCAGGACTCCTGGGCGGACTTCGAGGCGGCGATGAAGACGTTGAAGCCCGACATCGAGGTCAAGACCTCGCAGATGACCAAGTTGTTTGCCGGTCAGTTCGGCGCCGAGATCTCGACGCTGCTCTCCTCGAACGCTGACGTGATCCACTCGAGCTTCTGGGGCGGCGATCTCGAGGGCCTGGTGCTGCAGGGCGCCCCGCGCGGGCTGTTCCAGAAGCACATCATCGTGCTTTCGGCGGGCGAGCCCGGGATCAACCGCCTAGGAACCCGGATCCCCGACGGGACCATCATAGGCGCGCGCGGGCCGTTCGGACCCTTTGCCCCCGACACCGAGTTCAACCGGTGGTTCAAGAGCGCGTTTCAAGAGCGGTATCACGTGCCGCCTAACTACGCCTCGTACAAGGCGACGAACGCGCTGCTGGGCCTGAAGACGGCCTATGAGAAGGCGCAAAAGGCAGGCGCGGCGAACCCGAACGATGACCAGATCATCGCGGCGTTCGAGAACCTGACCTTCGAAGGCGTCGGCGGAGCAGTGAAGCTGTCCCTCGGCAAGGGCCATCAGGCGACGATGGAAAACGCGATCGGCACTGCGAAGACGGTCGGCGGCGAGCTGCGGATCGTGGACGTGAAGCGCTATCCGCCCGAGCGGATCAACCCGCCAGAAGGCACGAAGAGCGAAGCCTGGATCAAGTCCGGGTTCAGGAGATAATTGCCGCGCGAGGAGGCTGCGGCGCTCGGCGGTGCTGAGCGCCGCGGAGTCCCGTGAACAACATTCTCGCTGTGCTCTTCGACGGAGTGGTGTACGCCTCGTGGTTGTTCCTGATGGCCGCGGGGCTCACGCTGATCTACGGCGTGATGAAGATCCTCAACATCGCGCACGGCAGCCTGTACGCCCTGGGCGCCTACACGGCCGCCACGATCGCCGGCGCCTGGCTCGCCGCAGGGTATGCCGCCGCCGGCAGCTACGCCATGCTCGCGCTCGCGGCGCTGCTCGTCGGCGCCGTCATGGGACCGCTGTTGGAGCGCGGGCTGCTCAAGTGGATGTACGGCAGAGACGAGGTGGTGCTGCTCCTCATCACCTACGCGGTCTTCCTCATTCTCGAAGACACGATCAAGCTTGTCTGGGGGGTCGAATCGCAGCTGCTGCCCGAGCCGTACGCGCTTCCCGGCAATTTTCAGATCGGCACCCTCGCGTATCCCGTCTACAACCTTCTGTTGGTCGCAGTGGCAATGCTTGTGGGACTTGCCCTCGCCTGGGCGCTCTATCGGACGCGCCAGGGCAAGCTGCTGCTTGCTGTGATCCACGACCGCGAGATCAGCGCCGCCATGGGCATCAACGTTGATCGTGTCTACCTCGTCACCTTCAGCGTCGGCGCGATGCTGGCGGGCCTGGGTGGCGCGCTCACAGCGCCGACGATCGCGGTCTCGCCGGGCATCGGGGTGGAAGTGATCGTGCTCTCGTTCGCGGTGGTGGTGGTCGGTGGGCTGGGGAGCCTTGGCGGGGCGGCGCTCGGGGCGCTCATGGTCGGGATCGTGCGCTCGATCGCGGTGCGCCATTGGCCGGAGGCCGAGCTGTTCACGATCTATTTCGTGATGGCGACGGTTCTGATCGCGCGGCCCAAGGGTCTGTTCAGCCCGCCGGAGGCGCGCAAGATATGAACCGTGACCGCACGGTTTTCGCCCTGGCGAGCCTTTGCGCGCTGCTGCTCGCGGGGGCGCCACTCGCGCCGCAGTGGCTCGTCTTCCTGCTAGCGCTTTCACTCGCCAAGGGCCTGGTCGTGCTGGGGCTGGTGCTGCTCATGCGCACCGGGCTGGTGTCGTTCGGCCAGGGCCTCTACTTCGGGCTCGGCGCCTACTCCGCGGCGCTGCTCGCGAACCGCGCGGGGCTCGGCGACGCCGCGCTGATGATCGTGGTCGGCACCGCCTGCGCGGCAGCGCTCGCCGCCATCCTCGGGCTGCTGCTCGCGCGCTACCGTGAGATCTTCTTCGCCATGCTCTCGCTCGCCTTCTCCATGATCCTCTACGGAGCGCTCGTCAAGAGCTCCGCGCTCGGCAGCACCGATGGCTTCAACCTGCACGCGAAAAGCTTCGCCGGCATCGCGCTCGCGGCCGGGACCGAGCGGCGCCTGTTCTACGCGGCGTCGGTGGCGCTCATGTTCGCCGTCGCGTGGCTGCTGCACCGCTATCTTGCGTCGCACTGGGGCAGGCTCTCGGCGGCGGTCCGCGACAACGAGCTGCGGGTCGAGTATCTGGGCGCCTCGGTATACCGCGTGGTGTACGTCAACTACGTCGCCGCGGGGGCGCTGGCGGGCATGGGCGGCGCGCTCGTCGCGCTCGCGGTCGGGCACGTGGACCCGGAGACTGCCTACTGGACCACCTCGGGGGAATTTGTGTTCGTCGCCATACTCGGTGGCACGGGCAGCGTGCTCGCGCCTTTCGTCTCGGCGGCGATCTTCGAGGCTCTGCGCACGATCGCCAACCAGTACGCGCCGAACGTCTGGCAGATGTCGCTCGGTCTCGCGATGCTCGCGATCATCATGTTCCTGCCCGGCGGCCTCTGGACGCTCGTCCGCAGGCGCCGCGTAGCATGAACCCGATCCTCGCGGCGGCGGGCCTCCGGAAGAGCTTTGGCGCGGTGACGGCGGCGTCCGACGTCACGCTCTCCTTCGATCGCGAGAGCGTGGCGAGCCTGATCGGCGCCAACGGTGCGGGCAAGACGACTTTCCTCAACCTGGTCACCGGATACCTGAAGCCTGACCGCGGTAGCATTCGCTTCGACGGCCGTGAGCTCACGGGGCATACGCCCCGCGAGATCACCGGTCTCGGGATCTGCCGCTCGTTCCAGGTCCCGCAGCTCTTTCAGTCGCTCAGCGTGCGTGAGAACCTGCTCGTCGCCGAAGGCATCGCCGCGGCCGAGCGCATCGAGGAGGCGACCGAGGGGGTGCTCGAAGGCTTTGGACTCGCGCAGTACGCCGGGCAGGCCGCCGGGCAGCTGCCCGAAGGCATTCGCAAGCTCCTCGACGTCGCGATGGCGCTGGTCGCGAGACCGAAAGTCCTGCTGCTCGACGAACCGACGAGCGGGGTCGCGGCGGACGAGAAGTTCGGCATCATGGACCTCGTCATGGGCGCGGTCCGCGGCCAGGGTGTCACGGTGCTGTTCGTCGAGCATGACATGGACATCGTGTCACGCTACGCGGAGCGCGTGGTCGCGTTCTACGACGGCCGTGTCATTGCCGACGGCGAGCCGGGCAGGGTGCTCGGCGATGCCGAGGTGCGCCGCCACGTGATCGGCGAGGCGGTGCATGCTTAGGTTGAGCGGCGTCTCGGTCTCAATCGGGCCGGTCCGGATCCTGCGAAACGTCAGCATGGAGGTCGGCGCGGGCGAGTTCGCCGGCCTGATCGGGCGCAACGGCGCGGGCAAGACCACGCTGATGCGCTCGATCATGGGTCTCTTGCCCTGCCGCGAGGGCACCGTGGAACTCGAGGGCGCGGGCCTCGGCCCGGTGCCGACCCATCGGCGCGTCTCCCTGGGCGTCGGCTACATGCCCGAGGACCGCCGGCTGGTTCCCGGCCTCTCGGTGGAGGAGAACGTACTGCTGCCCGCGTGGTCAGCGCGCCTGCCCGATGCCGCCGGGCGCCTGGCGCGCGTGTACCAGGCGATCCCCGAGGTGCGGGAACTCCGGGCGCGCCGGGCGCTGCAGCTCTCCGGCGGCCAGCAGAAGCTCGTCGCGCTCGCTCGCGCGATGATGGGAGGGACCCGCCTCCTGCTGCTCGACGAGCCTTTCGAGGGCGTGGCGCCGGCCCTCGCGCGCCGCCTCGCGGAAGTGATTGCAGGCCTGAGGCAAACCGGCCTGACGGCGATCCTGTCCGAATCGAGCCTGACGCACGCACACGGCCTGCTCGACCGCACCTTCGTCATAGACCGCGGGGCGGTCAGCGCCTAGCACACTACGGAGAATCGAAGGTGGAACCTTGGTCGATCCGTGCTTGCGGTGATTGCACCCAGCGGAGCGCGCCCTTGACGACCTTGCCGTTCGGGTTGCGGGGCAGCGCGTCCAGCACGGCCACGTCGCGCGGCGTCTTGAACTTCGCCAGCCGAGCCCCCACCCACGTCCGGAGCTCATCGGGGTCCAGGCGGCGCCCCGGTTTGGCAACCACGCACGCCTTCACCGCCTCGCCGTAAACGGGGTCGCTCACGCCCACCACCGCCGCTTCCAGCACGTCGGGATGCCCGCAAAGGACGTCCTCGACTTCCACGCAGTAGATCTTCTCCCCGCCGCGATTGATCATGTCCTTGAGGCGGTCCACGATCGTCACGTAGCCGTCGGCGTCGACCCTCGCGAGGTCGCCGGTGCGCATCCACCCGTCGCCCATGGTCGCGCGCGTCGCCTCTGGGTTGGCCCAGTAGCGCGGCACGACCATCGGACCGTGAACGAGCAGCTCACCGACCTCGCCGGCGGCGCAGTCGGCGCCGGTCTCCAGTTGCACCGTGCGCACTTCCGCGGTGGGGATCGGCAGTCCGACGGAGGCGACCCGTCGCACAGCGTCGGCGTCCGGCAGGATCGTCGCCGGCGAGCACGTCTCCGTCATCCCGTAGGCGTTGTGCAGCCGGGCGCGGGGGAGCCAGTCGCGCAGCGCGCGCACGGAGTCGGCCGGGATGGGGGCGCCGCCGTAGGCCAGGATGCGGACGCTCCGCCCGACCTCCCGATAGTGTGGCTGGGCCATCATCATCACGTATACGGTCGGAGCCGCCACCATGTGGGTGATCCGCTCGGCGTCGAGCAGCCGGAGCGTCTCGGGGGCGCTGAAGCTCTTCATGATGACGGTGGTCCCGCCGACGTGGGCCATGGTCAGCAGCTGCGCGATGAGACCGGTGACGTGGAAGAGGGGGACCGCGACCAGGCTCCGCTCGTGCTCCGCGAGGCCGAAGCAGCGCTCGTAGGTCATGACAGAGCTGATGATGCCGCCGTGCGTGCCCTCGGCGCCCTTGGGCAAGTCCGTGGTCCCCGAGGTGTACATGATGAAGGCCGTGTCGTCCTCTTCGACCCCCACCGCCGGCGGCGTGACCCCGGCGGCGAGGAGTGTCGCGAACGGCTCCGTCCCGGCTACCCGCTCCCCGGTGAGGTAGTAGGCCTCGCACGGGATGCGCCCGCGGATGGCCTCGATCTCGGGCCACCACTCGGCGTTCATCAGCAGCAGGCGCGCCCCCGAGTGCCTGAGCATGAACGCGAGCTCGCGGGCCCGGAGCTTGGTGTTGAGCGTGACGGCCACCGCGCCGAGTACCGCGCAGGCGAAGACGCCCAGACAGAACTCGAGCCCGTTCATCAAGAGAAGCGCGACGCGGTCTCCCGGTTCCACGGCATGCCGGGCGGCCAGCGCGGTGGCCAAGCGCCGCGCCTCGGTCCGGAGCTCGCGCCACGTCAGCCGGCTGGCGCCGTCGACGACCGCCTCCCGCTCCGGAACGCGGGTGGCCGCCCGGTCCAGCAGATCCCCGAGGGTGCGTGGGCGCGGGGGCGGGTAGCAGCGGACGCGGCGGCCGGAGTGAACCTCCTCCACGAGGTCGGCCGTGAGCGCCCCGGGCCAGGCGTCGACACCGCGGACGCGCATCAGTGGACGTTCTTCCGCGCGCGACGACGGCGCTGGCGGACTCCCGACAGGAGGCCCTGAGTTTGGCGGGCGGGCTGGTAGCTCATCAGTCTGGAGGATAAGCCCGGTCGGGCCCACGGCGCTCGGGCGCTGGCTCCTGTCGACGCCCGCCGCCGCCGGCTCCGTCTGCCCGCCGGGCCGAGGGGCCGTCCCGGCCCGAGCTCCGCGTCGTCACCGAGCACGGCCCGCCTGTCTCGGGACCGAGTGCTCGCGCTCGGTCAGGATGGCGCCGGGGACGCGGTAGGTTGTGCTCATCGGGTCGAAATCCTCGCGTTTGTGGGCGATGAACCATTAGCCGAAGAGAACGAGCGGAAGGTACGCAGACACGATCCAGTTCGGCGCGTCGACCACTTCGGAAATCTCGCTCTGCACCAGAATCTGTAGCGAGGCCCGTGTTCATGCGGCCTGCTGGAGACGGCGGGTCGCGGTGGTCCGCTGAACCTTGAGGAGTAGGTACTCGTGATCCCGGTAGCCGCGCCCGCGGCGCAGCATGGCCCG
>JBKPDG010000089.1:0-14079 GCA_046727755.1 Actinomycetota bacterium
GTCCTGCTCGCATCGCTCCCTCGCGATGCCATTCATGACATCAGGACGGCATTGGAACCCGCGGTCGAGCCGTTCCGGTCGAATGGCGGCCTCGCCATGCCGACACTCGCCGTCGTGGTCAGCGCCCGCTAGGCGAGCGTCGGGATTCGGCGGCGCCGGTAGGCGCATGATGCCACGTGAGGCGGAGACGTGAGAGAGGAGACGCCATGGCCACCCCGATCCAGGTCGTCATCGACTGCGCGGACCCTCGACGGCTGGCGGAGTTCTGGGCCGCCACGCTTGGCTACACACTGCAACCCCCGCCGCCCGGCTTCGACTCGTGGGAGAAGCTCCTGACCGAGCGGGGTGTGCCGGAGACGGAGTGGAACTCACGCAACGCAGTCGTTGATCCGGACGGGCGCGGCCCCCGGATCTTCTTTCAGCGGGTGCCCGAGCCGAAGACGGTGAAGAACCGGCTCCACATCGACGTGAATGCCGGCGGTTCTCCGGACACTCCGCCCGACGAGCGCCGGCGCCGCGTCGACGCCGAGGTGGAACGGCTCGTCGAGCTCGGCGCGACGCGGGTGCACGAGAAAGAGGAGTGGGGTGAGCACTGGGTGCTCTTGCTCGATCCCGAGGGCAACGAGTTCGACGTGCAGTAGCGGACTAGCGGTTGAGGTCGTCGCACGTGCGCTCGTCGGGCAGGAGCGGTCGGAAATCGATCTGGTACGTCGCGTTGCGCGAGGTCCACCTGTCGCCTTCACGCGCGCCGCGCGCCACGTCGAGCACGGTCGCGAGGTCACTGCCCGTGTACACGCCGCAGTCAATCCCGGCGAGATCCCCGAGCGGCCAAGTACGCGCGTCCCCGTCCGTCGAATCGGACGGCCGGACGAGCACGGCAAGCGCGGCGGGCTCGTAGCGGCGCTCGCTGCCGGGCACAACCACGTCGGCGAGCGCGCCCGAGTCGCCCGTAAGCCCGATGAAGTGCTCGAGACGTCGGCGATTCTCGCTCTGCTCAGGTGTGACGCCGCTGACCCGCCCCTTGAACCCCAGCGCGTACACCTCGATCTGTCGCGTCGTATTGCCGGCGCGCACCGTGACCGTCGTCGTCGCCTGATCCGTCACGCCGGGGGCGCCGTAGTCCGGCGGCTCGTCTTCGAGCAGCCCCGCTGCCCGCGCCGCGTCCACGATGCGGCGCACGCCGTCACCCGTGACGCGGTGCTCCTGGAGGTTGGGCAGCGCGGGGCCCGGGTACTGCAGCGTGGTCGGACCCTCGGTGATGACGCGGCCGTCGCCGAACACGCTGAGCTGCGGCAGTCGTGCCGGTGGGCGCGACTCGGCCGCGAACCCGCCGCCGGTGACGACCCGGACAACGACCTCATTGCCCGGTGTGGTCGGCCCGGACGAGACCGACGGGCCGGATGAGCTCTCCCCGCACCCGGCGAGCGCCAGTGCGGCCGCCGCCAGGAGGGCGATGCGTCTCATGCCCGGTCAGACGACCTCGCAGCCTCCTCGGTTCCCGCTTCGGCGCGGGCTCTGCGCTTGCGGTGCCACCGGATCCCACCCTCGATGGCGGCGAGGAGTGTGTCGTTGTCGCGTGACAGCCGCTTGTGCACGTACCGTTCGAGGCCGAGGCGGCGCATCCACGGGTTGAACGTCTCGTATCGCTCGGTGAAGTGGATACGGGTACGCCCGTCGCCGAGGTCCTCGAGGCGCTGGAAGCCCTCGGCACGAGACCACAACGGCTTGCCGATTGCGTCGTACCGCCACGACTCGTGCAGCTTCACTTCGGTGAGCCACTCCCACGACTGGCCGACGCCGCCGGACAGCAGGAACCGGGGAACGGGGAACGTGCAGTGGCGCACGAGCCCGTTCCCGACCTCGTCTCCCGGGTGCAGGATGTCGATCGTCCCGATCTTGTTCTTCGGCCGGTCGTCGCCGCGGTACCAGAAGACCTCCCACACCTCTTCGGGTGGCGCGTCGACCACGATCGAGAACGAGTGCTCCTGCATCACAGTTTCTTTCTGTCGCCGTCGCAAGCTCCGGCTTTGCGGCGCCGGTCAGCAAAGCCGCCGTCGCCGCGGAGCCTACGGCGGCGCGGGCTACGGTCGCGGGCGATGGCCGGTGAGATGGACGTGGCGGATTCGGTCCTCGACCTCATCGGCGACACCCCCCTCGTGCGGCTCGCGCGCGTCGGACGCGGGCTCACGTGCGACCTCATCGCCAAGATGGAGACCACGAACCCGGGCGGGTCGGTGAAAGACCGGCCCGCAGTCGCGATGGTCGACGCCGCCGAGCGCGACGGCCTGCTCAAGCCGGGGGGCACGATCGTCGAGCCGACGTCCGGGAACACGGGCGTCGGCCTCGCAATCGTCGCTACGCAGCGCGGCTACCGCTGCATCTTCGTGATGAGCGACAAGATGAGCGAGGAGAAGGTGGCGCTGTTGCGCGCATATGGCGCCGAGGTCGTCGTGTGCCCGACCGCCGTGCCGCCCGAGCATCCCGACTCGTACTACTCGACCGCCGAGCGGCTCGTGCGTGAGACGCCGGACTCGTTCCGGCCCGACCAGTACTCGAACCCCGCCAACCCGGCCGAGCACGAGCGCTCGACCGGCCCCGAGGTGTGGCGGCAGACGGCCGGGCGTGTCACCCATTTCGTCGCCGGCGTCGGGACCGGTGGCAGCATCACCGGCGTGGGCCGCTACCTCAAGGCCCAGAACCCCGACGTGCAGATCATCGGCGCCGATCCCGAGGGCTCGGTGTACTCGGGCGGCGCCGGCCGCCCCTACCTCGTCGAGGGTGTGGGCGAGGACTTCTGGCCGTCGACCTACGACCCATCGGTCGTCGACCGCGTGATCCGGGTGAGTGACGCCGAGTCGTTCGCGATGGCGCGGCGCGTTACCCGCGAAGAGGGGTTGCTGATCGGCGGGTCGTGCGGCACCGCCGTGCACGCCGCGCTTGTCGTCGGCGAGGAGCTCGGCCCCGACGCCGTCGTGGTGGTGCTCGTCCCCGACTCCGGTCGCAACTACCTCTCGAAGATCTTCGACGACCAGTGGATGATCGACTTCGGGTTCGTCCGTCACGGCGACGGGCCGTGCGCCGGCGACGTGCTCGACGCCAAGGAGAAGGACCGCCGCATCCCCGATCTCGTGCTGATCACGCCGGAGGAGCCGGCGCGGCGCGCGATCGGCACCATGCGCGACCTCGGCGTCTCGCAAGTGATCGTGAGCGTGACCAAGGAGCTGCCGCTGGCCGCAAAGGAGGTGAGCGGGGTCGTGAACGAGCTCGACCTCATGGACCGCGCCTTCGGTGACGCGTCGGTGCTGGACCGGCCGGTGAAGGAGATCATGAGCCCGGCCATGCCGATGGTCGGGATCGGCGAGCCGGTCTCGGCCCTCGTCGCCCAGCTCGACCGCGCCGCGTCGGTGCTCGTGCTCGATGGTGGCCATCCCGTCGGCGTGCTCACCCGCTCCGACGTGCTGTCGTTCCTCGCGTCCCGCTCGCCCGGATGAGCGCGAGCAAGCCCAAACGACGGCGGTTTTGGCGTCGCTCGACCGTCCATATGTCGGAGCAGCGACGCCAAAATCCTTCGCCAGACCGCGACGAGTTCGAGACCCGCGCCGTGCATGCCGGCCAGGAGCCCGATCGGGCGACGGGCGCGGTCGTGCCGCCGATCTCGCTGGCGTCGACGTTCGTGCAGGACGCGGTGGGGGAGCACCGCGGCTACGAGTACGCCCGCTCGGCCAATCCCACGCGGGCCGCGCTCGAGGCGTGCATCGCCGAGCTCGAGGGCGTCACACACGGGCTGGCGTTCGCGAGCGGCATGGCGGCGGAGGATGCTGTGCTTCGGGCCGCGCTCCGGCCCGGCGACCATGTGATCATCCCCGCAGACGCGTACGGCGGCACGTACCGTCTCGTCGCGCGCCTGTTCGAGCCGGCTGGCATCACCTGGTCGGCGGTCGATCTCATCGACCTCGATGCGCTCGCCGGCGCCTGGGGAGACGAGACGAAGCTCGTGTGGGTGGAGACGCCCACGAACCCGCGCCTCACGGTGGTGGACATCGCCGCGGTGGCCGCGTTCGCCCACGACCGCGCCGCGCGCGTCGTCGTCGACAACACGTTCGCCACGCCGTACCTGCAGCAGCCGGTCGCGCTGGGCGCCGACGTCGTTGTGCACTCGAGCACGAAGTACCTGGGCGGCCATTCCGACGTCGTGGGCGGCGTCGTCGGAGTGGACGACGCCGAGCTCGCCGAACAGATGGCGTTCGTGCAGAACGCGGCAGGCGCCGTGCCGGGGCCGTTCGACTGCTACCTCGTGCTGCGGGGCGTGAGAACGCTCGCCGTGCGCATGGACCGCCACTGCGAGAACGCCCGTGCCGTTGCCGCGCTGCTGGCCGAGCACCCCGCCGTCTCGCAGGTGCTGTACCCGGGCTTGCCGAGTCACCCGGGCCACGACGTCGCCCGCCGCCAGATGCACGACTACGGCGGCATGGTGTCGTTCATGGTCGGCGCCGGCGAGGATGCCGCCCTCAAGCTGGTCGCGTCGACCCGGCTGTTCACGCTGGCCGAGTCGCTGGGCGCGGTCGAGTCGCTGATCGAGCACCCGGCCCGGATGACGCACGCGTCGGCGGCGGGCTCGCCCCTCGCGTGTGATCCGTCGCTCGTGCGGCTGTCGGTCGGCATCGAGAGCGCCGAGGACCTCGTCGCCGACCTTCGCCAGGCCCTTGACGGCGTGGGGTAGCGGACACACGGTGGCGGTATTGTCAGGGCCAATGGGTCTTCCGCCGTTCATCAGGACGCGGGAGGAACCATGGCCATCGGGGACGAGCTAGCAGCGTTGGAGGAGCGAGTGAATCTGCGGCTCGCAGCCGAGCTCGCGGCGATCCGTACCGAGATCGCGAACACGAGGGCATCGTTCGAGGAGAAGCTGCGGGTCCAGACCTGGACCATCGTCACGACCATGATCGTGCTCGCGGGCCTCGTATCCACCATCACCTTCACCCTCGCCCGATTCACCTGAACGGGAGGCAGCCACTCCGATGAGCCTTCACGAGTACGTCCTGTTCGACCCGCTGTTCTCGGACGCCGACGCCGAGAGGATGGTGCGCCTCTGCGAGCGCTTCGGCCGTTACGGGATGTACTCGGCGGAGAACGACGGTGGGCCGGAGATTGCCGAGGGGCTCACCCAGCGCCACGACGCCGTCCTCAACTACCTGAAGGCAGGGGGCATGCACAGCGCCGGCGAGCCGGTCTCCGTGCTCGCCGCCCGCACCAACTATTTCCGCGAGGAGTACGCCTACGGCACCAAGCCGGTGATCGAAGGCATCGAGCCGTTCCTCTTCCACGACGGGTTCGTCGAGGCGGCGCAGCGCATCCACGGCCGTCCGGTGATCGAACCGGCCATCGTGTTCGCCAACCTCATGGTTCCGGGTCAGGAGCTCGCGCTGCACACCGACGTGCCCGAGTTTCGGGGCGTCAACCGCAAGCTGCATCCGCAGTGGCTGCTCGTTGCCATGCGCCACTCGGGCCTGTTCGAGGAGTGGCGCATGCCGATCGCCACGGGCGTGGCGTGGTTCCACGACTGCGACGGCGGCGAGTTCGCGTTCTACCCCGACGGCGCCGAGGGCAGGCCCGTGTACCACAAGGTTGCGTATAACACCGCGCTGCTCGTCGACACGGACAGCGTGTTCCACGGTGTCGACCGGGTCGCGCCCGGCGACGCCGTCGACCTGCCCGCACTCAAGCCGGGGATGAAGCTCACGTTCGAGGGCGACGGGCGCTGGTCGGTCCGTGACGGCGATCGCGCCATCGCCGACTACCAGTGGGACGAGCTGCGGTTCTCGATCTCGTGGAAGGCGTACTGCTTCGCCGACGAGGCCGAGCGCGACGCGTGGCGTACGCATACCGACGACCTGTCAATCGACGCGACATTGACGACGCTCGTCGACGACCTCCGCGCCCGGGGCCGCATCACGGGCGACGCGCCGCCGTCGCGCGAGCTCGCCCTCATGATCATCGACGAGTACATCCGCTTCCCCCCACCGGTGGCCGCGTAAACGGGGATCGGAGGGGCGCATGCCGCCTCGCAAAGCTGGGTATCAGCGCAGCATGGTCGACTCGCCGGTGCTGCCGGAAGTGTTGAGCACAGGCGGCCGTTCGCTCGACGACCTGCGTCGCGAAGCGGCGACGTGTGAGGCCTGCGACCTCTACAAGCTCGGGACCCAGACCGTGTTCGGCGAGGGACCCGAGGACGCCGACCTGATGCTCATGGGCGAGGTTCCCGGCGACCAAGAGGACAAGTCCGGGCACCCGTTCGTCGGCCCGGCGGGCAAGCTCCTGGACCGGGCGCTCGTCGAGGCCGAGATCGACCGCGGCAACGTGTACGTGACGAACGCGGTGAAGCACTTCAAATGGAAGCCGCAAGGGAAGGTGCGCCTCCACCAGAAGCCGAACGCCAAGGAGATCGGCGCGTGCCGGCAGTGGTGGACGCAGGAGCTTGCGGTCGTGAAGCCCAAGGTGCTCTGCTGCCTCGGCGCCACCGCCGCCCAAGCGGTGTTCGGGTCGAAGTTCCGAGTGAGCAAGCAGCGCGGCGACTTCTTCGATCTCGTGGATGGCGTGGTCGGCACCGCCACGGTCCACCCGTCCTCGATCCTGCGTGCCGACGACGAGCGCCGCCAGGTCGAGTACCAGGACTTCGTGGACGACTTCCGCGCCGTCTCCGAGCGTCTCGCTTCTTGATGCGTGCAGTGGGTGCCTATACGGCACCCTACGCACGCATCATCAGACTCGTTGCCCCGCGAGCTTGCGGTTCTTGAACTGGGCCTTGAGGTAGTCGCGGTTCAGGAGGGCGATGAAGTCGATGCTGATCTCCTTCGGGCACGCCGCCTCGCACTCGCCGTGGTTGGTGCAGCTCCCGAAGAGGTCCTCCATCGTGTCGACCATGTCGACGACCCGCCGGTAGCGCTCGGGCTGCCCCTGGGGCAGCAGCGACAGGTGCGACACCTTCGCCGCCGTGAACAACTGGGCGGCACTGTTCGGACAGGCCGCCACGCAGGCCCCGCAGCCGATGCAGGCGGCCGCGTCCATCGACCCGTCGGCGGCCTCCTTCGGAACCAGGATGAGGTTGGCGTCGGGGGCAGCGCCGGTCGGCGCGGTGATATAGCCGCCGGCCTCGATGATCCGGTCGAGGGAGCTGCGGTCGACGACGAGGTCGCGAATGATCGGGAATGCCGCCGCCCGCCACGGCTCGACGGTGATCGAATCGCCGTCCCGGAACTTTCGCATGTGCAGCTGGCACGTGGCGGTCCCGCGCTCGGGACCGTGGGCGCGACCGTTGATCATCATGGCGCACGCCCCGCAAATGCCCTCGCGGCAGTCGTGGTCGAACGCGACCGGCTCCCTCCCATCGGCGATCAGCCGCTCGTTCAGCACGTCGAACAGCTCGAGGAACGACATGTCCGGGCTGACGTCGTCGACGTCGTAGTCCTCGAAGCGGCCACCGTCGTTCGGGCCGGCCTGGCGCCAGACGCGCAGGTGCACCTTCACTTGTAGCTCCGCTGGGCGAGCTCGACGGCCTCGAAGCCGAGCTCCTCCTTGTGCAGCACCGGCTTCTCGTCGACGCCGGTGAACTCCCACGCCGCCACATACGAGAAGTCGTCGTCGTCGCGCAACGCCTCGCCCTCCGCGGTCTGGTGCTCGACGCGGAAGTGGCCGCCGCAGCTCTCCTCGCGGTGCAGCGCGTCGAGGCACAGGAGCTCGGCGAACTCGAGGAAATCCGCCACGCGACCCGCCTTCTCGAGCGACTGGTTGAACGACTCGTTCTCACCGAGAACGCGCACGTCGGCGTGGAACTCGGCGCGCAGCGGGGGGATCTCACCGAGGGCCTTCTTCAGGCTGTCGGCGCTGCGCTCCATGCCGCAGTTGTCCCACAGCACTTTGCCGAGCTCACGGTGGAACCAGTCGACCGACCGGCTGCCGTTCACGGCCAGCAGCCCCCGCACCCGCTCTGCGACCTCGCCCTCGACACCCGCGAACACCGGGTCACCCGTCGGAACCGGCGGGTCACCGAGCAGGTCGGCGAGGTAGTCCGTGATCGTGTTGGGCAGCACGAAGTACCCGTCGGCCAGCCCCTGCATGAGCGCGCTGGCGCCGAGCCGGTTGGCGCCGTGGTCGGAGAAGTTCGCCTCACCCAGCACGTACAAGCCGGGGATGTTGCTCATCAGGTTGTAGTCCACCCAAAGGCCGCCCATCGTGTAGTGCACCGCCGGGTAGATGCGCATGGGCACGACGTACGGCTCCTCGCCCGTGATGCGGTCGTACATCTGGAAGAGGTTGCCGTAGCGCTCCTCGATTGCGTCGCGGCCCAACCTGCGCATCGCGTCCGAGAAGTCGAGGTACACGCCGTTCTTCAACGGGCCCACGCCGCGGCCGGCGTCAACCTCGCGCTTCGCTGCCCGCGACGCGACGTCGCGGGGCACGAGGTTGCCGAACGCCGGATACCGGCGTTCGAGGAAATAGTCACGCTCGGCCTCGGGAATCTGGTCGGGCGAGCGCGGGTCGTCCATCTGCTTCGGGACCCAGATGCGCCCGTCGTTGCGGAGCGACTCGCTCATGAGCGTGAGCTTCGACTGGAACTCATCGCTTGCGGGGATGCACGTCGGATGGATCTGCGTGAAGCACGGGTTCGCCATGAGCGCGCCGCGCCGGTGCGCCCGCCAGATCGCCGTCACATTGCTGTTCTTGGCGTTCGTGGACAGGTAGAAGGCGTTCCCGTACCCGCCGGTGGCGAGCACGACCGCATGCGCCGAGTGCGAACGCATCTGGCCCGTCACGAGATCGCGGGTGACGATCCCGACCGCGCGGCCGTCCTTCAGCACGACGTCGAGCAGCTCTGTGCGGTCGTGGAGATCGACGGTCCCGAGGTGAACCTGTCGAGCGAGGGCCTGATATGCGCCGAGCAGGAGCTGCTGGCCGGTCTGGCCCCGGGCGTAGAACGTGCGCGACACCTGCGCGCCGCCAAACGAACGAGTGTCGAGGAGCCCGCCGTACTCGCGTGCGAACGGCACTCCTTGGGCGACGCACTGGTCGATGATCTCCACGCTGATCTGCGCCAGCCGGTAGACGTTCGCCTCGCGGGAGCGGTAGTCGCCGCCCTTGATCGTGTCGTAGAAGAGCCGCTCGACGCTGTCGCCGTCGTTCTTGTAGTTCTTCGCCGCGTTGATGCCACCCTGGGCGGCGATGCTGTGCGCCCGGCGCGGGGAGTCGTGGAACGTGAACACCTTGACCCGGTAGCCGAGCTCGCCGAGCGTGGCCGCGGCGGCGGCGCCGGCCAGGCCCGTCCCGACGACGATGACCTCGAAGCGCCGCCGGTTTGCCGGCGCAACGAGCTTCTCGTGGAAGCGATGGTTGTCCCACTTGTCGGCCAGGGGTCCCTCGGGGATCTTGGCGTCGAGCTCACCGATCACGCGCGCCTCCTCTCTCCCGTCTCCCTAGCTGACCAAGCCTGCCTGCACGGCGATGGGCACGCTGATGTAGCCCGCGGTCACCGCGACCGCGAAGCCGACCGCGAAGTACCGGCGCCAGATGTTGAAGCGGGGGTTGTTCCACCCGACGCTCTGGAACAGGCTCCACGCGCCGTGGAACAGGTGAATGCCGAGCGCGATGCACGCCGCGATGTATGCCAGCGCCACCGGCACTCGCTCGAAGCTTGCGACGGTGTTTCGGTACACCTGACCGCGCACAAACCCGGGATTAGCGGCGCCCCAGGTGAGATCGAGGATGTGGTACACGAGGAACAGGGCGATGATGATGCCGGTCCAGCGCATCGTGCGCGACGCGAAGTTCGCCGCCACGTAGTCGCGGCGTGACCGGTACCGCTGGGGCCGGGCCTGCCAGTTGACGCGCGTCAGCGCGTACGCGGCGTGGATGTGAAGAGCGAGGGCGACGATGATCGTGATCCGCAACAGCCACAGCGCCATCGTGCGCGGGAACGGCGGATCGAGCAGCTCGCGGAGCCACTCGCCGTACTCGTCGATCTGGCGGGCGCCCTCGAACACGTGCAGGTTTCCCACCATGTGGGCGAACACGTAGCCCATCAGCACGACGCCGGTGACGGCCATCACCCACTTCTTGCCGATGTCCGAGCGGTAGAACTGGACGAAGAACGGAGGCCGGCGCTTCCGAACCGGCGCCGGCTCGGCCTCCGGCTTGCCGAATTCCGTGGCCAGCCGGTCGGCGTCGTCGGCGCCGGCCCGCTGGGAGGCGGTCGACACCTCTTCTTCCGTACGCGCCACGGCTTCGACGCTAGCTCCGGGCCTCATCCCGGACCGAAGCGAGCAACAGCGCCTCGTATCGGTTCTCGACCCGTCCGAGCGCCGGGTGCTCGAGGGCGACGGAGGCCTCGCCGACGCCGTCGAGGTCGACGCGCCCGACGTACGTCACCGCATCCGCCCCGATGTCGCCAGTGAAGGAGCCGAGACGGCGGGTGTCGCCCTTCACCTCGATGACGGCGCCGGCAAGCGCGTCGCGGTGTTCGCTGACGACGTGCACCAGCCCGTGGCGCGGCTCGATCATCGGCAACACCGGCCGGCACGCGTCGCGCAATGCGGTGTAGCCGCGCTTCTCACCCCGCTCGTGGTCGAGGATCGACCACGTCACAGCCGGGTGTCCGTCGGCGAAGCAGAAGTGGCAGAACCCGCCCGTGGGCGCGTACTTGACGCGGCGAAGGTCTTCTACCTGGAGCTGGACGAGCGCGGCCTGGTATGCCTGCGTGGCGGCACGCCAGTCGTCGAAGCTCGCGTACTCACCCGGTGGCACGACTCGGTCGAACACCCGCTTCTGACACGCGTGGTGCGCGAACAGGCGGTCCCAGTCGAGGTCGGGCCACCGCTCGGGCTCCATGAACTCCGCCGAGCCGGGGACGGCCTGGGCGCCGAACTCGGTGACGAAGCGCGCCAGGCGAGGGACCGCGCGCAGTGCGGGCGCGAGCCCGTCGAGCTCTCCGTGGTACCAGCCGAAGTAGAAGTGCGTGTCGGTGCCGGGGCTTCCGAGCCCGGGGAGCACGCCCGAGTGGGGGTCCACGGCGCGGCTCGGGTCGGCGCGATGCAGCGCCCGCGTGATCGAGCGGTCGAGCACGTTCTTGTTCCACGTCGGCAACAGCATCGAACCGCCGAGCCGCAGCTTGGCGCGCGTGGTGAGCGGCTGACCCGGTGCGATGTCGACCGCGAGGGGCTCGTTGTGCGCACACCACAGCACGATGCTCGGATGGTGTCCGAGCACGTCGACCATGGCGCGGGCTTGCCGCACCGCGGGTTTGCGGACACCGCGCGCGTATCCCCACTGGAGCGGGAAGTCCTGCCAGAGGAGGAGCCCGGCGGCGTCGGCGGCGTCGTACAGCTCCGGACGCGAGACGTGCGCATGGAGCCGGAGCAGATCGAGGTTGGCGTCCAGAGCGAGCTGGACGTCGCGCCCGAATTCGTCCGGTGTCGCTTCACCGAGCTGCATCCGCGTCGGGCCCTGGTTCGACCCCTTCGCGAAGAGGCGCTCGCCGTTCACGTGCAATTGCCATTGCCGCCAGTGCACCTCGCGGAACGCAGTGCGCCGGGTGCTGGCGTCGCTCGTCTCACCGCCGACCTCGACGACCACCTCGACCTCGCAGCGCGGCTGCTCTCCGAGGCGCCGCGGCCACCAGCGCGGAGGGTGATCCACGTCGAGCGTCCAGGTGAGGTGGTTGTCGCCCCCGGCGAGGGTCACGTCCCGCTCGGCGTCGAGCAGTAGCCGGCCGTCGTCGGGCCCGGTGAGCCGGGCTCGCAGCCGCGCCGGGCGCGGCGCGGGCTCGCCGTCACCGCGGTCGCCGGCAACGTCGAGCGTCAGGTCGAGCAGCAGCCGGCCGCGCTCCTCCGTTGCCTCCACGCACACGCAACGGAGCCGGGCCAGGCGCACCGGTCCCGTCTCGACCATGCGCACCGGGCGCCACAAGCCACCCGGGTTCCAGTCCGGATCGAGATTGTCCCAGTGTGAGAAGACCCCGGTGACGAGGCGCTTGGCGGTGCGGTCCGACTGGCGCGGGCAACCGACCTCCACCGCCAGCACGTGCTCGTCGTCGTGGCGCAGTGCCTCGGTGACCTCGAACTCGTGCGGGAAGAAGTAGCCCTCCGTCGCGCCGAGGTAGTCGGCATCGAGCCACACGTCGCCGAAGTAGAAGACACCGTCGAGCACGACGAATGCGCGGCGATGGTCGTCGAGATGTGGACCCTCGAACCGGCGTCGGTAAAGAACCGGCCCGTCGGTGTCCGTCAAACCGGGCGACGAACGCCAGTGACCCGGAACCGTGACGTCCTGCCAGGCGGCGTCGTCGAACGCGCGCTCGACGAACCGCTGGTGCAGGTCACCCTCGGCGATCTGGGCGCGCCACAGGCCCGAGAGGTCGCGCGCGCCCGGCTCCGGGCTCAGGTGGGCTTCTTCGCCGCGCTGGCGGGCGGCGGCGTGGCGCCGGGCTGGGTGGCGTCCTCACCGGGCGGAGGCGGAGGCGGCGGCGGCGGCGGCGGTGTGCTCCCACTCGATGCCGAACCGCCCCGTTGCCGGTCGAGCTCCTTCTCGATCGCGCGGTGCTCCCATCGCTTCACCCAGTCGCTGCCGCTGAAGAACACGCTCGCGCCGTGCAGCACGAGACCGAGGCCCCAGAACACCGTCGCCCACAGGAAGTCCCAGCCGACGACGGCGAGGAAGATGGCGTTGAGCACGACGAAGAAGAACGCGTGCACATAGAAGCCCTTCTTGGCCTCGACCCGCCGCTTCGCCTCCCGGTACTGGTCGTCCTGCTCGTCCGCCATGCTGTGCTCCTTTCGGCGTGCCGATGCGCTCGTCAACTTCGCCTGGCGAAGCCGAGAAACGCATCACGGGCTCTGCAGGCGCGCTCAGCTTAGGGTCGCCGGTTGGGGAGCGACATCCCGCTGATACGCTCCGATCTCGACGCAAGCAGGAGCGTCTTCGATCGACCCCCGTCCCTCCCCGGAGTGAGCGATGACCCGTCCCGGCACCCTCGGCGAGTTGCGAGCGAGCGGTTGGGAGTCGCGGCCCGTCAAGGAGGAGGTCCGGGCGAACGCCCTGGCGCGCATCGCGGCCGGCGAACCGCTGGTCGACGGGGTCATCGGCTTCGACGACACGGTGCTCCCACAGCTCGAGAACGCGCTGCTGGCCGGCCACGACGTGATCTTCCTCGGCGAACGCGGCCAGGCGAAGACGCGCATCATCCGCTCGCTCGTCGGGCTCCTCGACGAGTGGACGCCGACGATCGCCGGCAGCGAGATCAACGACGATCCGTATGCGCCGGTGTCGCAACACGCACGGCTGCTGCTGGCCGAGCGTGGTGACGACACGCCGATCGAGTGGGTGCACTGCGAGCGGCGCTTCGGCGAGAAGCTCGCCACGCCCGACACGTCGATCGCCGACCTCATCGGCGAGGTCGACCCGATCAAGGTCGCCGAGGGCCGCTACCTCGCCGACGAGCTCACGATCCACTACGGGCTCGTGCCCCGCACCAACCGCGGGATCTTCTCCATCAACGAGCTGCCCGACCTCGCCGAGCGCATCCAGGTCGGGCTGCTCAACGTGCTCGAGGAGCGCGACGTGCAGATCCGCGGCTACAAGATCCGCATGCCACTCGATCTGATGCTGGTGGCGTCGGCCAACCCCGAGGACTACACGAACCGCGGCCGCATCATCACGCCGCTGAAGGACCGCTTCGGCGCCCAGATCCGCACCCACTACCCGCTCGACGCCGAGCTGGAGGCCGCGGTCGTCGACCAGGAAGCGCGACCGCTCACCGCCGAGGGCCTCAACGTGCACGTGCCGGTGTTCATGGGCGAGATCGTCGCCGAGATCAGCCAGCAGGCTCGCCGGTCGCCGCACATCAACCAGCGGTCGGGAGTGTCGGTGCGGCTCTCCATCGCCAACTACGAGACGCTCGTCGCCAACGCGACGCGTCGCGCGCTGCTCGCGGGCGAGCGCGACGTCGCGCCGCGCGTCAGCGATCTCGACGCGATCACCGCGTCGACCGCGGGCAAGGTGGAGATCGAGACGATCGAGGACGGCCGCGAGGAG
>JBKPDG010000090.1:0-13687 GCA_046727755.1 Actinomycetota bacterium
GACGAGGACCGAGCACCGGATCGGGCGCGCGGCAGGGGGGCAAGTCGAACGAGGGAAGCGGTGTCCTTCGAGCAGTACTGGGAGACCCAGGCCAAAGACGAGTTCGGTGACCTCGGCCCGGCCGACGCCGGGCGGCCGGAGCGCCGCGGTGGGGGAGGCCGCGGCGGGGGCGGCCGGCGACGAGGTGGCCGAGGCGGCAGCCGGTAGGCCGGTCGGTGGCCCGAGCCGGCACCCAACCGGCGGGCCAGGGCATTCGTAGTACGCGGCTCGACTCAGGCCTTCGGATCGTCACGGAGGCGCTGCCCGCTTTGCGCTCGGTGAGCGTCGGTTTCTGGGTCGGGGTCGGCTCGCGTGATGAGCACGACGGCGAGCTCGGAGCCAGCCACTTCCTCGAGCACCTCGTCTTCAAAGGGACGGAGGATCGGAGCGCGGCGCAGATCGCGCACGCCGTGGAGTCCATCGGCGGCGACATGAACGCCTTCACGGCCCAGGAGATGACGGCGTTCTACGTGCGGGTCCCCGACGAGCAGCTCGACCTCGCGCTCGACATCCTCGCCGACGTCGTCTGGGCGCCCGCGCTGCGGACCGACGACGTCGACGTCGAGCGGCGGGTGATCCTCGAAGAGCTCGGGATGCGGGACGACGCGCCCGACGACCTCGTCCACGAGCTGTTCGCGAGCGCGATGTTCCCCGATCATCCGCTGGGCCGCGAGGTGCTCGGAACGCGGCAGTCGATCGCTGAGATGACCCGTGACTCGATCGGGCGCTTCCACGGTCGGCACTACCGACCATCGTCGATCGTCGTCGCCGCGGCCGGGAACCTGACCCACGACCGGGTGGTCGAACGGCTCGCAGGCCACGCCGAAGCGCTCGAGGTCGGCCCTGATGTCGACCTCGGGCGATCGGTCGATGGACTCGCGCCGGCGCGGCCCCGCGCGGTCCTGACGAAGTCGGCCGAGCAGGTCCACGTCGTCCTGGGCACGCGCGGGATCGCGCGTCAAGACCCGGACCGATACCCGCTCACCGTGCTGAATCAGGCGTTCGGGGGCGGCATGTCGTCACGGCTCTTCCAGGAGGTCCGCGAACGTCGCGGCCTCGCCTACGCGGTGTACTCGTACCGGGTCGCATACGTGGAGACCGGCGCGTTCGGTGTGTACGCCGGCACGGCCCCCGGGCGGGCGGCGGAGACGATCGACGTCGTGGGCGCCGAAATCGATCGCGTGATCCGTGACGGGGGTATCGGGGACGCCGAGCTCGCCGCCGCCAAGGGCCAGCTCAAGGGGTCGATGGCGCTGTCACTCGAGACGTCGAACAGCCGCATGCAGCGCCTGGGGAGTAGCGAGCTGATGCTCGGTGAGACGCTGTCGCTCGACGATGTCACGGCACGCATCGACGCGGTGACGCCCGACGACGTCGCTCGGCTCATCACGCGCATGTTCGTTTCGGGATCGCGCACGCTCGCAGTCGTCGGACCGATCGACGAGACGACGGTCGCTGCCCTCGCCTGAGCCGGGTGATGCCGCTCGCCCGCGGAGCCGCCGGGACTTACCCTTACGACGCCGCGGGGTAGCTACACCGCACGGGGAAGGAACGGACACATGATTCGGGTCGGCGTGCTCGGGGCCGGTGGGCGAATGGGCCAGAGCGTGTGCCAGGCCGTCATCGATGATTCCGAGCTCGACCTCGTAGCCGCCGTCGACCCGCATCACGCCGGGATCGACCTCGACCAGATCGGTCTCCATGGCACCGGCCTCCAGATGGCCGCCGCCGCGCAAGCACTGGCCGACGCCGACGCCGAGGTTGCGGTCGACTTCACGGTGCTCGACGCCGCCCGGGAGAACCTCGAATGGTGCGCCGATCACGCCGTGCACGCAGTGGTTGGAACCACCGGCTTCACGGCCGACGATCTCGAGACGCTTCGGAAGCGCTTCGCCGACGCCGGAACCAACGCGGTCATCGCTCCCAACTTCGCCATCGGCGCGGTGCTGATGATGCGTCTCGCCGAGCTCGCGGCGCCGTTCTTCGACTCGGCAGAGGTGATCGAGCTCCATCACGACAACAAGCTGGACGCGCCGTCGGGAACAGCCATGATGACGGTGCAGCGCATCGCCGACGCGTCGAATGATTGGGCGGCCGACCCCACCGAGAAGGTCGTCGCGGAAGGAGCGCGGGGTGGCGTCGGTCCCAGCGGGATCCGAGTGCACTCGCTGCGCATCCGAGGTCTCGTCGCCCATCACGAGGTCGTGCTGGGCACGACCGGCCAGTCTCTGACGATCCGACACGATTCCTACGACCGCACGTCGTTCATGCCCGGCGTCCTGCTCGCGATCCGTCGCGTGCGGGAACAGCCGGGGCTCACCGTGGGTCTCGACGCCCTGCTCGACCTCTGAGAACCCACGAATCTCGCGCCCTTGAGCGAAGGAAGCGCGGTCGTTAGTGTCCCAAACGTGATCTCGGGGGATGGGAGCGGCCCGATTCTCGCCGTGCGCAACCTCGAGGTCGTGTACGGCGCTGCGATCCAGGTCTTGCGGGGCGTCAGTCTCGAGGTGCAGCCGGGCAAGATCGTGACGCTGCTCGGCGCCAACGGCGCGGGCAAGACGTCCTTGTTGCGCGCGGTGTCGGGACTTCTCCGGTTCCATCGCGGCTCCATCCCTCGAGGATCGGTCGAGTTCTTCGGGCAGCGCATCGAGGGTCTCGACGCCGCCTCGATCGTCCGCCAGGGCATGGCCCAGGTCATGGAGGGCCGCCGGATCTTCGCCGAGCTCACCGTGGACGAGAACCTGCGGGCGGGCGCGTATTCGCGGCGCGACCGCACCGGCGTGAAGGAGTCCTACGACAAGGTGCTCGAGTTGTTCCCTGTGTTGAAGGAGCGTCACAAGCAGACTGCCGGCTACCTGTCAGGCGGCGAGCAGCAGATGATGGCGATGGCGCGAGCGATGATGGCCGCCCCGAAGCTGATGCTGCTCGACGAGCCGTCACTCGGACTGGCGCCGCTCATCGTGCAGCAGATCCGCGACCTCATCGTCGAGATCAACCGGGAGGGGACGAGCGTCCTGCTCGTCGAGCAGAACGCGACGATGGCGCTCTCGATCGCGGACCACGGTTACGTGATGGAGAACGGCGCGATCGTGAAGGACGGGCCCGGTCAGGCCATGCTCGCGGACTCCGACATCCAGGAGTTCTACCTGGGCGTCGGAGAAGCGGGTCACCATTCCTTCCGCGATCTCAAGAGCTACCGTAAGCGGAAGCGGTGGACGGCATGAGCGCCATGTACGGCGACGGTCGCGCCCCTTCCGAAGGGCAAGCGATCCTCGACGTTCGCAACGTGACCCTTCGCTTCGGCGGCGTGACCGCGCTGCAAGACGTCACGTTCGACGTCAACGACAACGAGCTGTTCGCCATCATCGGCCCGAACGGCGCCGGCAAGACGTCGATCTTCAACTGCCTCAACGGTGTGTACCACCCGCAGGAGGGAACGATTCGCTTCGAGGGGACCGACGTCGTCGGTATGCGCCCGTCGGCCACCGCCGGCCTCGGGATCGCGCGGACCTTCCAGAACCTCGGGCTGTTCGTGAACCTGAACGTGATCGACAATCTCATGCTCGGCCGTCACCACCTGATGAAGACCGGGTTCCTCGCCGGCGCGGTCTGGTGGGGGCGCGCCAAGCGCGAGGAGCTGGAAAACCGGAAGCGGGTGGAGGAGCTCATCGAGCTCATCGAGCTCGGGCCGTACCGGTACCTGCCGGTGGGCATGCTGCCGTACGGGATCCAAAAGCGCATCGAGCTCGGTCGGGCGCTGGCGATGGACCCCAGGTTGCTCCTGCTCGACGAGCCCGTCGCCGGCATGAACCTCGAGGAGACCGAGGACATGGCCCGGTACATCCTGCAGGTCAGGGCCGAGCTCGGGCTGTCCATGATTCTCGTCGAGCACGACATGCACCTCGTGATGGACGTCGCCGACCGCGTCCTCGCCCTCGACTTCGGTCGTCCCATCGCCAGCGGCCGGCCCGAGGAGGTCCAGAAGGACGCGCGCGTCATCGAGGCGTACCTGGGGCAACCGGCATGAGCACCGCCGTCGAGGTTCCCGCCGTCCCCACGGCCGACGCCGCCGCCACGCTGCCGGCGATGTTGTTGCGACACGCCGACTCCCGCGCCAAGGCGGTGGCCTTGCGCGTCAAGCGACTCGGTCGGTGGGAAGAGTTCAGCTGGGCCGACTACGAGCGGCGGGCCGCGTGCGTGGGGCTCGGTCTCCGCGAGCTGGGGGTCGGGACCGCCGACAGGGTCGCGGTGCTGGCCGACAACCGACCCGAGTGGCTCTTCGCCGACCTGGGCACCCAGGGCATCGGCGGCGTCACGGTCGGCGTGTACCCGACGAGCTCCGAAGCCGAGGTGGGCCACGTGCTCGCCAACTCGGTCGCCAAGATCGTGCTGGTGGAGGACGAGGAGCAGCTCGACAAGACGCTGCTCGTCCGTGACCAGCTGCCGCACCTGGCCAAGATCGTCGTGATGGACACGCGGGGGATTCGCTCGCTCGAGGATCCGACGACGATGAGCTTGGAGGAGCTCGAGGCCATCGGCGAGGCCCGCCTCCGCAGCGCACCGCGCGAGTGGCGGGAGTCGGTCGCCTCCCTGCGCGGTGGCCACGACGTGGCGATCATCGTCTACACGTCAGGCGCCGCCGGGCCGCCACAGGGCGTCATGCTCTCGCACGCCGATCTCGCCGCCGCCGCCGCCATCACCACCGAGTTCTACGGCGCCCGCAGCGACGAGGAGGTCCTGTCGTATCTCCCGTTGGGCCACGTCGCCGAGCGGCTCGTCTCGGTCGTGGCGGCCGTGCGAGCTGGGTACGTCGTGAACTTCGGCGAAGGGGGCGAGTCGTTCCCCAACGATCTGCGCGAGGTGCAGCCCACCTTCTTCCTCGGGGTGCCCCGGGTCTGGGAGCGACTCGCGGCGGGGGTTCAGTTCCGGGTTCGGAACGCGAGCCGGCTGAAACGGTGGAACTACAACCTGTGGCAGCGGCGGGGCGCGAAGGTCGCCGAGGCCCGCAGGCGGGGCCGAAACACGGGCGTCGTGTCGCGCTCCCTGGCGTGGCTCTTCCTCCGCCGCTCGCTCCGCAAGAAGCTCGGCATGTCGCGTATCCGGGTCGCGCTCTCCGGCGCGGCCCCGATCGCGCCCGACGTGCTCGAGTACCTCTGGTCCCTCGGCATCCCGGTGCGCGAGGTGTACGGACAGACCGAGAACACCGCCCTGGCCACCGCCACGCCGGCCGACGACGTTCGTATCGGCAAGGTCGGGCGGGCCCTTCCCGGCGTGGAGGTGCGCATCGCCGACGACGGCGAGGTGCTCGTCCGCAGCCCCGGCAACTTCCTCGGCTACCTGGGCGACGAGGCGGCGACGGAGGCGGCCTACGAAGATGGCTGGTTGCACTCGGGCGACCTCGGCGAGCTCGATGCCGACGGGTTCCTTGCGATCACGGGGCGCACGAAGGACATCGTGATGACCGCCGCCGGCGTGAACATCTCGCCCAACAAGCTCGAGAACCTGCTCAAGTTCTCACCGTTCATTCGTGACGCGATGGTCATCGGCGACCGCCGCCCGTACCTCGCCGCGCTGATCGGCATCGACAGCGGAATGGTCTCGGTCTGGGCCCAGCAGAAGAACCTCCAGTTCACGACCCAACGAGACCTCGTGGAGAAGCCCGAGGTTCGCCGGCTGATCGAGAGCGCGGTGAGCGAGGTGAACCGTCAGGTGGCCGAGGAAGAGCAGCTCCAGGGATTCGAGCTGCTGCCGATCGATCTCGAGGAGACCGGTGCCCTCACCGCGACGCAGAAGGTGCGCCGGGGGATAGCGGCGACCCAGTTCAGCGACCTCATCGAACGGATGTACTCGTCATGACGAAGTTCTTCTCGCTGCTCGCCGACGGCTTGGCGCTGGGCGCGGTCTACGCGCTCGTTGCACTCGGCTTCGTCGTGATCTTCCGCGCCACCGGCGTCATCAACTTCGCCCAGGGAGGCTTGGTGGTCTTCGGCGCCTTTCTCGTCTACCAAGCCCAGAACACGTGGGACTGGTTCGGCGGCGGCTCGACATGGCCAGGCTTCATCACCAGCGCGCTGTTCTCCATCGCGTGCGTCGCGGCCATCGGCGCCGCGTTCGAATCGCTCGTGTTGCGGCGCATGATCGGGCAACCGATTTTCGCCATCATCCTGATCACGATCGGATTGTTCCTGCTCGTCGAGCCGATCACGACCACCATCTGGCACAACCCTCCGGGCGGCATCCAGACGCCCTGGGGCACGAACACCGTGTCCGTGGGCGACGTCAACATCCTCCAGGTCAACATCGCGACAGTGGTGTTGGGCGCGCTCGTGATGGGCGGGTTCTTCCTCCTGTTCCAGTACACGAAAGTCGGCATCGGGATGCGAGCGACCGCGGTCGACCAGGAAGCAGCGCTCGCGCAGGGGATCAGCGTCCGGCGCATCTTCGCCCTCTCCTGGGCGATCGCCGGCGCCGTCGCGGTCGTGGCCGGCATGATGCTCGCCGGCGGGGCGGGTCCGGCGCCCGGCCTCAGCTTCAGCCTCGCCCTGATCGCGCTGCGCGCGTTCCCCGCCATCATCCTCGGCGGCCTCGACTCGCCCGGAGGCGCCGTGGTCGGCGGCCTCACGATCGGCGTCGCCGAGGTGATGGCGAAGGGCTACATCCCCGATCAGTTTCCCGCCCTCGGCGCCGAGTTCGGCGACATCGTGCCGTACCTGATCATGCTGATCATCCTCCTCGTACGTCCCTTCGGCCTCTTCGGAACGCCCGAAGTTCGGAGGGTCTGATGGCGCGACCTACCAGCACCATGATCCGGAGCTACGCCGACGACCTCCGACTGTTCCCGACGACAGCCAAGCGCGTCGGTGTCGTCGTGCTCATTGCGCTCTATCTGCTCGTGCCGTACCTGATCAACGACACCTGGGCCAGCGTCCTCTGCCTCGCCGGCGTCGTCGCGATCGGTGCCATCGGGCTCAACCTGCTCACCGGGTACACGGGTCAGCCGTCGCTTGGAATGGCGGCCTTCATCGGCCTGGGCGCCTTCGTGGCCGGTTACTACGGCGGCGGGCGGTTCGCGGACGGCATTGGATACGACTTCAACCTGTTCGTCTATCTCCTCATCGCCGTCGTCGCCGGCGGAGCGGTCGGCATCCTCATCGGCCTTCCGGCCCTCCGTCTGCGGGGGAACTATCTCGTGATCGTCACCCTCGGGCTGGTGTTCGTCGCCCTGTACGTGTGGAAGAAGTGGACCACGTTCACCGGCGGCAACGAGGGCAGCCCGATGCCCATCAAAGCCGACATCTCCCTCGGCTTCTGGTCGATCGACTTCCTGAAACCCACGGTGTTCGGCAAGGAGCTGGGGTCCAAGCAGGGCCTCATGTACTTGGCGTGGGGCTTCGTGTTCGTCACGGCCCTGTTGGTGAAGAACATCGTCCGCACCCGTCCCGGCCGCGCCCTCCAAGCCGTGCGGGACCGCGACGTCGCCGCCGAGGTCATCGGCGTGAGCCTGTTCCGCTACAAAGTGAGCGCGTTCGCGATCTCCAGCGCCATCGCCGCCGGCGCCGGCGTCCTCTACGGGCTCTACCTGGGGTACCTCACTCCCGATGAGACCTCACTCGGCATCGTCCTGTCGATCCAGTTCCTCGCCGTGATCGTGGTCGGCGGGATCGGCACGATCTACGGGTCGATCCTAGGTGCCCTCTTCGTCGGGGCCCTCCCCACGATCATCAGGGAGTTCGTCCCCGACAGCTGGGACCTGCCCATCCTGGGGTGGCCAATCGTGACTAGTGACGCGGCCGCGACCGGTTTCAGCAAGGGGGCGCTCGCGACGGTCATCTACGCCCTGCTGATCATCGTCTTCTTGGTCTTCGAGCCGAGGGGGCTGGCGGGGATCTGGCGCCGGATTCAGGCATACTTCAAGACCTGGCCGTTCTCTTACTGACCGGCCACAAAGGGGGTAACCATGCGGGGGAAGAAGCTCGGGCGGTTCCTCGGAGCGCTCGTCGCTGTGGCGCTGGCGGTCGGTGCGACCAGCCAGGCCGCGTTCGCGGGAGGCGCCCACTCAGGCAAGACGCCGCCGGACGTGCCCGGTTTCGACGGCTCCACGATCAAGCTCGGCGCCATCACACCTCAGAGCGGGATCGCCAGCGTCGTCGGCAAGCCGCTCACCGAGGGCAACCGGGTGTATTGGGAGGCCAAGAACGCCAAGGGTGGTGTGGCCGACAAGTACAAGGTCGAGCTCTCGATCGAGGACAGCCAGTACCAGGTCGAAACCGCGCTGCAGGGCTACGACAAGATCAAGGGCGACGTCGTCGCCTTCCAGCAGATCCTCGGCACCCAGATTGTGAAGTCGGTCCTGACCCGGTTGAAGGCCGAGAACGGCTACGGCGGTCCTGCGTCCCTCGAAGGGGTCTGGGTCAAGGAGGCGAACCTCATGCCGACCGGGACTCCGTATCAGGCTCTAGCGGCGAACGGTCTCGACTGGTACCAGAAGAACGGTGGCCAGGGGAAGAAGGTCTGCGCCATGGCCCAGGACGACGCGTACGGCGCGTCCGGGCTCGACGGCCTGACGCAGGCGGCCAAGACGCTGAAGGTCAAGGTCGCCAAGACCGTTCGATACGCGACGGGATCCGACACCAGCGCCCAAGTGGGCGAGCTGGCTGACGCCAACTGTGATGCCGTGATGCTGGTGTCGTTGCCGAACGACACCTCGTCCATCGTCACGAAGATGGTCGGGCGGAACTTCGCGCCCCAGATCCTCGGGATCGCGCCCTCGTGGCTGAGCGGGCTGGAGAACACCGACAACGGAGCGTTTCTCCAGGAGCACTACGTCTGGCTCGGTTACGGGGCGCCCTGGGGTGACACGAGCATCCCCGGGATGGAGCAGATGCTCGCCGATCTGCAGCAGTACGCACCGAACCAGAAGCCAGACACCTACTTCCAGTTCGGCTACGCCCAGGCGTGGGCGATGGACCAGATCCTGGAGCGGGCCGTGAAGAACGGCGATCTGAGTAAGGCCGGGATCAAGAAGGCCTCCAACCAGGTCGGGACGCTGAAGTTCGAGGGGCTCGGGGGCGACTACAAGTACGGGAAGTCGGCCAGCGACCGCAACCCACCGCGTGAGTCGTTGATCGCGAAGGCCGCCGTCGGACAGCCGATCGGGCTGCAGATCCTCGAGACCAACTACACCTCGGACGCGGCGAAGAAGGTCAGCTTCAAGAAGGGCTGACTACCTAGCTCCAGGCGTGAAGAGCGGGCCCGCCCCTCCACCGGGGCGGGCCTGCTTCGCGTCAGGATGAAGCCATGAGCGTGGACGTCGAGCCGCGAGAGCGCGTCCTCGCCGCCACCTACGCGTGCGTGGCGCGCTTTGGCATGGGCAAGACCACCGTCGAGGACGTCGTGAAGGAGTCCGGGGTCTCGCGGGCCTCGATCTACCGGCTGTTCCCGGGTGGGAAGGACCAGCTGCTGCGGGAGACGGTCGGGTGGGAGATGAACCACTTCTTCGCCCGCCTCGCCGAGGCCGTCTACGACGCCCCCGACTTCGCCAGCCTGCTCGAGGAGGGCTTGGTGTTCGCGCACCGGGCGATCCAGGAGCACGAGGTGCTCCGCAAGGTGCTCGAGACCGAGCCCGAGCGTCTGCTGCCGCTGATCACCGTCGAGCAGCACCGCGTCCTCGACTTCATCACCGCGTTCCTCCTGCCCTACCTCGAACGGGAGGAACGCGCCGGGCGGGTCCGTCCCGGCGTCGACCTCGAAGCGGCCACCAAGTACGTGGCCCGGCTCGTGCTCTCGCTCATCGGGTCCCCGGGGCGTTGGGACATGGACGACCCCGAGCAAGTGCGGATCCTCGTCCGCGAGGAGCTCCTCGGCGGCATCCTCGTCTGACTTGCCCCCGATCGGGCGGGTAGTGACGCGCGACACATTGACGGTGAGACGTTTTCCGCCTTACTGTCTCAGGGCAGGCTGAAGGTAGATGCTCCTCCCCACCACCACCGCCGAGGCCCCGAGCCTCGCTCCCACGGTCGAAGACCGCGCGGTCCGGGCCACGCTCGCCTGCGTCGCTCGCCATGGCCTCGCCAAGACGACCTTCGACGACGTCGCCCGCGAGGCCGGATGCGCCCGGGCCACCCTGTACCGCTACTTCGGCGGCAAGCGGCAGCTGGTGCGCATAACCGTCGCCCGCGAAGCGGCACGCATCGCCTCCGCTGTTCGCGACGCCGCCGACGCCGAGCCCGCGTTCGAGGGCGCGGTGGTGGCGATGGTCGTCCGTGCCGCACGAGAGCTGCGCGACAACGAAGCCCTGCAGTTCCTCTTTGCGTTCGAGCCCGAGCTCGTGCTCCCGCACGTCACCTTCGACGCCGGCAACCGATTCCTCGTCGGCGCCGGATCCGCGGTCGCGCCCGCGCTCGAGCGGTTCCTTCCCGCCGACCGCACCGACCGGGCCGGCGAATGGCTCGCCCGCGTCCTCCTCACCCACGCCTTGTCACCGTCCAGCCCGATCGACCTGACCGACGAAGCCGCAGCCCGCGCCCTCGTGCGCGAGCTCGTGCTGCCCGGTCTTAACGCTTCCGAATCCCACGTAGGGGGTTAGTCCAATGGCCAGCACGCACGAGATCCTGGGCCGCCACGAGGTCGACGACCTCGAGGCGATCCTCGCCGTCACCAACACCGATGTGGACGAGATCCAGCACCTCGTCCAGTCGAACGGTGATGCGATCTTCACGTGGGACTACGACCGCAGTCGTCCCGCGCTCGGCAAGCTGTACGAACGGGCGAAGAAGTCGCAGTGGAACGCGCAGACGGACCTGCCCTGGGACACCGACGTGGACCAGGAGCACGTCGTGCTCGCCAATGCCCTGGCGAACAACCTGACGTTCGGTCCCGAGCTCGACACGACGGGCACCCCCTTCGAGAACTGGGGCGATGACGAGTGGCTCGCGTTCGGCGTGCAGTCGCAGAACTGGACGCTGTCGCAGTTCCTACACGGCGAGCAGGGAGCGCTCATCTGCACCGCCAAGGTCGTCGAGACGGTGCCGTGGATCGACGCCAAGTACTACGCGGCGACGCAGGTGATGGACGAGGCCCGGCACGTCGAGGTGTTCGCCAAGTACCTCGATGAGAAGCTGTCGGGCCACTATCCGATCAACGCCCACCTGAAGCTCCTGCTCGACGACATCATCGAGGACCCGCGGTGGGACATGACCTACCTCGGCATGCAGATCATGGTCGAGGGGCTCGCGCTCGCCGCCTTCGGGTTCATCCAGCAGATGACGACCGAGCCCTTGCTGAAGAAGCTCTTGCGCTACGTGATGAGCGACGAAGCCCGTCACGTCGCCTTCGGTGTGCTGTCGCTCCAGGAGTACTACCAGGAGCTGACCGGCCCCGAGATCCGCGAGCGTCAGGAGTTCGCCTTCGAGGCGGCCGTCCGCATGCGCGACCGGTTCCTGCAGCAGGAGGTGTGGGACCACTTCGGTGTGAACGTCAAGGACGCGGTCCACGTCGTGATGCAGGCGCCGGAGCGCAAGGTGTTCCAGTCGATGCTGTTCTCGAAGATCGTGCCCAACTGCAAGAAGCTCGGTCTGCTCGATGCCGGTGATGGCTGGCTGCGGGAGCGTTTCACCGAGCTGGGCGTGATCCAGTTCGAGGACTGGACCGACACCGGCGACGAGTACGCGACGCTCGACGAGGTCGCGAAGGACCGCGAGTCCGCGAGCGCATAGCGCGATGGTGCGTGCCTCAACTTCGCTAGGCGAAGTCGAGGTACGCACCAGTTGCGATCAGTAGCATCAGCCCGGTGAGCGACGAAGTGCGACTCGTTTTCCTCGGCGGGCTGGGCGAGATCGGGCGCAACTGCTTCTGCCTCGAGGTCGAGGGCCGCATCCTCGTCGTCGACTGCGGACTGATGTTCCCCGATCCGGACATGCCGGGCGTCGATCTCGTGCTGCCCGACTTCACCTATTTGCGCGACAACGCCGACCGGGTCGAAGGCGTCGTGCTGACCCACGCCCACGAGGACCACGCCGGCGGCCTGGCGTATCTCCTCCGCGACGTCGCACTCCCCATCTACGGGACGCCGCTGTCGCTCGGCCTCGCCCGCGGCCGCATCGAAGAGGCGGGGATGCTCGACCGCACCGAGTTCATCCCGGTCCACGACGGTGAACGCCGCCGCATCGGTCCGTTCGACTGCCAGTTCGTGCCCGTCACCCACTCGGTGCCGCACTCGATGGCGACCGCCTACTTCACCCCGGCGGGCACCATCCTCCATACCGGCGACTTCAAGCTCGACCTCAACCCCGTCGACGGGCGCAAGACCGATCTGGCGCTCCTGGGCGAGATCGCCCGGCGCAACGGAGGGATCCGCCTGCTGCTCTCGGACTCGACCAACGCCGAGCGGCCCGGCTTCACGCCGTCAGAGTCGACCGTGGGCGACGCGATGGAGGATCTCTTCCGGGAGCATCGCGATCGGCGCTTCATCGTCGCGTGCTTCGCATCGCATCTGCATCGCGTCGAGCAGGTCGCCCGGGCCGCGTTGGAGTCGGGGCGGCAGATCGCGTTTCTCGGCCGTTCGATGGCCCAGAACGTGACGTTGGCGCGCGAGATGGGACTGCTCGACGTGCCGGCCGGGCGCGTCGTCGACATCGAGGACGCGGCGCGGTACGCGCCCGGCGAGCTGTGCATCATCTGCACGGGCTCGCAGGGCGAGCCCCTGAGCGCCCTGTCGCTCATGGCCGCGCACGAGCACAAGTGGGTGAAGGTCAGCGCCGACGACATCGTGGTGATCTCGGCGCACGCGATCCCCGGCAACGAGGCGAACGTGTCCCGCGTCATTGATGCGTTCCACCGCACGGGCGCCGACGTCGTGCACGGCGCGACGGCGCCCGTGCACGTCTCCGGTCACGCCTCTCGGGAAGAGCTCAAGTTCATGCTGAACCTGACACGCCCGGAGTGGTTCGTTCCCGTGCACGGGGAGTACCGGCACATGGTCCACCACGCCCGGCTGGCACGCGACGTCGGACTGGCCGGCGATCGCGTCGTCGTCTGCGAGGACGGAGACGTACTGACCCTCGGACCGGACGGGTTGGACGTCGACCGGCGGGCGGTGCCGGCGGGGTATCTCTACGTGGACGGCATCGTCGGCGACGTCGGCCACGGTGTGCTGCGCGACCGCCGCAGCCTCGCCGAGGAGGGCGTGGTCGTGGTGATCGTGACCGTCGACGCCACCACCGGTGAGGTCGTCACCGGCCCCGAGATCGTGACGCGCGGCTGGGTCTACGCGCCCGAGGCCGACGAGCTCCTCGAGGACGCCAAGGCGGCCGTGCTCGCGTCGCTCGCCGAGGCGGCCGAGGAGGGCGCCACCGACTTCGAGACGATCCGACGCCACGCGCGCCGTGCGCTCGGCCGTTTCATCAACGAGCGGACCAAGCGACGCCCGGCCATCATCCCCGTCGTCATGGAGGTGTGAGGCCGGCGTGGCCACGATTCGCGACTGGTCGAACTTCATCGCCGGGCGCGTCGCGGTCGTGACCGGCGGCGGTGGGGGAGTCGGTCGTGCCATCTGCATCCAGCTCGCCCGCGCCGGCGCCCAGGTGTGGGTCAACGACCTGTACGGCGACCGGGCGAAGAAGGTCGTGCGCGAGATCGAGGAGGAGGGTGG
>JBKPDG010000091.1:0-11178 GCA_046727755.1 Actinomycetota bacterium
GCACGTCGGCCTCCAGGCCCGGCTCATGAGCCAGGCGTTGCGCAAGCTCACCCACAACCTCAACCGCTCCCGCACGATCTGCATCTTCATCAACCAGCTGCGGGAGAAGATCGGCGTGATGTTCGGCAGCCCGGAGACGACGCCGGGCGGGCGGGCGCTGAAGTTCTACTCGTCGGTGCGGCTCGACATCCGGCGGGTGGAGTCGATCAAGGACGGCACCGAGGTCACCGGGAACCGGGCCCGGGTCAAGGTGGCGAAGAACAAGGTGGCGCCGCCGTTCAAGATGGCCGAGTTCGACATCATGTACGGCAAGGGCATCAGCCGTGAGGGCTCGCTGCTCGACGTCGGCATCGATCTCGGCATCGTCAAGAAGTCCGGCGCGTGGTTCACCTACGAGGGCGAGCAGCTCGGCCAGGGCCGCGAGAAGGCCAAGCAGTTCCTGACCGAGAACCTCGACCTGATGTTCGAGATCAGCGAGAAGATCAAGAACGCCGTCGGCATCGAGCCGGTCACGACCGACCCCGAAGCACAGGATGACGCCGGGCCCGAGGCCACCGGCGGGGAGTCGACCGACGAGGCCGCCGGCGACAGCAAGGCGAACGGCCGGTCGGGCAACGGCAAGCGCGCCAAGGGCGCGGCGGAGACGCTCGAGATCGACAGCTGAGCACCCAGGACGCCGGAGGTACGCGTGGGGGCGGTTCCGTGGAACCGCCCCCACGTCACCTCGGTGCTTGCGCCCAGGCTGTGCGGTCGAGCCGGTAGAGCACGTGCGGGCGGATTGGGCTGCCCTCGGGGACGTTCGGGTTGTCGAAGTCGTCGGCCGGGTCGCGGCGCATTCCGAGCCGTTCCATCACCTGGCGTGAGCGCGTGTTGGCGTGCGTGGTGAACGAGACGATCTCGTCGAGCTCGAGGTCGACGAACCCGAACTCGAGCGCGGCGCGTGCTCCCTCGGTGGCGTAGCCACGGCCCCAGTGCTCGCGGGCGAGGCGCCATCCGACCTCGACCGCTGGTGTGAACGGGGCGTCGAACGTGGCCGGGTTGAGGCCGATGAAACCGATGAACGCGTGCGAATGCTGCACCTCGACCGCCCACAGGCCCCAGCCCCGCTCGTCGAGCCCGGATTGGATGCGATCGACGAAAGCGTCGCTGCTATTGGCGCTGAGCGGCGCCGGGAAATGCTCCATCACGGCCGGGTCGGCGTTCAGCGCCGCGAACGGGTCGCGGTCCTCGGTGCGCCACCGCCTCAGGAGCAGTCGACGAGTCCGGAGCTCGGACATGCTCACAGCCCCTGGACGATCGCGATCACGGAGGTGACGGCGGCGAAGACGAGAACCGCTGGTCGCAACCAGCCGCGGTCGAGGCGGTGCACGAACAGTCGGCTCAGCACGAGCCCGGCGAGCAGGCCGGGCAGGAGCGCCGCTGCGAGCACGATGTGCCACCACTCGATGGCGCCGGCGATCGCCAGGGCCACGATGGAGAAGACGGATCCGACCGCGAACGCGACCGCCAGCGTGGCGCGCAGCACCGGTCCTTCGTGGTGCTGGTACAGAAGCGCCAGCGGCGGGCCGCCGATGGCGGTAGCGGTGCCCATGGCTCCCGATGCGAACCCGGCGGTCGTCGCCGTCACGCCGTTCACCGGAATGGTGGTCGTGAGCACGCTCATCGCCACCGCGAGCAGGACGCCCGCGCCGAGGAGCACCGACAGCGTGTCCGCAGACACCACGGCGATCACAGCCGCGCCCACCACTGTCCCGGGGATGCGCCCGACGGTGATCCAGGTCACTCCGGCGCGATCGAGCGCGTGCCACTCGCGGACCGCCATGACCGCAACAAGTGGGATCACGACGAGCGCCAGGGTCGCCGGCAGCGCGTCGGGCTCGAGCACGGCGACGACAGGGACGGCAACGATATTGGCGCCGAACCCGACGGAGCCCTGGACCATCGCGCCAACGCTGATCGCGGCCAGCGCGATCACGTTTTCGAGTCCCGACAGGTGGATAGCGTCGCCTCCTTGGCAGGCCGAGGAGCTTAGGTGAGGGAGGATGTGATGCTCGGTCGAGCAGTCGTGGCCGCGGTCGCGGCGCTGATGACGCTCGCCGCTGCGTGCGGCGGAGACGGCGGCGACGGCGGCTCGTCGGCGCGCAAGCCCCGAGCGGGTGACGTCGCGGCGAGGGCGGATCGATTCGCCACCTGCGCCCGGAAGTCGGACTACGAGGTGGTCCGCCCGAAGCCGCCGAACGAGCGAGCCGACTTCCTCCACGAGGAAGGGTTCGAGTTCGCGGAGGTCGATCTGGAGGAGCCGCCGCTGCTGTTCTTCGCCGCGATCGTGGATTTCTTCCCGAGCCTCTCCGAGGCGACCCGGGCGAGGGAGCGGATCGCGTCGTCGTTGGCCGGCCCTTCGACGGTACGCAGGGGCGACGTCGTCGTGCACTACACCGACGACCCGGGTACGCCCAAGCGCAAGCAGGTCGAAGAGGTGATGAACGGCTGCCTCCGAGCGTGATCAATCGCTCCCGTCCGTAGACTGTTCCGGATGGCCGAGCCCCGCCGGTTCCACATCCGCACGTTCGGATGCCAGATGAACGAGCACGATTCCGAGCGGATCGCCGGGTTGCTCGTGGCTGACGGTATGGAGCACACCGACGACGTCGACGAGGCCGACGTGGTCGTCCTGAACACGTGTTGTGTTCGAGAGAACGCCGACAACAAGCTGTACGGCCATCTCGGGCGCCTGAAGGGTCTCAAGGAACGCCGTCCGGACCTCCAGATCGCGGTCGGCGGTTGCCTCGCGCAGAAGGACCGCGATCTCATCGTCGAGCGCGCCGCCCACGTCGATGTGGTGTTCGGGACACACAACCTCGCCCATGCACCGGCGCTGCTCGAGCGCTCGCGGCTCGAGGGGCCGATCGTCGAGATTCTCGAGGAGCACGAGGCGTATCCGTCGGCGCTGCCGGCCCGGCGCGACGTCGCCCACTCGGCGTGGGTCACGATCCAGATCGGCTGCGACAACTCGTGCACGTTCTGCATCGTCCCGATCGTGCGGGGGCGTGAAGTGAGCCGGCGGCTGGGCGACGTCGTGCGTGAGGTCGAGGAGCTCGCCGCCGACGGCGTCACCGAGATCACGCTCCTGGGGCAGAACGTCAACTCGTACGGACGTGACCTGGGCGCCGGTCAGTACGCGCCGCGGTTCGCCGACCTGCTGCGGGCGGTCGACGTCGTCGACGGCGTCGACCGCATCCGGTACACGTCGCCGCACCCGAAGGACCTCCGGCCGGAGACGATCGCGGCGATGGCCGAGTGCGAGGCGGTCTGCGAGCACCTGCACCTGCCGCTGCAGGCCGGGAGCGACCGCACGCTGGCGCGCATGCACCGCGGCTACACGGCCGAGCGGTACCTGCGGAAGCTGGCGGCGGCCCGGGATGCGCTGCCCGACCTGGCGGTGACCACCGACCTCATCGTCGGTTTCCCGGGCGAGACCGAGGACGACTTCCGCCGCACCCTCGACGTGGTCGACGAGGCCGCCTACGACGCTGCGTACACGTTCGTGTTCTCGCCCCGGCCGGGCACGCCGGCCGCCGACATGACCGACGACTTCGTGCCGGCCCAGGTGGCTCAGGAGCGGATGCGGCGGCTGGTCGAGGTGGTCGAACGCCACGCGCTCGCCAAGCACGCAGCGCGGGTCGACCGGATCGAGGAAGTCCTGGTCGACGGGCCGTCGAAGAAGGATCCCTCGGTGCTGTCGGGCCGCACCCGTCAGAACAAGCTCGTCCATTTCGCCGCCCCCGACGGCGCATGCTCGCCGGGCGCGCTCGTCGACGTGCGCATCGTCGACGCCGCCCCGCACTGGCTCCGCGGCGAGTTCGAACGGGTGGTCGCGCCGGCGCGGCGGACTCGAACCCGCATCCCGGTCGCGGTGGTGTAGCCACGGTCACGCACCTCGCCCTCGTCGGGCCCACCGCATCGGGGAAGTCGGCGCTCGCCCTGGGCGCTGCGCACGCGCTCGGCGACGTCGAGCTCGTCTCGCTCGATTCGATGCAGGTGTACCGGGGGCTCGACATCGGGACCGCCAAGCCGACGGTCGCCGAACGCGCCGCGGTGCCCCACCACGTCATCGACGTCGTCGAGCCCACCGACGAGTGGTCGGCGGTCCGCCACCAGGATGCGGCCCGCGCTGCTGTCGCCGACATCGCGCGACGCCACAAACGCGCCCTGCTCGTCGGCGGGACCGGTCTCTACGTGCAGGCGGTCGTCGACGACCTGCGCTTCCCCCGGGAGGACCCCGATCTGCGGGCCGAGCTCGAGGCGTGGACGGCCGAGCCCGGCGGTGTCGCGGCCGCGTACGAGGAGCTGCGACGACGCGACCCCGACGGCGCCGAGAAGATCGACCCGCACAACGCCCGGCGGATCGTCCGGGCGCTCGAAGTGGTCCGACTCACCGGCGAGCCGTTCTCGTCCTTCGGGCCCGGGCTCGACCAGTTCGGGCCGACCGCGTTCGCGGTACGGATGATCGGCGTCTGGGTGCCGCGCGACGTGCTGAACGCCCGCATCGCCGCACGGTTCGCCGCCATGCGCGACGCCGGCTTGGTCGACGAGGTGCAGCGGCTGCTCGACGGCCCGCCGCTCTCACGGACGGCGGCGCAGGCGATCGGATACAAGGAGATCATCGGCGCGCTGTCGGGCGGCGATGAGTCGTCACTGGATGCCGCGTTCGACACCGCCGTCCGGAGGACGCGCTCGTTCGCCCGCCGGCAGCGCATGTGGTTCCGCCGAGATCCCAGGATCACCTGGCTCGGCGCGGCCGGGAATCCGTGCGATCTGCTCCCCGAGCTCCTGGCAACCTGGACCTCATGACCTCCGGCACGCTTCGGGTGTCCAAGCTGCACGGCGCCGGGAACGACTTTCTCGTCACCGTCGCCGCCGACGGCCGCGCGCCGGCCGCGAGCGTCGCCGCACGCCTCTGCGACCGGCACATCGGCGTCGGCGCCGACGGCCTTATCACGCTGCTCCCCGGCCGCGACGGCGCCGACTGCACCATGGAGCTGCGCAACGCCGACGGGGGCGTGGCCGAGATGAGCGGGAACGGGATCGGCTGCCTCTCCTGGATCGCGGTCCGTGAGGGGCTCGGTGACGGGAAGCGTCTCGTCGTCGACACCGGGGGCGGCCGGCGCGAGGTCGAGCTCGACCTCGACCCCGCCACCGGAGCACTCGTCGCCGCGACCGTCGACATGGGCCCCGTGACGTTCGAGCCGGCCGACATCCCGCTCGACGCGCCCAGCGCGCTCGATCTCGAGGTCACCTTCCACGGCGTGACGTACCACGGCGACGCCGCCGGCATGGGCAACCCGCACTTCGTGCTGCTCGTCGACGATCCCGAGACGACGCGGGTCACCCAACACGGGCCGCACCTCGAGACCGACCCGCGCTTCCCGCGCCGCACGAACGTCGAGTTCATCGCCGTCACGGCGCCGGACGAGCTGACGATGCGGGTTTGGGAGCGCGGCGTGGGCGAGACACTCTCGTGTGGCACCGGAGTGTGCGCGTCGGCGGCCGTCGCCCACCGCCGCGGGCTCGTCGGTGAGCACGTCACGGTGCGCGTGCGCGGCGGTATCCACGAGGTCGATCTCGGCGCGACCGTCCGCCTGCACGGTCCGGTCACGCACGTCTTCGACACCGAGGTGGGTGTCGCGTGACCGACCGCGAAGGACGCCAGCGCCGGCGCCTCACCGCCACCGAGGTCGACTTCGGTGTCGTCGAGCAGCGCGCGCTCCTCGTCGGCACAGGATCGGGGACCCAGTCGCTCGACGAGGCCGAGGCCAGCCTCTCCGAGCTCGGCCTCCTCACCGACACCGCCGGCGCAGTCCCGGTCGAGTCGGTGCTCCAGCGCCGGCCGTCCCCCGACCCCGCCACCTACATCGGGTCGGGCAAGGCCGACGAGCTGCGTGCTCTGGCAGACGCCCTCGATGTGGACGTCGTCGTATTCGACGACGAGCTGACGCCGGCGCAGCAACGCAACCTGGAGAAGAAGTTCGGGCGCGACGTCGTCGACCGCGTCGCGCTGATCCTCGACATCTTCGCCCAGCACGCGCGCAGCCAGGAGGGCATGGTCCAGGTCGAGCTCGCCCAGTTGCGCTACCGGCTCCCGCGCTTGCGCGGTCGCGGCATCGAGCTGAGCCAGCAGGCGGGCGGGATCGGGACCCGGGGACCGGGCGAGACCCAGCTCGAGGTCGATCGCCGGCGCATCCAACGCCGCATGAACAAGCTCGAGGCCGAGCTCGAGCGCCTCGCGAAGACCCGGGCCACCCAGCGCAAGGCTCGCCGGCGCCGGGAGCTCCCGACCGTCTCCCTCGTCGGCTACACGAACGCCGGCAAGTCGACCCTGCTGAACCGGCTGACCCGCGCCGACGCGCTGGTCGAGGACCGCTTGTTCTCCACGCTCGATCCCACGACGCGGCGGCTGCAGCTCCCCGGGGGAGAGGTCGCGTTGCTCAGCGACACCGTCGGGTTCGTGCGGCGCTTGCCTCACCAGCTCGTCGAGGCGTTCCGCTCGACGCTCGAGGAGGTGGCCCAGGTCGACATGCTGGTCCACGTCGTCGACGCCGGCGCGCCGGACGCCGAGCAGCAGGTGGAAGCCGTCCGTGCCGTGCTGCGCGACATCGGCGCCGCCGGTCAACCCGAGCTGCTCGTCGTGAACAAGATCGACCTCGCCGACCCGGCCGCCGTCGACGACGTCCTGTCGACGCACGCGGAGGCGGTCGCGGTGTCGGCGAAGACCGGAGAGGGGATCGAGAAGCTGGAGGAGGTCATCGGCGCGCGGCTGCGGGCACTCGACCCCGTCGTCGAGCTCGCCGTCCCGTACGAACGGGGCGACGTGATCGCCGCGTTGCACCGCGAAGGTGACGTGCTCGTCGAGGTGCACGGCGAACGGGGGACCCGCGTCCGCGCCCGCATCCCCGAGTCGGACGTGAGCCGCTTTCGCGAGTTCGTCGTGAAGAACGGCGGATCGACGGGCTCGCCGAACGGACCCGGGTAGCCTGCGCAGCCATGGCCGCGACCGGGTTCGTCCCGCCGCCGTACCCGCACGACCGATTGCGCGAGCTCCGCGCCGTGGCCGAGGCCGTCCCAGGCGGGATCGTCGACTGCTCCGTCGGAACTCCGGTCGACCCGATGCCCGAGGTGGCCCAGCGCGCCCTCGCCGATGCCGCGCCGGCCGCGACGGGCTATCCAGCCACGATCGGCTCGCTTGCGTACCGCGAGGCAGCGGCGGGATGGATCAACCGTCGCTTCGGCGTCACCGTCGCGCCCGATGCTGTGGTGGCCTGCGTCGGCACCAAGGAGCTCGTGGCGTCGCTGCCGCGCCACCTCGCCTTGCGCGACCCAGCGCGCGACACGGTGTTGTACCCGGCCGTTGCCTATCCGACGTACGAGATGGGTGCCCGCCTCGCCGGGCTGCGCGCCGTGCCGGTTCCGCTCGACGATCACTGGCTGCTCGACGTCTCCCAGATCAGCGAGGCCGACGCCGCCCGCGGGCTCCTTCTCTGGGTGAACGAGCCCGGCAACCCCACCGGCGCCTCGGGGGGCGCCGAGCATCTCCGGGCCGTCGTCGACTGGGCGCGCGAATACGGCGCGATCGTCGCCGGCGACGAATGCTACGCGGAGTTCACCTACGACGAGTCGGGATCACCGGCGCGCCCCGCGACCGTGCTGGGCGCGGGCCACGACCGCGTGCTCGCCGTCCACTCCCTCTCCAAGCGGTCGAACATGGCGGGCCTGCGGGCCGGCTTCCTCGCCGGTGACGCCGCCGTCGTGAGCTACCTGGGAGAGGTCCGCAAGCACGCCGGGCTCATGACGCCGGCGCCGGTGCAGGCCGCCGCCACGGCCGCGCTCGCCGACGACGCCCACGTCGACGAGCAGCGCGCCCGCTACGCCCGCCGGCGGGAGCAGGCAGTTGCGGCCCTCCGGGAGTGCGGGCTCGTCCACGACGGCGGGCCGTCGACGTTCTACCTGTGGCTCCGGTCCGCCGAGGGTGGCGAGGACGGGTGGGCGATCACCCGCCGCCTCGCCGAGCGCGGGCTCCTCGTCGCCCCCGGCGACCTCTACGGCCCGGACGGGTCGGCCCACGCCCGGCTCGCACTCACGCAGACCGACGACCGCCTCGCCGTTGCGTTCGACCGCCTGGTGGCCAGGGAGCGGGTGTGAGCGATCTCGCCGAGCAGGTCACGCGGCTCTGGGAGGGTCGCGACGACCTCGACGCGGTGATGCCGCGTACCGAGGCGCGCGCGGTCGTGCACGAGGCGATCGAGCTGCTCGATCGCGGCGACGCACGCGTGGCGGAGGTCGTCGACGGTGAGGTCGTCGTGCACGAGTGGCTGAAGCAGGCGATCCTGCTCCTGTTCCGCCTCGAGGGCCTGTCCGTCGTGGAGGCAGGGCCGTTCGAGTACCACGACAAGCTGCCGCTCAAGCACGACTACGCGTCGGCGCGGGTCCGTGTGGTGCCCGGCGGTTCGGCTCGGTGGGGCTCGTACCTTGCGCCCGGGGTCATCCTGATGCCGTCGTACGTCAACATCGGCGCCCACGTCGGCGCCGACACGATGGTCGACACCTGGGCGACCGTCGGTTCGTGCGGGCAGATCGGTGAGCGCGTGCACCTGTCGGGCGGCGTCGGCATCGGCGGCGTCCTCGAGCCGCCGCAGGCGGCGCCCGTCATCGTCGAGGACGACGCGATGATCGGGAGCCGTTCGATGATCACCCAGGGCGCCCGCGTCGGTCAGGGCAGCGTGCTCGGCGAGGGTGTGATCCTGAACCCGGCGATTCCGGTGATCGACGCACAGACCGGCGAGGAGGTCGCCCGCGGCATCGTGCCGCCGTGGTGCATCGTCGTGCAGGCGACGCGCAAGCGCGAGTTCCCGGGCGGCGAGTTCGGCCTCCCGTGCGCGTTGATCTTGCGGCGCCTCGAGCCTGGCGAGCGCGCCGACAAGGCGAAGCTCAACGAGATCCTGCGTGAGCACGGCGTCGCTTCCTGACCTCCTCGTCGTCCCGGCGGACGACCTGCTGCTGCTGACGGCCTCGCTCGTCGCGGTGCCGTCGGTCAGCCGCGATGAGGGTGCGCTGGCCGATCGCGTCGAGCGGCGCCTGGGCGAGCGCGCGCCCCGGCTCGCGCTCGCACGCGTCGGCAACACGGTGGTCGCGCGCACCGACCTGGGTCGTGAGCGTCGCGTCGTGCTCGGCGGTCACCTCGACACGGTGCCCGGCAACGGCAATGCGGTGCCCCAGCTCGACGGCGACGTGCTGCACGGGCTGGGAAGCGCCGACATGAAGGGCGGGCTCGCCGTGCTCCTCCGTCTGGCCGAGGAGATCAGCGCCGGGCACGAGCCGAGGTTCGACTGCACGCTGGCGTTCTACGAGGGCGAGGAGATCGCCGACGAGTTCAACGGCCTCCGCCATGTGTTCGCCGAGCGGCCCGAGTTGCTCGCCGGGGACTTCGCCGTGCTGCTCGAGCCGACGGGCGACCATATCGAGGCCGGCTGCCAGGGCACCTTGCACCTCCGGGCCCACTTCGACGGCGAGCGTGCGCACTCGGCGCGGCCGTGGAAGGGCGCCAACGCCATCCACGCCGCCGCCGACGTCCTGGCGCGCCTCGCCGCCCACGACGCCGACACCGTGATGGTCGACGGCCTCCCGTACCGCGAGTCGCTCCAGGTCGTCCGCATCGAGGGAGGCATCGCCAACAACGTCGTCCCCGACGCGTGCACGATCGTCGTGAACCGGCGGTTCGCACCGCGTTACACGGTGGACGAAGCGCGCGCCCAGGTCGAGGAGCTGCTCGAGGGTGCGGACCGAATCGAGGTGATCGACGCGTCATCGGCGGCGCCGCCCAACCTGGGCGACGCGCTCGTCGCCGAGTTCGTGGAGGTCCTGGGCCTCCCCGTCGAGCCCAAGCTCGGTTGGACCGACGTCGCCCGCTTCGCGTCCCGGGACGTGCCGGCCGTGAACTTCGGCCCCGGCGATCCGGATGTCGCCCATGCCGCCGACGAGCGGGTCACGCGGGCGTCGGTCGAGCAGTGCTACGACGCGCTGGCCCGGTTCCTCGGCGTGGACGCCTGAGCGGTCGCGGTCAGATCTTGCGGAGGACGGTCACGACCTTGCCGTAGATGAGGACGTCGCCCGGGTCGTAGACGAGCTCGTCCATGTCCTCGTTCGACGGCTTGAGCACGATCTTGCCCCGGCGGCGGGCAAGGGTCTTGACCGTCGCCTCCTCCCCGGGGATGCCGGCGACCACGATCTCGCCCGGCTCGGCCGTCTGCTGCTGGCGGACGACGACGTGGTCGCCGTCGAAGATGCCGGCCTCGATCATCGAGTCGCCACGGACCCGGACCATGAACAGCTGGCCGCGACCGGTGAAGTCCTCCGGCAGGGGCAGGATCTCCTCCACGTTCTCGGCCGCCAGGACGCCGGTGCCGGCGGCGACATCGCCGACGAGGGGGATGTTGCGCACGGGGCGCCGCTCGACCGCCGCCCCTGACCCGGGCTCGAAGCGGACCTCGATGGCGCGGGGCTTGGTGGGGTCGCGCATGAGGTAGCCCTTGTCCTGGAGCGCGGCGAGATGCGCGTGCACGGTCGAGCTCGACGACAGGCCTACGGCCTCGCCGATCTCGCGGACACTCGGCGGGTAGCCGCGGCGGCGCACCTCGGCGTCGATGAACTCGAGCACCTGGCGCTGCCGGGCGGTCAGCTCGGTCATGGTTCGTGCCCTCCTGCGTGGCCTTCGGCCGCTCTTCCCGGCCGGGGTCCCGGGGGTGTCGTCCCGCGGGGAGACGCCATCTGAGACGCCAACAGGCACGGTAACACGATCAGGCGTTCGGGGCAAACACCTGTTCGGAAAATCCCTTGACGGGAACGCTCGTTCGTGTTTGGATCCGAACAGGCGTTCGACCCACCGAGTTGGATCTCCCCGGGTGGGTCGAGCCACGCCGGGGGGCGGGTTCCGCTCCCCGGCGCAGTTGTCAGGGGCGTAACTGTCATACCCCCGTGGTTCGCTACGGGGGACCCAACGGGCGGAGAGAGAAGGAGCAAGGGAGATGGCCGCCGTCATGACCACCCCGAGGATCGAGTTGGAACCCGCCGTCACGCGCACGGTCCGGCGGGCCGCGCCCCGTCCCGTCGCCCGGCGCGGGCACCGCT
>JBKPDG010000092.1:0-7055 GCA_046727755.1 Actinomycetota bacterium
GCCTAGCTACGACGTGCTCGTGCAGGCCGTGAGCCCGAGCTGGACGGCGACCGGATCGGCGGCGGCGTCGATCTGCGCGAGGTTGGAGGTGAAGCTCGCGAGCGTCGCCGGGTCCTGCATCGCTCCCACGGCATCTGCGTACTGGTCTTCGACGCCGGCGCGCTGCCGCCAGCCGTCGAGCACCTTGTCGACCTGATCCTGCTCGGCCTCGGGCGGCACGAGCGCGTCAACGCGCCGGACGAGCTCGCGGTCGGTCGACGCGACACTCTTGAGCTTCTGCGCGTCCGCCGCGCCCGACGGGCTCGGCGGCAGCTGCTGGAGCTGCGCGCTGCGATCGGTGCCGGCCTCCGAGCACAGCTCGTTCGCCTGCTTCGCGAACGCCGACTTGCTGAGGGCGCCGGGCTCGTCGTCGTCGCCGCATGCCACCCCGGCGACGGCAGCGAGCGCCGCGACGGACGCGGCGAGGACCGTCAGGCGAGTTCCACGCATGAGGGCAGATGTTATGTTCGCCGTCGATGCGCACCGCGAGCGCGGTCTGGCGCTCGTCGCCCGAGCTCGTGCTCGCCCTCGACGAGCAATTCGGAGCGCCGGTCGACAGCTACGTCAACGGTTCCCAGACGTGGCTCCTCGACAACGGGCCCGGCGGCGCAACCCTCGAATGGCGCTTGCACCCGGTCGCCGCATACCGGCCGCCGGCCGGGCTCTCGCACTACGACCTCTGGGAACGCGTCGTCGCCCAGCTGCGCGCCGGCGGCGACCCGGGCGAGCTCGCGCTCGGCGAGGAGGTCCGCGCCGTCGAATCGTTGTGGGAAGGCCTCGAGGCGTTCGCCGCCTACGGCGACGAAGTCGAGCCGGCCACGCTGGCCCAGGCCGCCACGGCTGCGATCGGCCGGACGCCCGACGCCGCCGGCCTCGTCGACCACGAGCGCGTGGGCGACGCGTGGGAACGGGCGCGCGGCGACGTGTCGATCGTGGCCCTGCTCCTCGAGGAGCTCCGCGTCTGACGCGGGGCATGACAAGCTCGCGGCCCATGGAGCGCGAGGCGCTGGCCCGGACGATCTATCGGCGGACGCACCTGACGGGCACGTTCCGCCTGCGCTCCGGTTCGATCAGCGACGAGTACTTCGACAAGTACCTCTTCGAGTCCGATCCGTGGCTGCTGCATTCGATCGCCGAGGCGCTGGTTCCGTTGGTCCCGCCCGCCACCGACGCGCTGGCCGGTCTCGAGCTCGGCGGTGTGCCGCTGGCAACGATGCTCTCGCAGCTGACCGGGTTGCCGGCGCTCTTCGTGCGCAAGGAGGCCAAGACGTACGGGACGTGCCGTCTCGCCGAGGGGGGCGAGGTCGACAGACGGCGCCTTACGGTGGTCGAGGACGTCGTGACCTCGGGCGGGCAAGTCGTCACCTCGTGCGGCGATCTGCGCGAGCGGGGCGCGCTCGCCGAACACGCGGTGTGCGTCATCGACCGCGAGGCGGGCGGCACGAGGAACCTGGCCGACGTCGGCGTCGAGCTGCGCCCGCTCTTCACGATGAGTGAGCTGGAGCGCGCCGCCGGCTAAGCACCCCGCCAGGGAGGCGTGCGGGGCTGGTCGAAGTCGGCGGGGCGCGTCTCGCCGGTGATGGCGGCGAAGGCGGTGTCGACCCAGCGGGCGCCGCCGGCGAGCGGCTCGGGCAGCCGATCCCGGGCGAAGAAGCCCACCTGGCGTGTCTCCAGCGGATGGGCCTGCAGCTCACCTCCGAGCATGCGGCAGTGGAACACGAGCGAGTACAGCGGGACGCGCGCGAAGCCGAGACGCAGGCCGTCGAACACGGCGATGAGCGACACGGGCTCGACCTCGATGCCCGTCTCCTCATAGACCTCCTTGACCGCCACCTCGGACGGCGAGTAGCCGACGTCGGCCCAGCCGACGGGATACAGCCACACGCCGGAGTCGGAGCGCTGCGTGAGGAGGATCTCGCTGGCGTCGTTCCCGACGACGGCGGCCACTGCGACCTTCGGCGTGACGTATCCGGCGACGCCCTCGCCCACCGACGCCAGCCACTCTTCGAACAGCGCGTCGCTCTCCGCCTCCTCGATCGCGGCCGCGCGCATGTCGGCCGCGACCTTCAGCACCTCCTGGAACCGCTCCTTCTCGTACAAGCTCTGGGTGAACCCGAGGCCGGTACGCGCGATGCCGGAGAGCGATTCGGCCCAGCGCAAGAGATCTGCGGCGGAGACGGCGAACGGCTCGGACATCCTGGTCGAGCCTAGGGCGGTGCTAGGTCGGCTCGGGCAGCCAGTACTCGCTCGTCAACCGCGCGATCAGCGTCGCCTTGAGCTGATCGAGGAAGAGTCGCTGGGTGATCTTGTTGCCGGCGGCGTCATGCACGTAGAAGACGTCGACGACGCGTTCGCCCAGCGTCGAGACCTTCGCGGTGCGGACGTCGACGTCGAGATCGGCAAAGGTCGACGCGACCTGCGCGAGCAAGCCGACGTGGTCGGGCGCGTGCACCTCGACGACCGTCGCCGACGGGGAAGCGTCGTGGTCGACGACGACCGCCACGTCGCCCGGATCGGGGATGCGGTAGCGGCGGATACGCGCGCGCAGCTGGTCGTGAAGGGGGAGCTCGCCGGCCAGGGCACTGCGCAAAGCGGCGAGCACCTCCTCGCGTCCCTCGGGATCGGCGAGGCGCCCGAAGCGGTCGGCGCCGTCGAAGACCTCGAGCGCCATGCCGTCCGCGATGTAGCCGGCGGCGTTTCGGATGTCGAAGCCGAACAGCGCCAGCACGCCGGCCACTCGGGCGAGCAGGCCGGTGCGGTCAGGTGCGGTGATCGCGCACTCGAGCAAGCCGTCGTCGCGATCGCTCCATGCGATCGCCAGTTCCTTCCGGGCCATCAGCGCGCCATGCCGCGCGAGCGTCTCGCGACGGTGGGCGTCCAGTCCCGGGCCGACGACCCCCAGCTCGAACAGGCTGTCGGTCTTCGCGAACAGCTCACGGAGGAGCGCCGCCTTCGTGGGCCCCCACGCGGCGGGGCCGGTGGCACGCGAGTCGCCGACCGTCAGCGCGTAGAGCAGATCGAGCCGGTCGGTCATGCCGACGAGGCGCCCGAAGCGGGTGATCGTCGCTTCCTCCGAGAGGTCGCGCCGGGTGGCGGTCTCGGCGAGCGCGAGGTGGTGGCGCACGAGCCAGTCGAGCGTGGCGACGCCGGGCTCGTCGACCCCGATGCGACGAGCGAGCGCGACCGCCGCCTCCGCACCCACGATCGAGTGGTCGCCGTCCATGCCCTTCCCGAGATCGTGGAGGAGCGCGGCGAGCAGCAACAGGTCGGTCCGGGCGCGGCGGGCGACGTCGCCGTCGAAGCCGTCGTCGTCGAGCAGGGCGGCGCATTCCGCGACCGCTTCGAGCAGGTGCCGGTCGACGGTGAAGCGGTGGTACGCGTTGCGCTGCGGGAGGGATCGGACGCGGTCCCATTCGGGCAGCAGGCGCGTCAGCACGCCGGCCTGGTCGAGCGCCTCGAAGACGGGAACCGCGCCGCGTCCAGCGCGCAGCAAGGACACGAAGGCATCTCGGGCCTCGACGTCCCACTCGACCCCGCGGATCTCCTGCGAGCGCTCGAGCGACATGCGGTCGAACGGCGCGCCCAACTCGGCTGCGGCGGCCGCCGAGCGCAACACGAGCTTGCCGTCGACGTCGGCTTCGGAGGCGTAGGCGACGCGTCCGTCGCGCACGACGACCCCCCCGCCGAGATCACGATCGCGGCGCGAGAGCCGGCCGCCCGGTCCGCGCTCGGTGGCCTCCAGTCGGTCGAAGACGTCGGTCACCAGCCACGAGACCGCGCGCGCGGCGTCCGCCAGGTCCCGTGCGAGCACGTCGGCGTCGGCCGCGCCGACCTGGGCGGCGACGGCGTCCTGCTCCTGGAGCGTCAACACGTCGGACCGGCTGCCCGTGACGCGGTGCAGCGCCACGCGCACGTCGAGCAGACGAGCGTTCGCCGCCGCCAGCCGACCGGGATCATCGGGCCGGAGGTAGCCCTGGTCGACGAGGGCCGCCCACCCGCCCGGCTCGCCGAGGGTCCATCCGATCCACGCCAGCGACTGGAGGTCACGCAGCCCGCCGCTGCCGTCCTTGAGGTTGGGCTCGAGCATCTCGGCGACGAGGCCGAACTTCTCGCGCCGGGCGTCGGCCGCGGTTCGGAGATCGTCGACCAGCCGGGCCCGGCGCCGCTGTCCGAGCCGGCGGATGCGTTCGACGAGATCCCCGAACTGCTCGCGATCGCCGGTGACGAGCCGGGCGTCGAGCAAGGCGGTGAGTGCGTGCAGGTCGCGCTCGGCCAGCGCGACCTGCTCCTTCACCGTGTTGGTCGCCTGGCCGAGCACGAAGCCGGCGTCCCAGAGCGGGTACCAGAGCCGGTCGGCGACGTCAGCGACGTTCGCCTTGGCGCCGTGCACCAGCACGACATCGACATCGGAGCCGGGGCTGAGCTCGGCCCGGCCGTACGAGCCGACGGCCACCACCGACAGCCGGCCTTCGGCTGCGACACCGAGCGATTGCGTCAGTGACTCGTCGAGCAGCTCCGCCAGCGCGCGCCCGAACACCGCCCCGCGGCGAGCGTGATCGCCGACGAGACGATCACGCTTTGCACGCAGCTCGGAGACGGTATCGGGGTCAGAGGGCGTCGGGCCCTGACTCCCCGGTCCGGATCCGCCAGACGTTGTCGACGGGCACGACCCATACCTTGCCGTCCCCGATCTTGCCCGTGCGACCCGTTTCGACGAGCTTCTGGACCACCCGGTCGACGTCGCCGTCGTCGACGAGGATCTCGACCCGGACCTTGGGCACGAAGTCGATGGTGTACTCGGCGCCCCGGTAGACCTCGGTGTGGCCGCGCTGGCGGCCGAAGCCCTGCACGTCCGAGACCGTGAGGCCCTGCACACCGAGGTCCTTCACCGCGTCCTTGACGTCGTCGACCTTGAAGGGCTTGACGATGCCCACGATGAGCTTCATGCGTCTCCAATCCTTCCCTGTCGGTCGCGGACGCTCACACGCGCTCCAACGCGTAACCCGTCTCCGAGTGTTGCGCGAGGTCGAGCCCTGTTTCCTCGTCGTCCTCCGACACGCGGATGCCCTTCGGGAGGACGATGTTCAGCACGAACATGATCACGAGGGTCACGACGAACGACCACACCATCGTGGCGACGACCGCGATGACCTGCTCGCCGAGCAGACCGGCGCCGCCCCCGAGGAACACGCCTTCGTCGACGACTGCGGGGTTGATCGACGAGTCGGCGAAGAAGCCAAGAAGCAGCGAACCGACGAGGCCGCCGACGAGGTGCACACCGACGACGTCGTACGAGTCGTCGTATCCGAGCTTGAACTTCAGGCTGATGGCCAGCGCGCACACGCCACCGGCGATGAGCCCGATGTAGATCGGGGCCATGCCACCGACGAAGCCGGCGCACGGTGTGATGGCGACCAAGCCGGCGACCAGACCGGAAGCGGCCCCCAGCGTCGTCGCGTGCCCGCCTGTAAGTCGCTCGACGATGAGCCAGCCGACCAGCGCGGCGGCAGCGGCCATGTGGGTGTTGATGAGCGCTTGAGCGGCGATGTTGTTGCCCGCGAGCGCGGAGCCGGCGTTGAAGCCGAACCAGCCGAACCACAGGATGCCGGCGCCGATGAGCGTGAACGGCAGGGAGTGCGGCGGCATCGGTTGACCGGGCCAGCCCTTGCGTTTGCCGAGCACGAGGATGGCGGCCAGGGCGGCGATGCCGGCGTTGATGTGCACGACCGTGCCGCCGGCGAAGTCGAGCGCGCCCCGCTCGAACAGCCATCCGCCCGGCGAGAAGACCCAGTGCGCGATCGGCGCGTACACGAGGACCGACCACAGCAGAACGAATCCGACCCACGCCGCGAACCGCATGCGGTCGGCGATAGCGCCGGTGATCAGCGCAGGCGTGATGATGGCGAACATGAGCTGGAACGCCATGAACGCCAGGGGCGGGATCGTGAGCTCGAATCCCGTGGGCGACGTGGTTGCCGCGTCTCGGAGCCAAGCCAGGTCGAGGTTCCCGATCCACTTGTTGTCGCCGGAGAAGGCGAGCGAATACGTCAGGACTGCCCAAATGATCGTTACCAGCCCGAGGCAGAAGAAGTTGTTCATCAGCATGCTGAGCACGTTCTTGGCGCGCACCATGCCGCCGTAGAAAAGCGCCAGGCCGGGCGTCATGAACATCACCAACGCCGCCGAAGCGAGCACCCACGCGGTGTCGCCGGCGTTGATCCTCGGTGCACCCACGGCCAGTTCCAACATGGCCACCCGAAACCTCCGATACAGGTACGCGTCAGTTTCGGGGCAGCCTGATGGGCTTCTGTTTCCGCGCCATGGCTCGGATGTTTCGGATTTGTGAACAGCGACGAGCGAGTCGGCCGACAGCGAACGCGGGGCGCGCTAAGCGCTGCGTCGAGCCCGGATCACGGTCGCCTTCGCCATCCCCCACGCCAGGTGCAGGGGCGCCAGCTCGGGGTCGCCAAGATCTCCCAGCGTGTGAGGGACGAGGCCGTAGACGTCGTCGGGCCACGCGCGCTCGTCGAACTCGTCACGGACGATCGGCGGCACGCCCGCCGCCGCCAGCACTTCGGTGGGCTCGCGGTACGCGGTGCGGACGATCTGGAGCGGCGTCGCCTGCTGTCGCTCCGGGTCGACGGCGAAGAGGGCACGGAGCTCGGCGACGATGCGACGCGCGGCGTCAGCGCCGGCGTCGTCCGCTCGCGACTCGGCGAGGACCCGGGTGTCGGCGGGGGCGCGGCCCCACGCGTCGAGCAACCGAACGACCTCGGCCCGAGCCCAGCCCGGGACCTGCTTCTCGACTCCGGCGACGATGGCGGCGCCGGTCTCGTCGAGGCGGGCGAGGGCGCGCGCCTCGTCGCCCGGCGGCGCGTCCGTCACTCGATGCGCTCCCAAACCGGGAACACGAGGTACTCGACGCCGTCGCGCATCTCGGTCCGGCCGGCGGAACGAAACGAGGGCAGTCGCGCGTCGGCGGTGTCGAAGCCGGCCATCCGCTTGTAGTCGGCGAC
>JBKPDG010000093.1:0-3222 GCA_046727755.1 Actinomycetota bacterium
CCGACCAAGCCCACGCCCGATCGAGCAGAGCGACTCACCACCCGCCAGGCCCCGCGAGATCTCTTCGCGTTCGACCAGCGACAGCCGCAGCCGCGACCGCTTCGGCTCCCGCTTCCGCGGCCGCTGCAACCTGTTGATGTACCTCCGGATCGCCCACCGTGACCGGCTGATCTCCTTGTCGATCACCCACGCCCGAGCCTGCGCCGCCCACAGCTCCGCGACCCGTTCCTTCTCACGCTCCAACAACCGTTCCACACCGCACCTCCCGATCCGATCGAACCCGATCGAGGGTGCAGTTGCGTTGATCCCCTGAGACCAAGGGCGATAGGTACGGGTCTCGGTCAAGCTGAACGCGGAGGGGTCCTTCGGGGACGTACTCTTCTTTCGTGGTCTACGCGGCGATGCCCGACGTATTCGCGCCCCACTGGTGTGTGCAGGTTGAGCCAGTCCGTCACGAGCGTCGATGGCCGATCAATCTGTTCGCGTATCCCATCATGAAGCATCGCGGGTAGACGGGAGATCACTCGCGTAACCGGCGCGCTCGAGAGCCGTCCAGAACGACCGTCCCGATGCCGGCCAGCTCCGCGAACTCTCGAAGCGGTGATCAGCAAAGAGAGTGTGGTCGACTCGGAGCCGCACAAAACGACGCGCCATGCGTCCGCTGAACCGCGAACAGAACTGGCGATCTGTGCGGCTCTTCAAGTATGGCCACCCGATTCTTGAACACGGCAGTTCAGAGTCGCGATGGAAGGAACCGCGAGTCATTCCTTGCAGGGAGTCGCGGTTCGGCGTACTGCGAGTCGCCGGACCAGGCTCGGGACCTCTTATTGACGGACTAGTCGCCCCAGCGACACAGATCGCCGGTTCTGCGCTGGGTTCGACCGCCGGCTGAACGCGTCGTTATGTGCGGCCCGGGGGCGAGCCTGGCAAGCCCCGAACGGGCAATCTGTGCGCCCCCACATCCTCGCGAGACCCCTAGCTCGACCCCTTCCATCAAGCCATGCCGCGGGCCGCGGGTGGGCCGTTGAGCCGCTCGCGCGAAAGCGTATAAAGTGAGCTTTCGCCGCGTACTTGCGCGAAGAGGGCAGACGCCCTCACAAGCGGCTAGGGAGGACATAGCAATGACGAGAATCAGAGTAGGTGTGGTCGCGGCTGCGGTCACTGTGTTCGCCGTGCTCGCCCTCGTTGGGACAGCGGCAGCGGCGCCGGGGAAGCTCAAGCCGTTCGGGACCGGAGAGGTCTCCATCGCCGGATCGGGCGCCACCATCGTCATCGACCCCGGCGAGTTCGGGGGCGTCTTCCCCGCGGGGAACGCCCAGAACGGGGAGCTGTTGGGCGATGTTGTCTTCTCCTTCACCTCTCGCGGAGACGTGGGCGGAGGCGCGCCACGCTTCAGCCTCCCGATCAACGATGGGTCGTTCGATCCCAACACTGACTTCGCGTTCCTCGATGCGGCCAACTGCGGTGCAATCGTGGGGACCAACCCTGGCGACGTCGCCACGTTGGTCAGCACCCAGAACCCCGCGTGCAAAGTGAACTTCCACGGCGTCGACTACGCGAACTGGACCACATTCGCGAATACGCACCCGACGTTCAGGATCGCCCGCGCAACCCCGTTCATCATCGCGGACGCGGTGCCGCCGTTACAGGCGAGTGGCACGTACGTCGCGACGGACATCCACTTTCGCTAGACGGCACGAGACGGTGCTTCGGCTCGCGCGGGGTCCGTGAAGCCCCGCCTGTCGGGACCGGCAGGTCTGGATAGTGGAGAGGATCCCGCTTGGCGGGGTCTCCCTCGGCGACACTGATGACGCCCCCGGGTGCTCACCCGGGGGCGTCGCCGTTCTCGGGCAGCTCCGTGCGAGCGAAAGGCGTCGCCACAGTTCGAACGGATCGGTGATCCCAAGGTGCTATCCCGCGCCTCGCAAAGGCAAATTGTCATGGCACTAGCCTGGCGGCCGAGCGAGAAGCGACGATGACCGACGGCGGCAGCACCACCGGCCGACGTCCGGTGGTGCTGGGACCAGGCGAGGGTCGGGCGTATCCGATGGGTCGCATCTCGGCGGTCTTCAAGGCCGACGGTGCGGAGACCGGGCACGCGTATTCGATCTCGGAGTGGTGGCTCGACCCGCACACCAAGGGGCCCGGCGCGCATTCGCATCCGGAGGACAACGTGATCTACGTCCTCGCCGGCACCATGAGCGTGCTGGTCGGCACAGAATGGACCGAGGCGACTACCGGGTCGTTCGTCCTGGTGCCGGGCAACGTGACCCATGACTTCGAGAACCGCGGCTCGGAGCGTGCCGGGATGCTCAGCGTCTCGGCCCCCGGCAACTTCGAGCAACAGATGCCGGGTATCGCGCAGTGGTTCGCCGAGCACCCTCCCGGCGACACGCACGTCTGAGCGGACCGTCGCGGACCCTCACACCGCGCTCCGATCGAAGAGCCGGATTCAGGCACGCTTCGACCGCACATAACTGCCGATCTGCGCCTGACCTCCGCGCACCGAAGGCGCGCACAGAACGCCACCACATGAGCGCCACCAAGCGCGCCATCTCGACACGTCGGTTCGGGGATGAACTGGCGGTTGGGGAGGGTTGTCCGGGTCTGAACCTTGCGATGAGGCCGGTCGCGCTCCTTGATGACCTCGGCCGCCCGCGCGACGTCTCTAATTGGCGTCGACTTCGTCGAGGGTGAGTACAGCGACAGCGAAGCAAGGACGAATCGGGCCCCTCATCGTGGCGGCGTTCGTGATCCCGAGGCTCCCAGAACCACGAGGCCAGAACCTCGACGTCATCAGCCCACTGGAGGTCGGACGGCGGAGGCCGTCTGTGCCCCGCCACCGCCTGTGGCACCATCGGGTCGCCCCAAGACCCGCGACGCACCCAGGAGGCAGTGGTCGCCAAGAACTCCCTCCCCTTCGCCGAGGCCCGCGGCGACGACCTCGCCATCGCGGATGAGTTCGCCTCCGTGACCTTCGTCCAGGTCAACGAGCGCGTGAACCGCGCCGTCCATGCCCTCCAGTCGTTCGGGCTGGGCCAGGGCGATCGGGTGGCGCTGCTGGTGGGAAACCGCCACGAAGCCCTCGAGTTCGCCACCGCCGTCACCCACGCCGCGTTGGTGAACGTGCCGATCAACTGGCACTTGGCGGCCGAGGAGGTCGCCTACATCCTCGACGACTCCGATGCGCGGGTGATTCTGGCCGACGCCGAGCACGGCGAT
>JBKPDG010000094.1:0-5643 GCA_046727755.1 Actinomycetota bacterium
GCCGATCGCGGGCCCCAACGAGACCTTCACCTCGATCCAACGCGCCCAAGCGCCGTTCGCCACGATCAACGAACCGGGCGGAGGCACGACGACCCCGTTCGCCGAGGGCCACATCCTCGGCGGTGACCGCAACGGCCACGACCTGCTCTCCCGCGCCATCTACGGCGCGCGCAACTCGTTGATCGTCGGCTTCGGCGCCATCGCGTTCGGGATCATCGCTGGTGGTTTGCTCGGGCTCGTCGCCGGCTTCTACCGCGGAAAGATCGACACCGTCATCGTGGGCTTCCTCGACATCATGCTGGCAATCCCCGCACTCGTCCTCGCCCTCTCACTGACGGCGGTGCTGCGCGGCCGCGTGGACGACCTTTGGATCCTCGTGATCGCGCTCGGCATCATCTCCGTACCGATCCTCGGCCGCATCACTCGCGCAAACACACTCGTGTGGTCGGAGCGCGAGTTCGTCACCGCGGCGCGGGCGCAGGGCGCCAAGAACGGGCGCATCATGACGCGCGAAGTGCTTCCCAACGTCCTGCCGGCGATGTTCTCGATCGCGCTGCTCGGCGTGGCGGTCGTCATCGCGGCGGAGGCCGCACTGCGGCTCCTCGGCATCGGCCTGTCGATCACCGATCCCAGCTGGGGAGGAATCATCAACGACGGACGCGACTTCCTCACGCAGGGCATCACGGCCCATGTCGTGTTCGTCGGCTCGGCGTTCATCTTCCTCACGATCCTGTCGCTCAACTATCTCGCCGACGTGGTTCGGGCGCGCTTCGACGTGCGGGAGGCGGCGATTTGATCCGCTGGCGACGACACGAGCGCGCCGACACCATCGAGCGCTTCCCCACCGAGTCGCCCGAAGGGCCGCTGCTCGCCGTGTCGAACGTGAAGACCCACTTTCGAACTCCCCGGGGTGTCGTGCACGCCGTCGACGACGTCTCGTTCACGCTGGACCGGGGCAGGACGCTGGGGATCGTGGGCGAGTCGGGATCGGGCAAGACGGTGCTGTCGCGCTCGGTGATGGGGCTGTTGCCGAAGAAGCACGTGATCCGCGAAGGGTCCATCAAGTTCGAGGGCCGCGAGATCGGGAACGCCCCCGCCCACGAGATGCGACACATCTGGGGCTCGCAGATGGCGATGATCTTCCAGGACCCGATGACGTCGCTCAACCCGGTCATGAAGGTCGGCAAGCAGATCACCGAGTCGCTTCTGTACCACCTCGACATCTCGCGCACGTACGCGGCCGAGCTGGCGGAGGCGCTCCTGACGTCGGTCGGGATTCCGGAGCCCAAGCGCCGGTTGAACGAGTACCCGCACCAGCTCTCGGGGGGCCTACGCCAGCGGGTGATGATCGCGATCGCCCTCGCGTGTGGGCCCAAGCTGCTCTTCGCCGACGAGCCGACGACCGCGCTCGACGTCACCGTCCAGGCCCAGATCCTCGACCTGCTGCAGGAGCAACAGCGCGAGCGGTTCATGGCCATGATCCTGGTGACCCACGACCTCGGCGTCGTCGCCGGGAGGACCGACGAGATCGCCGTGATGTACGCCGGGAAGATCGTCGAGAAGGCACCGACGTCGGTGCTGTACCGCAACATGAAGATGCCGTACACCGAGGCCCTGGTGCGTTCGATCCCGAAGCTGGCTGACAAGAGCCACACTCGACTGAACGTCATCCCGGGACGGCCGCCGCAACTCGTGAACCCACCGGTCGGCTGCCGGTTTGCGTCGCGATGCCCGTACGCGCAGGAGAAGTGCGTCAACGAAGAACCGCCGCTGCGCGAGAGTGACGTGCCGGGTCACCTGTTCGCGTGCTGGTTCCCGGTCGGGACCCCCGAGGGCAGGGATGCCCTCGAGCGCAACCGCGCCGCCGGCGTCCCGGCCGCAGTCGGCGGCGACGGCGCAGCCACCGCGTCCACCGGCTCGAGCGCGGCGGAGGTTGGCTGACATGGCCGGGAGCGGCACCGCGCATCTTCGTCCCGCCGAGGACACGCTCCTGCACGCCGAGCACCTCGTGGTCGAGTTCCCGGTCGGGCGGTCGGGACTGAAGGTCAACGCGGTCTCCGACGTCAGCCTCGACATCCTCGAAGGCGAGACGCTCGGCCTGGTCGGCGAGTCGGGATGCGGCAAGTCGACGACCGCCCGCGCCATGATCCAGCTGCCGCCTCCGACGTCGGGCAGCGTCGTGTTCGAGGGCCGGGACCTCACCCGGCTCAAGGGCGAGGCGTTGCGCAAGATGCGGCCCCGGATGCAGATGATCTTCCAGGACCCGATCTCGTCGCTGAACCCGCGGCGAAAGATCGGCGACCTCGTCGCCGAGGGGCTCGAGATCTGGAGCATCGGGGACAAGTCGTCGCGCCAGAAGCGGGCCGACGAGGTGCTCGACGCGGTGGGCCTCGATCCCGAGCAGGTGCGGGGCCGGCGGCCGCACGAGTTCTCGGGCGGACAGTGCCAGCGCATCTCGATCGCCCGCGCTGTCGTCACCGAGCCGAAGCTGATCCTGTGTGACGAGCCGGTCTCGGCGCTCGACGTGTCGGTGCAGGCGCAGATCCTCAACCTGCTCCAGGAGATGAAGGCCCGTTTCGGGCTCACGCTCGTGTTCATCGCCCACGACCTCGCGGTGGTGAAGAACGTGAGCGATCGCGTGGCGGTGATGTACCTCGGCAAGCTGTGCGAGATCGCGCAGCCGGACGAGCTCTACGAGCACCCGGCGCACCCGTATACCGCCGCCCTGCTCGCGGCGATCCCCGAGCCGGACCCGGAGATCCGACCGAGCGAGCGCGACGCGCTCAGCGGCGAGATCCCGTCACCGGTTTCGCCCCCGAGCGGCTGCCGCTTTCGGACCCGCTGCCCGAAGGCACAGCAGAAGTGCGCCGAGGAAGAGCCGGTGATCGAGGAGGCGCGACCCGGCCACTTCGTCGCGTGCCACTTCCCGCTCGCCGAGGGCGAGAAGCTGGACTTCGCGGCCCGGTCCGCCCAAGAAGCGGCGGCGCCGGCCGCCTCGTAGCCGCCGGGACCAGCTACTTCCCCTCGAGCTGCTCTTCGATCGCGCTGACGAGCGCGGGATCGTCGGGCGTCGTCATCGGGCGGAACCTGCGGACCACTTCGCCGTCCTGCGACACGAGGAACTTCTCGAAGTTCCACTGGATGTCGCCCGCCTCGCCGTCGTCGTCGGCGTGCGCGGTGAGCTCCTCGTAGAGCGCGTGGCGATCGTCGCCGTTCACCTCGATCTTCGAGAACAGCGGGAACGTGACGCTGTAGTTGGTCTCGCAGAAGGTGGCGATCTCGTCGGGCGTGCCGGGCTCCTGGGCGCCGAACTGGTTGCAGGGAAACCCCAGAACGGCGAAGCCGCGGTCGGCGTACTGCTCGTGGAGCTCTTGCAGGCCGGCGTACTGCGGCGTGAGCCCGCATTGTGAGGCCACGTTCACGATCAGCAGCGCCTTGCCTTCGTAGTCACCGAGCTCGGCGGGGCTGCCGTCGAGCGCGGCGACGTCCGCGTCGTAGATCGCCATTGCTCCTCCTCGTCGGGTCGGATCGCCAGTATTGCCGACACACGCGGTCGGCCGTTACGCGTCGTCGGGCTTGGCCATCTTCTCGGGCCGGACCAACCGCTCGAACTCTTCGTGGGTCAGATGGCCGAGCTCGACCGCCGCCTCGCGCAATGTCTTGCGGTGCCTGTGTGCGTGCTTGGCGATCTCACCCGCTTTGTCGTAGCCGATGTGCGGTGTCAGCGCGGTCACGAGCATCAGCGAGTTGTCGAGGTTTTCGGCGATGCGTTCGAGGTTCGCCTGCACGCCTTCGACCGCGAACTCACGGAACGTTCGACACACGTCGGTGAGGAGATCGACCGAGTGCAAGAAGTTGAAGATCATCACCGGCTTGAACACGTTGAGCTCGAGGTTGCCCTGGGAGCCGGCGAACCCGATCGTCGCGTCGTTGCCGATCACCTGCGCACCGACCATCGTCATCGCTTCGCTCTGCGTGGGGTTGACCTTGCCCGGCATGATCGACGAGCCGGGCTCGTTCGCGGGGAGGATCAGCTCGCCCAGGCCCGAGCGGGGGCCGGAAGCAAGCCAGCGGATGTCGTTGGCGATCTTGATCAGCGATACCGCGAGGGTCCTGAGCGTGCTGCTGGCGAACACGACCTCGTCGTGGGCGGCGAGGGCGGCGAACTTGTTGGGCGCCGGCACGAACGGCAACCCCGTCAGCTCGGCGATCTTCGCCGTGCACCGCTCGTCGAATCCGGGCGGCGCGTTGAGGCCCGTCCCCACGGCCGTGCCTCCGATCGCGAGCTGGTACAAGCCGGGAAGCGCGAGTCGGATCCGTTCGAGATCGGCGTCGAGCTGGGCGACATAGCCGCTGAACTCCTGACCGAGCGTCAGCGGCACTGCGTCCTGGAGGTGGGTTCGCCCCGTCTTCACGATGTCTCGGAACTGCTCCGCCTTCACCGCCAGGGCGTCGCGCAGCGCCGTGACCGACGGGATCAGGCGGTGCACCACCTCGTCGGCGGCGGCGATGTGCATCGCGGTCGGGAAGGTGTCGTTCGACGACTGCGACATGTTCACGTGATCGTTGGGATGGATCGGTGCCTTGCTGCCGCGCTCGCCGCCGGCGAGTTCGATCGCCCGGTTCGAGATCACCTCGTTGACGTTCATGTTCGTCTGTGTGCCGCTACCCGTCTGCCAGACGTAGAGCGGGAACTCGTCGTCGTGGAGCCCGTCGATGATCTCGTCGGCGGCTTGCACGATGAGCTTCGCCTCCTCGGCCGGGAGCTTGCCGAGGTCCTGGTTGGTGAGCGCGGCCGCTTTCTTGAGGATGGCCATGCCGCGGATCACCGCTTTGGGCATGCGGTCCTCGCCGATCGAGAAGTGACGGAGGGATCGCTGCGTCTGCGCCCCCCAGTACCGGTCGGCCGGCACCTCGACCGCACCGAGGCTGTCGGTCTCCCGCCGGGTCTCGCTCATAGGCGCGACGGTACCGCCGCGCACCCCCGTGTGGACTGATCCCGGCGTGATGGGCGTTGCGGAGGATCGACTAGACAGTGCTGCGCATGTCGGAGATCTACGACCTGTCCGACCGGTTCGTCGACCGTTTCGCGGCCCTCGATCCCGTGTCCGCCACGCTCGAGGGGCTCGCCGGTCACGACCACGAGATGACGGACTTCTCCCCCGACGGGTACGAGGAACGGAACCAGCACAACTTGGCAACGCTGCAGGCGTTGACGAACGCGGCGCCGGAGGGCGACCGCGATCGCGTCGCCGGCGACGTGTTGCGCGAGGCCCTCGACACCAGCGTCGAGCTCTACGACGCCGGCGAGCACCTCCGCGACCTGAACGTCATCGCCAGCCCCGTCCAAGCGGTCCGCATGTGCTTCGACATGATGCCCACCGAGACCGAGGACGACTGGGACGTGATCGCGACACGCCTCGCGCTCGTGCCCGATGGCCTCGCGTCGTACCAGGCCAGCCTCACCGAGGGCGTGCGGCAGGGGCTCGTGGCGGCCCGACGCCAGGCTGTCGAATGCATGCGCCAGGCGGAGACGTGGAGCGGCGGCGAGAACGGATCGCCTCCGTTCTTCCTCACGCTCGTCGACCGGTACGACCAAGGCGGCATCGAGAACCAGGTGTTGCGCGACACGCTCGTCGACCG
>JBKPDG010000095.1:0-7218 GCA_046727755.1 Actinomycetota bacterium
GACATGGGACTACCCCGTGCTCCTCTACTCCGGTGGTTACTCGCCGCGGATGCGGGCGATGATCTCTTGGGCGATGGACTCGGGCACCTGCTGGTACGAGTCGAACTGCATCGTGTACGTCGCTCGACCCTGGGTGCGCGAGCGGAGATCGGTAGCGTAGCCGAACATCTCCGCCAACGGCACTTGGGAACGGACGACGTGCGCGTTCCCGCGCTGCTCCATCCCCTCGACTCGGCCGCGGCGCGATGACAGGTCGCCGATCACGTCACCCATGTAGTCCTCGGGCGTGACGACCTCGACCGCCATGATCGGCTCGAGCAGGACCGCCTTGGCCTGCCGCGCCGCCTTCTTCAGCGCCATCGAACCGGCGATCTTGAACGCCATCTCGCTCGAGTCGACGTCGTGATACGAGCCGCCGGTGAGCGTGGCCCGCACGTCGACGAGCGGATACCCGGCGATCACGCCGCCCTCCATCGCTCCCTGGATCCCGGCGTCGACGGCGGGGATGTACTCGCGCGGGATGTCGCCGCCGGTGACCTTGTCGACGAACTCGTAGCCGCCGCCGGGCCCCGTGGGCTCGAGGTCGATGATCACGTGGCCGTACTGGCCGCGGCCGCCGGTCTGGCGGACGTACCGCTCCTCGACCTTCTGCACCGGCAAGGTGATCGTCTCGCGGTAGGCGACCTGCGGCTTGCCGACGTTCGCCGACACCGTGAACTCGCGCATCATCCGGTCGACGAGCACCTCGAGGTGGAGCTCGCCCATCCCCGAGATGATCGTCTGCCCGGTGTCGTCGTCGGTGCGGACCTGGAACGTCGGGTCCTCCTCCGACAGCGCGCCGAGGGCCTTCCCGAGCTTGTCCTGGTCGGCCTTCGTCTTGGGCTCGATGGCCACCGAGATCACCGGCTCGGGGAACTCCATGCGCTCGAGCAGGACGGTCTGGTTCGGATCGCTGAGCGTGTCGCCCGTAGTCGTGTGCTTCAGGCCGACAGCGGCGACGATGTCGCCGGCGAACACGGCTTCCTTGTCTTCGCGGTGGTTGGCGTGCATCTGCAGGAGGCGTCCGACACGCTCCTTGCGGTCCTTGGTGACATTGAGGACTTGGCCACCGGCAGCGAGCTTGCCCGAGTACACCCGGAAGTACGTGAGCTTGCCGACGTACGGGTCGCTCATGATCTTGAACGCGAGCGCGGCGAACGGCTCAGAGTCGTCCGGGGCTCGCTCCATCACGTCCTCGGTCTTCGGATCGTGGCCGGTGACCGGCGGGACCTCGAGCGGGCTCGGGAGGTAGTCGATGATGGCGTCAAGCAACGGTTGCACAGCCTTGTTCTTGAACGCACTGCCGCACAGGACCGGCACCACGGCGCCGGAGATGGTCGCGGCGCGCAGGCCGCGCCGGAGGTCGTCGGCGGTGATCTCCTCGTCGCCGACGTACTTCTCGAGCACGGTGTCGTCGTGGTGCGAGACGACGTCGACGAGCTCGTGGCGCCAGTGCTCGGCGTCCGCCTTCAGCTCCTCGGGGATGTCGACGGTCTCGTAGCTGTCGCCCATCCCGTCCTGCCACACGTACGCCTTCATCAACAGGAGGTCGACGACGCCGCGGAAGTCGCTCTCACTGCCGACCGGCAGCTGCGTCAGCGCGACGGTCGCCTCGAGCCGATCGCGGATCATGTCGACGGTGCGGAAATAGTCGGCGCCGACCCGGTCCATCTTGTTGACGAAGCAGATACGCGGCACGTTGTACTTGTTGGCCTGACGCCAGACGGTCTCGGTCTGCGGCTCGACCCCGGCGACAGCGTCGAACACCGCCACCGCGCCGTCGAGGACGCGCAGCGACCGCTCGACCTCCACGGTGAAGTCGACGTGGCCGGGCGTGTCGAGGATGTTGATCCACGTGTCGCGCCACTTGCACGTGGTGGCCGCGCTCGTGATCGTGATCCCGCGCTCCTGCTCCTGGGCCATCCAGTCCATGACCGCCGAGCCCTCGTGCACCTCACCGATCTTGTACGTCCGCCCCGTGTAGTAGAGGATCCGCTCCGTCGTCGTCGTCTTCCCGGCGTCGATGTGCGCCATGATCCCGATGTTCCGAATGCGCGCGAGGGGAACCTCCCGGATCACCGGGCCTCCCTTACCCCGAATCTCCTTCGGTTCCGCTGCCATCTCTCTCTATCTCGCTCTTCTTCTTCTTCTTCTCGTCGGCTGGCCGCCGAGTTGAGCGAGGCGGCCGCCGGTGGTCGCCGCCGCCGGCCGTCGGCGCCGGAGTGGAGCGAGGGCGCCGGGCTCGTGGGTGGGTGGGGGCCGGCGGCGGTGTGCCGCCGGTGGCCGCCGGTCGGACCGGCGACTACGCGAGCGTCACCACCGGTAGTGGGCGAACGCTCGGTTGCTCTCGGCCATCTTCTGCAGGTCGTCCTTGCGCTTGATCGCGGCGCCGAGCCCGTTGCCGGCGTCCATCAGCTCGGCGGCCAGCCGCTCGGACATCGTCTTCTCGCGGCGCTGCCGGGCGTACCCGACGATCCAGCGGATGGCGAGCGTGGTCGCCCGCCGGGGTCGCACCTCCACCGGCACCTGGTACGTCGCACCGCCGACCCGGCGGCTCTTCACCTCGAGCACCGGCCGGACGTTCTCGACGGCGCGCTTCACCGTCGCCACCGGCTCGGTGCCGGTCTTGCGCTCGATCTCGGACAGCGCGTCGTACACGATCTTCTCCGACAACGAGCGCTTGCCTCGCTGCAGGAGCTTGTTCACGAGCTGGGTGACCACGACCGACCGGTGCACCGGGTCGGGCATGAGGTCACGACGGGGCGCCGAGCCCTTGCGAGGCACCGGTCAGCCTTCCTTCTTGGCGCCGTAGCGGCTGCGGGCCTGACGCCGGCCGCCGACGCCGCCGGCATCGAGCGCGCCGCGCACGATCTTGTAGCGGACGCCCGGCAGGTCCCGCACCCGGCCACCACGTACCAGCACGATCGAGTGCTCCTGCAGGTTGTGGCCGACGCCGGGGATGTAGGCCGTGACCTCCATCCCGGTGGTGAGGCGAACCCGCGCCACCTTGCGCAGCGCCGAGTTGGGCTTCTTCGGCGTGTGCGTGAAGACGCGTGTGCACACGCCCCGGCGCTGGGGCGATCCCTTGAGCGCGGGCGATTTGCCGGCCTCGGTCTTGGTCCGGCGTCCCTTGCGGACGAGCTGCTGGATCGTGGGCACGCTGATGCTCCGCTCTGGATGCGTCTGACTTCGTTGTCGTGACGCGAAACGGGACGATGTTACTCGCCCGTCGCGCCGCCCCCGAGTTGCTCGCCTTCGCTCTCGCCGCCGAAGGAGGCGCCGAGCACCTCGGCCCCGCCTTCGCTCTCGCCGCCGCCCTCGCCCTCGCTCTCGCCGTCGCCGCCCGGTGAGCTCGTGTCGCGGAGCCAGTCGGCGAGGTCGGCGTCGGACGAGTAGAAGGGCAGGGGCTCGTAGTCGGGCGCGTCGGTCTCGATCTCCCGGTACCGGCCCATGCCCGTCCCCGCCGGGATGAGCTTGCCGATGATCACGTTCTCCTTGAGTCCGACCAGCCCGTCCTCGCGGCCTTCGATGGCGGCCTCGGTCAGGACGCGGGTCGTCTCCTGGAACGACGCCGCCGACAGCCACGAGTCGGTGGCGAGCGACGCCTTCGTGATCCCCATCAGCTCGGGGCGGCCCTCGGCGGGCTGCTTGCCCTCCTCGACGAGCCGGCGGTTCGTGTCTGCGTAGAGGCGGGCGTCGACCTTCTCGCCGGGCAGGAAGGGCGAGTCGCCCGGCTCGGAGACCGCGACCCGACGGAGCATCTGGCGGACAATGACCTCGACGTGCTTGTCGTGGATCGACACTCCCTGCTCCCGGTACACCTTCTGCACCTCGTCGGAGAGGTACTGCTGGGTCTCCCGGATGCCCTTGATCTCGAGGATCTCCTTCGGGTCGAGCGGCGTCTTCTCGTCGCCGACGAGTCGCTCGCCCGCCGCGACCTCCTGGCCGTCGCGGACCGCCACGTTCGCCCGGCGCGAGACGACGTGCTCCTCCTCGGCGCCGTCGGAGCCGAGCACGGTGATCACCCGCTCGCCCTTCTCGCTGTCACCGATGCGGGCCACACCCGAGCTCTCGGCCATCACCGCCGCGCCCTTGGGCTTGCGCGCCTCGAACAGCTCGACGACGCGCGGCAGACCGTGGGTGATGTCCTCACCGGCGACGCCGCCGGTGTGGAACGTCCGCATGGTCAGCTGCGTGCCCGGCTCCCCGATCGACTGGGCGGCGATGATGCCGATCGCCTCGCCCAGGTCGACCATCGAGCCGGTAGCGAGCATCGTTCCGTAGCACGACGAGCACACGCCCTGGAGCGACTCGCAGGTGAGCACCGACCGCACGCGCACCCGGGTGACATCCGGGTCCAGGGCGAGCTGGCGCAGCTCCGGCTCGTCGATCTCCGTGTTGCGCGCGAGCTTGGTCCCGTCCGCAAGCTTGACGTCCTCGGCCAGGCACCGTCCCAGCAGCTTCGTCTCGAGGAGGCGCAGGTTCTCGGGGTCGCCCTTCACGTCCTCGACCCAGATGCCGCGGTTCGATTCGCAGTCCTCGTCGCGCACGATGAGTTCCTGGGCGACGTCGACGAGCCGGCGGGTCAGGTATCCCGAGTCGGCGGTCCGCAGGGCGGTGTCGGCCAAGCCCTTGCGGGCGCCGTGCGTGGAGATGAAGTACTCGAGGACCGAGAGGCCTTCACGGAAGTTCGACTTGATCGGCCGGGGGATGATCTCGCCGCGCGGGTTCGCCACCAGACCGCGCATACCGGCGATCTGGCGCACCTGCATGACGTTCCCTCGGGCGCCCGAGCCGACCATCATGTCGATCGGGTTGAACTTCTCGGCTTGCAGCTCGGCCTGCATCGCCTCACGCACGCGGTCGGTGGCCTCGGTCCAGATCTCGATCTCCTTCTGGCGGCGTTCGTCGTCGGTGATGACACCGCGGTCGAACTGCTGCTCGACCTTGTCGGCCTCGGCCTCGAAACGCTCGAGCAGCGGGACCTTCTCGGCCGGCGTCTTGACGTCGGCGATCGAGATCGTGAGACCGGCCTGCGTCGAATAGGCGAATCCGAGGTCCTTCAGCTTGTCGAGGCTTTCGGCGACGATGGCCCGGGGGTAGTTCTCGACGAGCTCGCTGATGAGCTCGGTCACGTCGCGCTTGCGCAGCACCCGGTTCACGTACGGGAAGTCGGGCGGGAACGAGTCGTTCAGCAACAGCCGGCCCAGCGTCGTCTCCACCAGCACCCGGCCGTCACCGTTGGAGCCGGTCCGGCTCAGCACGATCGCGTCGGGGTGCTCGTCCGAGCGCACGGGGAACTTGTCCTCGGGGAAGCGGCCCGCCGGCATGCGCACCTTGATCGGGGCGTGGACCGACAGGCCCTGGTCCTCGCCGTCGCCGGCGGGCGCGAACCGCTGCTCGTGGGCGAGGATCGCCTCGTCGAGCGACGCGAACGCCCGCCCCGCGCCGGGGGCGTCGTCGACGACCTCGGTGACGTAGTACTCGCCGATGACGATGTCCTGGTTCGGCACCGCGATCGGACGGCCGTGCGCGGGGGACAGGATGTTGTGCGACGACAGCATCAGGATCCGCGCCTCGGCCTGCGCCTCCGAGCTCAGCGGCAGGTGCACGGCCATCTGGTCGCCGTCGAAGTCGGCGTTGAACGCGGCGCAGACGAGCGGGTGGATCTGGATCGCCTTGCCCTCGACGAGCACGGGCTCGAACGCCTGGATGCCGAGGCGGTGGAGTGTCGGCGCCCGGTTGAGCAGCACCGGGTGCTCCTTGATGACCTCCTCGAGCACGTCCCACACCTGTGGGCGGGCGCGCTCGACCATGCGCTTGGCCGACTTGATGTTCTGCGCGTACTCGAGGTCGACGAGACGCTTCATGACGAAGGGCTTGAACAGCTCGAGCGCCATCTGCTTGGGCAGGCCGCACTGCTGGAGCTTCAGCTGCGGGCCGACGACGATGACGGAGCGCCCGGAGTAGTCGACGCGCTTGCCGAGCAGGTTCTGGCGGAACCGGCCCTGCTTCCCCTTGAGCATGTCGGAGAGCGACTTGAGCGCCCGGTTGCCGGGCCCGGTGACGGGCCGGCCGCGGCGGCCGTTGTCGAACAGCGCGTCGACCGCCTCTTGGAGCATGCGCTTCTCGTTGTTGATGATGATCTCGGGCGCGCCGAGGTCAAGGAGGCGCTTCAGGCGGTTGTTGCGGTTGATGACGCGCCGGTACAGGTCGTTGAGGTCGGAGGTCGCGAAGCGGCCACCGTCGAGCTGCACCATGGGCCGCAGGTCGGGCGGGATGACCGGCACCGCGCGCAGCACCATGCCCATCGGGGAGTTGACCCGGTGGCCGTCCTTCGAGACGCGGTTGAACGCCGAGATGACCTTCAGCCGCTTGATCGCCTTGGCCTTGCGCTGGCCCTTGGCGACGGCGATGACCTCCTTGAGGCTCAGCTCCTCGAGGTCGAGGTCGAGGCGCTCGATCAGGTCCTCGACCGCCTCGGCGCCCATACCGCCGGCGAAGTACTCCTGGTAGCGGTCGACGATCTCGCGCCACACGTGCTCGTCGTCGACGAGCTGCTTGGGTGCCAACCCCCGGATCGTGTCCCACACGGTCTGGAGGAACTCGCGCTCCGACTCGGCGCGGGTGCGCAGCTCCTCGAAGTCCTTGTCGCGCGCCTTCTGGGACCGCTCGGTGTCGGCCTTGCGGGCGTTCCCGCTGGCGGACGCCTGCTCGTAGTCGCGGATCTCGCCCTCGTACTGCTCGTCGCGCTCGCGCAGCCGGAGCTCGAGCTCCTTCTCGACCTCGGCGATCTCGGCCCGGATGTCGGCCTCGAGCTTCGGCAGGTCCTTCTGACGCTTCTCCTCGTCGACCCAGGTGATCAGGCGGGCCGCGAAGTAGATGACCTTCTCGAGGCTCTTCGGCGCGATGTCGAGCAGGTACCCGAGGCGGCTCGGGACGCCCTTGAAGTACCAGATGTGGGTGACGGGGGCGGCGAGCTCGATGTGACCCATCCGCTCGCGGCGGACCTTCGAGCGCGTGACCTCGACGCCGCAACGCTCACAGATGATGCCCTTGAACCGGACGCGCTTGTACTTGCCGCAGTAGCACTCCCAGTCCTTGGTCGGCCCGAAGATCTTCTCGCAGAAGAGGCCGTCCTTCTCGGGCTTGAGCGTGCGGTAGTTGATCGTCTCCGGC
>JBKPDG010000096.1:0-11430 GCA_046727755.1 Actinomycetota bacterium
CGATCGCCACCCGGCGTCCGTCTTCGGCAAGCCAGCGCGCAACCATCTCCACCGCCGGCGTCTTGCCCGTGCCGCCCACCGTCAGGTTCCCCACGGATACCACCGGGCATGGTAGCCGGCCTCGCACGAGCCACCCGCGTCCGTAGGCGGCCTCCCGTGCGGCCAGACCCACACGGTACGCCCACGCCGCAGGCGTCAGCACGCTGCCGAGCGGGCCCGCACGCCCTTCACGCCAGGCTCTGACAAGTCGGCCGCGCCGGACGGCGCCGGCTCCCCCGGTCATCGCGCTGCCGCGAACGGCGGTGCCTCCGCGGTCCTCACGCGTCCTTCCGGCGTCCCAGGGCCAGAACGCGCTCCAGCGCCGCGATGGTGCGGACGCAGGCGCCCTGGTGCGCGCGCACCGCATTCCAGGCCGCGCGGCCCAGAGCATGACGGGAAGGCTCGTCGGTCAAGAGTCGCCCCAGCGCGGTCGCCAGCTCCGGCCCGTCCTTTACCTGGACGGCCGCGGCCTCCCGGAGCAGCAAGGCCGCGGTGTCGCGGAAGTTCTCCATGTGCGGCCCGAAGACGACCGCCTTGGACTGGAGCGCCGCCTCCACCACGTTGTGGCCGCCGCTCGGGACGAGGCTGCCCCCGACGAAAATGACGTCAGCGGCCGCATAGAGGGAAGCCAGCTCGCCCATCGTGTCGAGGAGGATCACCTCGTTCCCGCTACCGGGGCTCAGCCGGCTCCGGCGGACAACCGCGAGCCCGCGGGTCCGGACTAGAGCCTCCACCTCGTCGAGCCGCTCCGGATGGCGCGGGGCGAGCACGAGCCTCAAACCGCCGCCCACCGCCTCGCGCGTCGCCAGGAAGGCGTCGAGCATGGCGGCCTCCTCCCCGCGGTGCGTGCTCCCCGCCACGACGACGGGCGCCTCCCCGAGACGCAGAAGCCGACGCCAGATCTGGTCGGCACCGGCATCCCCGGACGGCGCCTCCATCTTCAGGTTTCCGGTCACCACGACGCGCTCCGGCCGCGCCCCAAGGCGGATGATCCGCCGCGCGTCCTCCTCGGACTGCATGCAGAAGAGGGCGACGCCGTCCAGCACGCGGCGAAAGAGTCGGCGGACGAGTCGGTAGCGGCGGTAGGAACGGTCTGAGATGCGGCCGTTGGCGAGAACCGCGGGCACCCCGGCCAGGCGGAGCGCGCGCAGAAGGTTGGGCCACAGCTCGGTCTCGAGCGCGATGAAGCAGCCAGGCTCCACTCGACGCACCGCGCGCCGGGCAGCCCCGCGGAAGTCGAGAGGGAACGTGAGCATGGCCACGGCCTCACTCAGCCTGGCCCGGGCCACTCGCTCGCCGGTCGCGGTCACCGTGGAGACGACGATGTCGCCCGCCGGCCACCGGGCCCGCAGGGCCTGGACCAGCGGGACCGCGGCCATCACCTCTCCCACGGACACCGTATGAACCCAGAACCGCCCGCCGGGCAAAGGCGGCGGCGGGACGCGAACAAAGCCCAAACGTTCGCGGAGCGCCACCGGGTAGCCAGCGCCCCACACTTTGCGGACGAGAAACGACGGCAGGTACCCCAGTGCGAGGGCGGCCAGGATGACGCTATAGATCCGGTACATCGCCCCTGCCGGCCGCCCGGTCCGCCGCAGCGGTGATCTGGAGCAACGCGGCCTCGAGCTCACGCCGCTTGCTCTCGACGAGATCGCGCCCGGCGTTCGCCGGCACGGTGATGGGGGTGCCGAACATCATGACCGCCCGCGCGAACGGGTGCGGGATGAGGAAGGCGTCCCACGACGGGAGGACGGTACACGGCGTGGCACCGAAGGCCACCGGGACCATCGGCGTCCCCGTCACCTTCGCCAGCAGCACCGCGCCGGCTTGGGCCACGTGCCGGGGTCCGCGCGGCCCGTCGGGGACCACCAGAACCTCCGCCCGCTCCTCGCGCAGCAGCCGCGCCAGCGTCCGCAGGGCTCGGGCCCCGCCACGCGAGGACGACCCGCGCACCACTCGGATGCCGAACCCCTGGACGAACCGGCTCAGGATCTCTCCGTCCCGGGAGCGGCTGGTGAGGGCATGGATGCGACGGCTGCGGCCGTAGAGGTAGGGGAGCATGAGGATCCGGCCGTGCCACACGGCGTAGATCACAGGTCGTCCCGCCTCCCAGAGCGCGTCAAGCGCGGCGGAACGAACCTCCCGGAAGCGGAGGCTGGCTCCTAGCCCGCGAACGAGCCCCCGTCCCAGAGCGACACCCGGCGGCGAGGTGAGCAGCGCGCGCCACGGAAGCCGCCGGGCGCGGTGGGGACGCCGGACGACGGTGGACTCAGCGGCCTGTCGCGTCATCACGCTCTCGACGCTCTCGCAGGACGGCGCGGGCGGCCCGGAGACCCGCCCCAGGCTCGCCGAGCCGCACCCGGACCTCCAGCAGGGCCGCCCGCTGGGCCGCCCGGGCCACGTCGTCCTCCAGCAGGCCGAGCGCGGCGGTCGCGATCGCGTCGGGCGTGGCCCGGCCCTGGATGAACTCGGGCACGATCTCCCGCCCGGCCACGATGTTGGGGAGGCTGATGTGCGAGACTCCACGAACCAGCAGCCGGGCGACCGCGTAGGACGCCGACGAGAGCCGGTACAGAACGACCATCGGCGCCCCGTAGCACGCGGCCTCGAGGGTCGCGGTGCCCGAAGCCACCAGCAGGAGATCGGCCGCCGCCATGACTCGGTACGCCTCTCCCGGGAGGACTTGGATCGGGATCCGCGAGACCCGGACGACAGCCTCCACGCCGGCGACGGCGATGGTAGGCGCCACCGGCAGGGCAAACCGAGTCCGCGGCCGCCGCGACAGGATACGCTCCGCCGCGTCCAGCAGCACGGGGAGATGGCGCCGCACCTCTGCATCCCGGCTCCCCGGCAGGAGTCCGACGAGCGTATCTCCGCCCGCCGCGAGCCCCGAGCGCGCGTCGTCGTGATCCCGCACCGGCAAGGCATCGAGCATGGGATGCCCGACGAACTCGACGGGCACCCCCGCCTCCTGGTAGAGGCTCACCTCGAACGGAAAGATCGCCAGCACCCGGCTCACGTCACGCGCCATCGCCCCCAGCCGCCCGCGCCGCCACGCCCACACCTGCGGAGCCACGAAGTAGACGACCGGGATGCCGAGGCCGCGCGCCGCCCGCGCAAGTCGCAGGTTGAACTCGGGGAAATCGATGAGCACGAGCGCAGCCGGCCGCCCGTTCCGGAGCTGGCCGCGGAGGGCACGGAACGCCGCCCAGAGCGCGGGAAGTCGCCCGATCGCCTCGGTCCCTCCCACGACGCTCACGCGCTCGGCGCTGTGGACGAGGCGGACGCCTGCCGCCGCCATCCGCGCTCCACCCATGCCGGCAAGCCTGAGACCGGGCGCCAGTGTCAGGAGCGCTCTGGCGAGCGTGGCACCATGGAGGTCCCCGGAGGCCTCGCCGGCCACCATCAAGACGTCAGTCGACGCCCAGGTGCTCCGCGACCCCGACAATGCTCATCCCCAGACGGGCCGCCTCCGCCTGGACGCGCTCGCGCTCCAGCAGCAACACGCGCCCCGACTCCAGCGCCAGCACGGCAGCTCCGCCCGCGGCACAGCAGGCGACCGTCTCCGGACCCACGGTAGGCACGTCGAGCCGGTAGTCGTGCCGCGGAGCCGACGCCTTGACCACAACCGCGCCCCGGCCCGCGAGGGCCAGGCCGCGGCGGACGGTCTCGTCCGTCCCCTCCATGGCCTCCACGGCCGCGACCGACCCGGATCGGAGAACGACCGTCTGGCCAACGCCCCGCGCCGCCAGGTCTCGGGCCAGCGTGAGCCCTCGCGCCACGTCGGCCTCGAGCTCGGGGGGCATCGGCGGACCGGCCACCCGTCCGCGGGACACCAGCCAGGGAGCCAGGAAGCGCCGCTGATCGAGCACCTCGATGCCCATCGAAGCGAGCGCCTGCACCGCGACGCCGAGAAGGCCTTCGTCCGTCCAGTTCGGCGCCCAGGACGCCAGCCGCTGCGCCGCCGCGTCCAGGGCGCCGCCTTGAAACAGGACGTCCTTCCGGACGTGGCCGGCGAGCACCACGTGGCGGATCCCCTCATCGCCGAGCGCCGCCAAGATCGGCCCCACGTCGCCGATCCGACAGGGCACCACGCGATCTGCATGGGGAGCGAGCGGGTCCGGCTCGCCGAGGGCGAACGCGATGACTCGCCAGCCGGCCTGCCGCGCCTCGCGGGCCATGAGGGCCGGCAGCGCGCCGGCGCCGCCGACCAGGCCCAGCGCGTCGACCATCCCCTCAGCGGGGCGGCCAGTCGAGGTACGGCCGAGCTTGCTCGAGCATGCGCTCGATCTCGAGCGCCACGGCGAGCGAGCGGACGTCGTCCTGCTCGACGAGCTCGACCGTTCCGGTTCGCTGCGCCTCGCGGACGGCCTTCAGGATGTGCAGGATCTCCAACTTGAGCGGATTTTCCTTGTGGACGAACAGATGCTCGACGAAGGACTCCTGCCGGTAGCGGATCGACTCCCGGTTGAGCACGTACTCGGCCGCCGCGCGCCGGTGGATCTGGATGTCCTGATCGGTGTAGTCGAGGGAGATGTAGGCGTCGGGCTGCGTGATGGCGAGGGTCCGGACCTTGTGCTCGGTGGCCCGGCTGGCGGTGATGTTGGCGACCGTGCCGCTCTCGAACAGGATCTGGACGTTGGCGACGTCGGAGCGCGCCGAGTGCACCCGCGCCCCGGCCGCCGTGATCCGGCGGACCTCGCTATCGACCAGCCCCAGCACGATGTCGATGTCGTGGATCATGAGGTCCATGACGACCGTGTCGTGCTGGACCCGCGGAACGAACGGTCCGAGCCGGCGGGACTCCACAAGAATCGGGTTCGCGACGATCTTCCGCAGCTCCTGGACGGCGCCGTTGAACCGCTCGACGTGACCGACGTGCAGGACGACGTTCCGCTCCCGCGCAATCCGGAAGAGGTCGCGCGCGTCCTCGAGCGTGGAGGTCAGCGGCTTCTCCACGAGAACGTGGACGCCCGCCTCCATGCACTCCTTCGCGACCTCGAAGTGGAGCGGCGTCGGAACCGAGATAGAGACCACGTCCACCTTCCCGAAGAGCTCCCGGTAGTCGGTGAGCGCCTGCGAGTCGTACTGCGCGGCCAGGCGGGCGGCTTTCCCCGCGTCCGCGTCCACGATGCCCACGAGATCGACGTCCCACAGCTCGGCGTAGACGAGAATGTGATACTGCCCCATGTGTCCGCCGCCGATGACCCCGGCTCGCAGCCGCTTCTGCTCGCTCTTGCCCATCTCCCTCCCCTAGCAGATCCCGCGCTTCGACGACGCGATGAACTCGCACAGGTGCTCCACCTCGGCCGAAGGCTCGACCTCGCTGCGGATCCGCTCCAGCGCCGACGCCGGCGCCAGGCCGGACCGGTACAGGATCTTGTAGGCCCGCTGGAGATTGAGGCGGACCGCCGCCGGCACTTCCGCGCGCCGGAGCCCGACGATGTTCACCCCACGCACCACGACGGGGTTGCCCTCGGCGATGAAGTACGGCGGCACGTCCTGGGGGATCCGGGAGCAGCCGCCGACCATGGCGAGGGTCCCGATGCGCACGAACTGGTGGATCCCGGTCATGCCGGAGACCACGGCTCGGTCGCCAACCTGTACGAAACCGGTGAGCGCCGAGTACCCGGTCATGATCACCTGGTCGCCCACCTGGCAGTCGTGGGCGACGTGACTCTGGGCCATCAGGTAGCAGTCTCTTCCGACCACCGTGAAGCCGTCCGGCGTCGTCGCGCGGTGGATCGTCACGTACTCCCGCACCACTGTGCCCTCGCCGATCCGCACGCCCGACGGGGTCCCCCGCGTCCACTTGAGGTCCTGCGGCGGGAGACCGATCGCCGCCCCCGCGTACACCTGGCATCGGGCGCCAAACTCGAGCGGCCCCTCCAGGACCACGTGGGGCCCGATCTCGACGTCCTCGCCCAGGCACACGCCCTGGCCGATGACGGCGAAGGGTCCGACGCGCACCCCCGGGCCCAGCTGGGCCGTCGGGTCCACGACCGCCGTCGGGTGGATGTCCGTCGCTCGCTCACCCACCGGGCGCGACTCCCCCGCTCGCTCCGAAACGCCCCTCGAGCGCCTCGACACGTCGTCCCAGGGTCCGTAGGTCCTGCAAGAGCTCCGGGAGGCGCCCGATCGCGGCGAGGGCGCGCAGGCCAGCGTCGCCTGGCATCGCCGGTGTGCCGATCATGCCGGCGCCGGCCGGCACATCGCGATGAACGCCGGCCTGGGAACCGATCCGGGCGCCGTCCCCGACCGTCACGTGGTCCGCGATCCCCGCCTGCCCGGCCAGCACCACGCTGCGTCCGATCCGGCAGGAGCCCGCGACCCCAGCCTGGGCGACGATGATGGTGTCCGCTCCGATCACGGTATTATGGCCAATCTGCACCAGGTTGTCGATCTTCGTCCCGCGGCCAATGACCGTCTCCCCGAGGGTTGCGCGGTCGACCGTCGTGTTGGCGCCGATCTCGACGTCATCCTCCACGACGAGCCGGCCGACCTGGGGGATCTTCCGGTGCGCCTGCCCCTCGAACACGTAGCCGAATCCGTCCGCGCCGAGCACGCTGCCGGGGTGGACGATCACTCGCCGCCCCACGACGACGCGCGCCCGCAACACCACGTGGGGGTGCAGCACGGTCCCCTCCCCAATGTGGCAGTCGGGGCCCACGAAGACGTGCGGGTGCAGGACGGCGCCGGCCTCGACGACCGACCGCTCGGCGACGACCGCGAAGGCTCCCACGGCCGCCTCCTCCGAGACCCGAGCGCTGTCCGAGACGTGCGCCGTCGGATGGATGCCCGGCGCCGCCGCGGGCTCGGGAAAGAACAGCGGGAGGACTACGGCGATCGCCGCGTACGGCTGGGGCACCCGGATGGCCGGGCGACCGGCCAAGTCGAGGTCGGGCGGCGCGATCAGCGCGGCGGCCGCGCTCCGCCGGGCCGCATCCAGATGACGGGCCGCGGTGAGGAACGACAGGTCCCCGGGGCCCGCGCTCTCGAGACTCGCGAACCCCCGGATCTCGAGGGTCGGGTCGCCCTCGACGTTCCCCCCGACGAGCGCCGCGAGCTCGCCCAGGGACCGGGCCGACATCCTACTTCTTCTCCTTGGCCTTCTCCTGGTCGTACACCTTGATGACCTCGTCGGTGATGTCGTTTTCCGGATCGCCGTAGATCACGCCGCCGCTGCGACGCTCGACGATGAGGAGGAAGCCGCGCTCCTTGCCCATCTTCTCGATGACGCCGGTCAGCTCCTGCAGGATCCGCTGCGTGGCCTGCTGCTCCTTCTTCTGAAGCTCCTTCTCGAGGTCCTCGGCCAGCCGCCGGAGGTCCCGCACCTTACGCTGGAGGGTCTCGTCCTTCTCGCGGCGAGCCTCGGCCGACAGCACCATGCCCTTCTTGTCCATCTCCTCCCGGAGCTTGTCGACCTCCGTGCGCCGGTTGTCGACGTCCTTCTGCATCGTCACCTTCTCCCGCTCGAGCTGCTCCCGAGCGGCGACGCCGGCGACCGAGCGCACGATCACCTTCTGGACGTCCACGTATCCGATGCGCGTGCTGGCCGCCTCTCCCATCGCGACCGGCCCGCCGATGAGTGCGCCGGCGACGAGCGCGCCGATTCCAAGTCTCCACCTGTCTCTCATGGCATCACCTCTCACGGCGTCGGACCTAGAAGGGCGACCCGACCGTGAAGTGGACCTGAAACTCCTTCTCTCCCGGCTCTCGATCCAGGTTGTACCCGAGATCGAGCCGCATGGGACCAAGCGGCGAGAAGAACCGCACCCCCACGCCGGTCCCCAGCCGGAGATCCGTGGGGTCGAAATCCGTGCCGAATCCGTACGCGTTGCCCGCGTCGAAGAAGAGCGCCAGCCGGAAGCGCGGGAAGATCGGGATCAGGAGCTCGGTGTTGAACAGGAGCTCCTTGTCGCCGCCGATCCGCTCTCCCGCAGCGTCCCTCGGCGACACCGAGCGCGTTCGCTGGCCGCGGAGCGTGGTGGCGCCGCCCAGGAAGAACCGCTCGAAGATCGGGACTTCCTCACCGCCCCAGCCCTCGGCCAGCCCGAAGAGGCCCCGGACGGCCCACACGAGCCTGAACACCGGCAGCGGCACGAACCACGCCGACTCCGCGACGGCCTTGTAGAACTGGGTGTCCCCGCCCAGACCCGCGAATGCGAAGTCCACCGAGTTCCGGCTGCCGCGGGTCGGCTCGAAGATGCTGTCCCGCGTGTCCCGGGCCAGGGTGACCTCGATCACCGAGTTGAGCTTCTCGCCCTCTTCCTGCCTCAGGTCCTCGCTCGCGGTGGCGGCGATGTCCGAGATGTCGACCTCTTCGAGCCGGTAGAGACCGGACGCGGTGATGAATTCCGTCAATGGGTAGCTGAGGCGGACGTCGCCCCCGAGGCGCTCTTCCGTGAAGTCGTCGTATTCCCGCTCGCGGTCGTAGATGTCGAAGCCCGCCCGCAACGGGATGTCGAAGAGGTACGGCTCGGTGAATCCGACGAGGCCGAGTCGGCTCCGCGAGCCGATGCGAAAGCGCAGAAACGCCTCCTGGCCCCGGCCGAACAGGTTCCGCTGGCTTATGTCGATGGTCGCGAAGAGGTTATCGAGACTGCTGTAGCCCGCGCCGATGCTAAAGAGGCCGGTCGCCCGCTCCTTCACGTCGACGTTCACCACGATCTTGTCGGGCGTCGCTCCGGGCTCGGTGGTGGCGTTCACCTCGTCGAAGTACCCGAGGTTGAAGAGGCGCTGGCGGCTTCGCACCAGCTTCTGGAACGTGAACAGCTCGCCCTCGGCCACGCGCAGCTCGCGCCGCAGGACCTTCTCCGAGCTCTTGACGTTGCCGGTGATGTTGATCCGCTCGACGTACACCGGCCCGCCCTCGACGATCGGGATGGTCACGTCCACCTTCAGGTTGGCCAAATCGTTGACGGTCTTGGGGTCGACCTCGGCCCGCGCCCGGCCCAGCTCGGAGTAGCGGTCCACAATCGCCCGCACCGACGTCCGGAGCGCGCCACGGCTGAAGACGCCGCCCTCCTGAAGCTTCACCAGCCGGCGGATCTCCTCGGTCGAGAGGAGCTCGTTCCCCGTGATGGTGATGGTGCCCGTGGTGAACTGCGGCCCCTCCACCACCCTCACGCGGAGCGTGACCTTCTTGCGGGCGAGGTCGGGGACGATCTCGGTGGACTCCACGCGGGCCTGGATGTACCCGTGGTCGGCGTAGAGCTGCAGGATCCGGTCGACGTCGTCGTCGAACACCCGGCGCTGCACGGTGGAGAACGGGAAGATCCAGTACAGGCGCTCCTTGGTCGCCATCGCGCCCTTGATCTGGCCGGCGGAGAGCGCTTTGTTCCCCTCGACGACGATGCGGTCGATGTGGAGCTTCGGCCCCTCCTCGATCCGGAACACGATCCGCAGGTCGCCCTCGGGCGTCCGCTCGGTGCGCGGGGTGATCTGCACGCCGAAGTACCCCTCGTCCTCGTATTTCTGGCGGATCGCCTCCTCGGCCTTCTGGACCTCGACCGGGTTGTAGAGGACGCCAACCCGGATGGCTGCCTTTTCCCGCAGCTCCTCCGTCTTGAGCTCCGAGTTCCCCTCGAAGCTCACCTCGCGGAGCAGGGGCCGCTCGACCACGACGAAGATGACGCGCACCCCACCCTCGAACTCCTCGGTGCGAACCTGCACGTCATCGAAGAACCCGAGACCGAAGATGGAGCGGACGTCGTCGCGGAGCGCGGCGGGCGCGAGGGGGTCGCCGATCTTCGTCTGCACTCGATTCAGGATGGCCGGGCCCTGGATTCGCCGGTTCCCCTCGACCACGATGTCGCGGACCGCCGGGACGGGACGCGGAGCGCCAGGTTGCGTTTCCTGGGCAAGGCCAGCGCCGGCGAGGGCCAAGAGCACGATCAACGCAGGGAGAAGAATCCCTCCACTCGTCGGGCCCCCCCTCTCCGGGCGCCCGTCGACGAGAGCCGAGAGCACTCCTCGGGCGAACCGGGGCCGAGAGGTCAGCGCTCCGCCAGGCTCAGTGACGGCTCAGACACTGGCTCGAAGGTGAGTCCCTCACCCTGGACCCGGACCTCGATCTGAACTCCATCTTGAACCCGCCCGGCGATGATGGATTCGGCCAGCGGATCTTCGATGTGCTTCTGGATGATTCGTCGAAGTTGCCGCGCACCGTAGGTCGTGTCGAAGCCCTTCTCGATCAGGAAGTTCACGGCCTCGGCGGAGAGGCCCACGCGGATCGACCGCTCCTCGAGCTGGCGATTCAATCGGTCCAGCATCAGCTGCACGATGCCCCGGATGTGCTCCTCGCTGAGCGAGTGGAACACGATCACGTCGTCGATCCGGTTGAGGAACTCGGGGCGGAAGGCGCGCTTGAGCTCCTCGAGCACGCGGTCCTTCATCCGCTCGTAGCTGTCCTCGTCCGATGGGGACATGAAACCCGGGCTGGTGCGCTTGCCGATCAGCTGGGTCCCCAGGTTGGACGTCATGATCAGGATGGTGTTCTTGAAGTCCACGACGTGGCCGAGGGAATCCGACAGTCGGCCGTCGTCCAGCACCTGGAGCAGCATGTTGAATACGTCCGGGTGCGCCTTCTCGATCTCGTCGAAGAGCACGACCGAGTACGGGCGCCGCCGCACCTTCTCCGTGAGGTACCCGCCCTCCTCGTAGCCGACGTAGCCGGGAGGGGCGCCCAGGAGGCGTGACACCGAGAACTTCTCCATGTACTCGGACATGTCCACCCGGATCAGGGCGTTCTCGTCACCGAACAGGAACTCGGCCAGAGCGCGCGCGAGCTCGGTCTTGCCCACGCCAGTCGGCCCGAGGAAGATGAACGAGCCCACCGGGCGCTTGGCGTCCTTCAGCCCGGCCCGTGAGCGACGGATCGCGCGGGACACCGCCCGGATCGCGTCGTCCTGCCCCACCACCCGCGCGTGGATCGCCTCCTCCATGCGGGCGAGCTTCGCCGACTCCTTTTCCTCGAGCCGCGAGAGCGGGATGCCGGTCCAGCGGGACACGATGTACTCGATGTCCTGCTCGCCGACGACCTGGGTCTGCCGGTTCTTGTTCTTCTCCCACTCGCGCTTGAGCTCTTCCTCGCGGCCCCGAAGTGCCTTCTCCTTCTCGCGCAGCGAGGCGGCCTTCTCGAACTCCTGCGCCTCGAGGAACATGTCCTTCTCGCGCACGACTCGCTCGATCTCCTTCTCGAGCTCCTTGATCGTCGCCGGCGGGGTCATGGCCTGCAGTCGCGTCCGGCTCGCCGCCTCGTCGATCACGTCGATCGCCTTGTCGGGCAGGTGGCGTTCGGTGATGTGACGGTCGGCCAGCTTCACCGCGAGGTCGATCGCCGCGTCGGTGATCTTCACACGATGGTGCGCCTCGTACTTGGGCCGGAGA
>JBKPDG010000097.1:0-10761 GCA_046727755.1 Actinomycetota bacterium
GTCGGGGAGTGCATCGAGCACCGAGCCCACCGTGGGCATCTTGCCGTAGCGATCCCGGTAGACATCGAGCAACTCGGCGCGTTCGGGGACAGGCACGTCCGCGACGTCGATCTCCTCCACGCGGCCGCGCTGGCTGCGGCGCGCGGTGTGCGAGGCCTCCAGGTTGCGGGCCCAGTCGCTCGCTCCCCGGTAGGAGACGAGGTAGCGCTCGCCGTCGTGCTCGAGCACGGCGACGGGCGTTGTGTGCCAGCGTCCGCTGCGCCGGCCGGGCACAGACAGTTTCCAGAGCAGCGACGGCCGGAAGAGCACCGACATGCGGTTGCCCACGTGGCGTTGCATGAACGGCGGCTTGATGTACCGACGTGTGTTCACGGCGCTCCTTTCTCGGACGTGCCTCCCTTCGGTGCCTGCTGCTTCATGTACCCGAACAGGTGCCCGGCGACCCGGCGGTGGATCTCCTCGGCGCCCTCGGTGATCCGGGATCGGCGGTGGAGAAGCCTTGGAGCGGCGTGCGGTCGCTGCGATGATGTGGCCGTAAGAGAGGAGAAGGAGTCCAGCACATGCGCCATTTTCGGGTTGCTTTGTACGACGTGACGTCGGGCCCGGCCGACGAGGTCATCGAGATCGCCCGGGAAGGGTTCTTGCCGATCTTCGAGGCGCAGCCGGGCTTCGTGCGGTACGAAGTCGGTGAGCTCGACAACGGAGGCATTGCCTCGTTCAGCATCTGGGAGACGGCGAACGAAGCGCAACGAGCGGTGGAGCTCGCAGCTGAATTCGTCAGGGACAACCTTTCCACCCGCGTGCGACTTCGCGAAGAGCACACCGGTGACATCGCCTGGGACGACCCGGCGTAGCGCCGCCCGGCAGAGGACTGTTTCGCTTCCCGCGGTGGGCTACGTCAGCCGCGAACGCGAGCCTTGTCGTCCAGTACTCGGTGCCTCAGCGTCTCCGCGAATGTCGAGTCGCAGATGACGTCCTCGAGCTCGACCTGCTCGGAATCGAGCAGCTGCAGCCGGAGGTAGTCGTGGCCGTCCCGGCCGTGAAGAACAAGGCCCGCAACGAAGAAGCCGAGCTCGTTCAGCTCGACCGTCGCCTCGTTCACATCGGCCACAGCCATCAGGTCGACGTCGGCGTAGGCGACGTCGACATGCTGCGAGAGCAGGTGGTGCACAGCCCCCTTCACGGCCGAGCCGGCCTCCCCCTCTACGCGCCGGAGCCGTAGGAAGCCGAGGGACCGCGGCTCGTCGATCTCGACAGTGAGCGCCTCGCCCTCGAACGGAGCCGGCCGGGTCCGAGCTTCGATCGCGAGGCCAACGTTCGTGTACAGGCCCTCGAGCAGTTCGCGGTACGAGTCCGGCAAAGCGACATGCCGTGGCTGCTCGTCGAAGACCCGGTACGAGCGCAGTGTGGCCGTGCGTCTTCTCGGCCCCTCCCCACCCAATCCGCGCATCGTCGTTTGCGCCGGGACCATGCCGAGCTGGAGTGCAGTCTCGTACGCGCCGTTCGAGCGCTCGACGCGCTGACTGAAGGGATGGATGGTGACGGCATCGCCGAAGACCGAAGCAAGCCCGCGCTCGATCGCCGTGTCGAGGGTGTGCTCGGACAAGCGGCCGAAGACACCGAGGCCGCGATAGGCGGAGTGGACGACGGCGGCGCCGGACTCGGCGGACGAGACACCAGGGAGCGGCATCAGCGCGGAATGCCCGATCACTCGTCCGTCGTGGAGGGCGATCGTCGACAGCAACCCACCGGACGCGAGCGCCGCCATCAAGTACCGCGGCCGGTAGAAGTCGGCGTGCACGTAGCTCAGGTGGTAGTTCTCGTACAGGAGCTGGGCGATCGCCTCCGCGTCCTGAGGAATGGCCGCCCTCACCTCGATCGCGTCAGACGCTGTTCCCTCTGCCGGCGCGCGCCTGGGCACGGCGTCGATGTGGTGCCACCTCGCCGGTCCCTCCCCACCTGAGCGGACGGCCACCTCGGCCGTCAGCCGCTTCCCGTCCGAACCGAGGTTCGTCAGCAGCACGTCGCGGGCGTCAGGAGCCAGAGCGGCGAGCGGCTCCGGCAGCGGCCCGAACTCGCCTCCGGCGCTCGTCAGCGGCAGGCCCCAGTCATGCACGACGACCTGAACCGACCCGTCACCCACCTCGAGGGTGACCTCGATCTCGCCGAGATCGTCGTCCGGGTACGCGTTGTCGAGCACAAAGCCGACGAGTTTCTCGACGACCGCGCCGAGCCGTCGTTCGTCCTCGGCGGGGATTCCGACAGCGGCTGCAAACGCGGGGATCAGAGCTTGGACCAGCGACGGCGCGCTCCCGTCGCTGAGGACGGTGACCCTTACCTTCGACACGCCAACAGGCGATGGTAGACGCCGAGTTCCGGCTACGCCTCCACACGACGGCCTTACTGGTTGCCGGGGGTGACTCCTTTGGGCGCCTGTTGCTTCATGAACCCGAACAGGTAGCCCGCGACTCTTCGCATCTGGATCTCTTCGGAGCCCTCGGTGATCCGGTAGCGGCGGTGGTGGCGGTAGATGTGCTCGAACGGCTGGTGGCGGGAGTAGCCCAGGCCGCCGAAGACCTGCATGGCGCGATCGGCGGCCTCGCAACAGAGCCGGTTGGCCCAGTAGTTGCACATCGACACCTCCTTGGAGACGGAGAAGGCGCCGTACTCGTCCATCTTCCACGCGGTCTGGAGGATGAACGTCCTGAGCATCTCGCACTGCGTCACCAGTTCGACGATCGGGAATTGGATGCCCTGGTTGTGCGACAGCGGCTTGCCGAACGGCGCCCGCTCGTTGGCGTAGGCGATCGCACGGTCGAGGCAGAACTCAGCGGCGCCGAGCGACGAGGCCGCCTGCCGGATGCGGTTCTCGTTGAAGAACAGCTGCACCACGCCGAGCCCCTTGCCCTCGCCGCCGAAGACCGCCGAGTCCGGCACGCGCACGTCCGTCAGCCGGACGTGGGCGTGGTCCGTCGGCATGTTGAACGTCCACAGGAACTCGACGACCTCGAAGCGCGGCGTGTCCGTCGGCACGAGGAACGCCGTGATGCCCCGGGCGTCACCGGCGTCCCCCGACGTGCGGGCGAAGATCAGCTCGTACGGCGCCCGGTGCATGCCCGTGCTCCACGTCTTCTCGCCGTTGATCACCCACTCGTCACCGTCGCGGGATGCGGTCGTCTCCATGTGGGTGGCGTCGGAGCCGTGGTCGGGTTCGGTGATGCCGAACGCGAAGCCGCTCGTCCCCTCGAGCAGCTTCGACACCCACTCGGCCTTCTGCTCTTCGGTGCCGTGGTGGAGCATCAGCAGCAAGCCGACGTTGTTGCCGACGATCGACGACTCGTTCTGCAGGTCGTTGTGCAATCCGAGCCCCTTGCGGGCGAGGTGCTCCCGGATGACGGCCATGCCGAGGTTCGTGCCATCCCGACCGCCGTACTCCTTCGGGAACGCGTACCGGTAGTGGCCGGCGGCGTCGGCCCGGCGCCGCATCTCCGCGAGCAGCGCCTCCCACTCCTCGTTCGGCAGGCCGCCCCGGTCCCAATCCGTCCGTGCGTCCTCCCGCCGGTGGTCGAAGAACCTCTCGTTGTCGTCCTGGGCTTGGAGGGGCTTGATCTCGCGGTCGATGAAGTCGTCGAGCTCGGCGAGATAGTCGACGAGCTCCCGCGGCAGTTCGAAGTCCACGGCGTCTCCAGACAGTCAGGCGGACGGACCGTTCCCGGATAGTCGATCGCAGTTTGCACGCTGCCGCACGGTGACAGACTCGCGTCGTGGCACCGCAAGAGATCGACCGCTACTTGGCGACGCTGGACGAGCCGAAGCGGAGCACCCTCGAGGCACTGCGGAAGGCGATCATGGAGATCGTGCCGGGCGCGGAGCAGGCCATCTCCTACGGCGCGCCGGCCTTCAAGGTGCAGGGCAAGGCCGTCGCCGGATTCGCTGCCTCCAAGAACCACCTGAGCTACATGCCCCACAGCGGATCGGTGCTCGCAACGCTCGAGGACGACACCGCTCCGTACGAGACGTCGAAGGGCTCACTGAAGTTCGCCATCGACAAGCCCCTCCCCAAGCGCCTGGTGAAGAAGCTCATCAGTGCGCGAATGCGCGAGCTCGGGTTGCCGCCTCGCCGTTAGGACCCCTCGGCGCTCGCGACCATCTTGCCGTAGGTGCCGAGCACCTTGCCCGAGTAGCCCCGGTCCGACGCCCACTTGCCGCCGCCCATATGCCGCCACGTCGGCGCCGAGCCCGTGCCGCCGAAGCTGCGGTAGGCGCTCTCGGGGTCGCCGCTCCACCAGTACGGCGACGCCGGGTTCACGAGGGGACCGCCGCCCGCGTAGGCCTTCAACAGCTGCATCTGGGCGCGGATCCCGTCGAGCGCGGTCGGGAAGCGATTCTGACCGCCGCAGCTATCGCACGCGCCAAGGCCGGAGAAGTTGTTCTCGCTGCCGCCGGCGCTGAACCCGCCCGTCTCGATGTACGCCTGCGCGAACGCGACGTCGCCGCGGACGTTCTCGGCCGTGCCTTCGTCGACGAACATCTGCGCGATCTGCTCGAGGGTCACGCCGGCCGACAGCCGAGGTGACGAGCCGGTTGAGCGCAGCCACGCCGCCATCTCGGTCGCATTGAGCACGGTCAGGCCCATCACCGGCTCGCCCGCCGCCCGCAGCGGCGCGAGCTGCTCGGCGATCTCGACTCCCCGGGCGATCTTGGCGATCTTCTGCTCGGCGTCCGCCTTCTCCCGCTCGAGGCGGGGGATGTCGTCATCGAGCTCGGTACGCCTCTTGTCGAGATCGACCTGTTCTTGTTGCTGCCGGTCCGCTTGCTCGTGGAGCTCCGCGGCACGCCTCTCGTAGTACTTGTCGGCGGCTTCGTTGAACTTCGTCTTGCGCCCCGCGTCCATCGGTTCGCTGGTGTCGAACACACTGAGCCCGCCGGTCGGGTCGGTGTTCTTGTAGAGGGCAACCGCCCGCCGGGTGACCTTCGAGCGCAGCGCAGCCTCCTCGGCGCGGGTTGCCGAAATGGTCTGGGCCAGCTCGCTGATCTGCGCCCGCGCCTGCTCGCGCTCGGCGACCGCCTGCTCGTAGCGGCTCAGGGCCGCAGCGGCATCCGCCTGTGCGCGCGCCAACCGCTCGGGGGCGCTGGAGGCGGGAGCCTCCTGGGCCGACGCCGCCGGTGTGAACGCCAGCAACACCATCGAGACCGCGCCGAGGAGCGCGACGAACACAAGCGCGGTGCGCGCCCACCGCCGGCGCACACGCGGACTCGAATGAGGCAAGGAGAGCACGCGTTCCATCAGGGATATGTCGACCCTCAGGTCGGTATCGATGACGGGCGCCGCTCAAATCCCGCTCCGCCTACGGGCGCCGCCAGGCCGGGAACGCTAACAGCCGGAGCCCGCGAGATTCCACGCGGCCGGGGCGCCGGGCCCAGGACCGTGGCAGACCCCTATGGGCCATTTGCTCGATCCGGTTTGTGCGTCAATCGGTCAGGGGAGCAAGACGGAGAAGCCCGATACACGGGGACGCGGCACACCGCGCAGGAGCAAAGGGGGGAGTCGAATGCGCTACGCGCGCATGGGCTTGTTGGCACTCGCCGTCGTCGGACTGGTCGTCGGCAGCGCGTGTGACGACGAGACGCAGGACGAGGCCGAGGAAGCTGTCGAGGGGGCCAAGGAGAAGGCCGGAGAAGCCGGTGCCCGCGCCAGTGCGGAGGCGTTCCGTGTCTCGCTCAAGGCGCAGGACACCGACGATGCGACCGGTGGTGTGCGGAACGTCGAGGCGCTCCGGGCGGCCGCGGACGATCTGCCCGGGGATCCGGACATCACCGGGATCGCCGACGCGGATGGCGATGGCCGTGACGACGACGGGTACGTCCAGGCGGACGTGGGTGACGAGAGCGCGTGCGTCACCCTGCCCGAGACCGGTGACGACATCGACGTGTCAGGCGGCGCCTGCCCGGCAAGCTGACGAGCGTCGTACGTGGGGGTCAGGCAGCGACGCGGCCGGGCGAGGCACCTGGGCGCCACGCCACGGGTCCACACATCTCCCGATGGTGGTGAGCGAACTCGTCGCACGCGCCCGCGTGCGTTGCCGCCGTGGCGATCCAGCCGCACGAACAGCGGGCCGACCAGCGCCGGCCGAGCCCGTCGCCGAGGGAGAACGAGCGGACGCGGGCGCGATGACCGGGTCGGGGCTCGGACACGTCGACCGGCTCGGGCGGTGTCAGCTCCAGCGGTCGAGACAACCCGAAGTAGTCGAACGCGCCCCGGGGCAGCTCCTCCAGCCGGCCGTCGGCGCGCCGCACCCAATGCGCGCCGGCGCGGTCCGTGAACGCCACCTCGAGGCCGAGGCGCGGGTACATGCCGTTCCAATCGCCGTTGACGCACACCCGCCACCGACCCGGCGGGATCACTCCAACCCTGACCCGCCGCGTCTCGAGCTCCGGTGTCACCTCTTCACCGCGCGTCGGTCCGGAGCCGTCGATGAACACGAACGTCGCGACTGCTTCGTAGACCGGCTCGTCGGAGTGATTGAGCAACGCGACCGGTTGCGGATCGGCGCTCGGCCCCGGCCAGACGGACACCCTCTCGGCCTGTTCACGGCACGCGGCACGTGTGTGCGTGCGCGTGCGTCGCTCGTTCCGGTCGCGTCGCACGGCGATCAACACCGACGTCAACCAACCCGCCGCCGCGATCGACGCCAGCGCCGCGACCCACCAGTACTCGGGCACGACGCAATGTTGACTGAAGGCATCTCGCGAGCGGTGGATCTTCCGATCACGTGTGACGTGACGACCACGCAGCGTGGCTTCGTCGTCGTGACCGCGCTATACAACTCTCCTATGACCGAGCCGGCCGACGTCGCCCGCGCCTACTTCGCCGGCGTGACCGCGCACGACCCCGACGCGATCCAGGCCTGCTTCGCCGACGACGCCGAGCTCGTCACCAACACCGGCACCTACCGCGGAGCCGAAGCGATCGGCGGCTTCTACCGCGACACCCTGCTCCAGGCCGACGACGTGCGACCCGACCCCGGACCGCTCATCGTCGACGGGAACCGCGTCGCCGTCGAGATCGACCTGCTGCGGGGCGGCCGGCACATCGCCGTCGGCGACTTCTTCACCATCGATAGCGGCAAGATCCGCCGCCTCGTCATCTTCTTCGGCTCGGAGCTCGCCTGACGTCGCGGCGTGCCCGATTTGCGTCACATCCACCAACTCGTAGCGAGCCGTACGTACGATCGCTCCGTCGTGTTGCTCATCGGCCGTTCAGATCGAGGCGGCCGGAGGAGGGAAACCAATGGCAGCGACGGACTATGAGACAAAGGGAGAGGGCTGGCTGTTCTTCGCCTTCGTGATCCTGGTGATCGTCGGCTTCTTCAACGCCGTCCTCGGCATCACCCTGATCGCGGGGGACGAGATCTACGTCTCGGGGAACGACGCCCGGGTCGTGCTGGTCGGCGATACCACCGGTTGGGGATGGATACTCCTCATCCTCGGCGGCTTGGAGGTAATCGCCGGGTTCGGCGTGTTGGCCCGGAGCCAGGCCGCTCGTTGGTTCGGCATCATCATGGCCACCCTGGCGGCGCTCGGGCACCTGCCGGTGATCTTCGGCCGCAACCCCATCTTTTCCTTCATCGTGGTGCTGATGTCGGTGCTGGTGATTTACGGCCTCGCGCAGTACGGCGGAAGGGAACGCGTCGGCGTCTGAACGGCTTCCGCAACCGGAATCGGGCGGCTCCCGCATCGGGGGCCGCCCGCTCCGCGTCCAGAGGGCCCGCTACTGACCGACGATCGTGTCGAGGCTCGGGCCGTCCTCGCCGTAGGCGCTCTCGGGATCGGCGCGCACCGCCTCGTCGATGGCATGGGCGTCGTCGCCGACGAGGATCCGCCACTTCCCGGCGCGCACGCCGTCGAGGATGATCGTCGCCGCCTGCTCGGCCGTGAGCGGCGCGTTGTCACGGAACATCTCACCGAACACCTTCATCAGGTTCTGGATGTCGTCGTCCGACAGCCCGTCGGTCGACACGCCGCGGCGCGTCATCGCAGTGCGCGCCTCGTCGAGGTCGATCCCGAGGATCTCGCGACTATTGAGCACGATGTCGGTGCCGATGTGGCCGGGCATCACCACCGCGACCCTGACGTGGGGCGCGTTCACCCGGAAGTCCTCCATGAGCGCCTCGGTGAAGCCCTTCACCGCGAACTTCGCCGTGCTGTAGGCGGTGTGCGGGACGCCGGGGCCGAGCGACGCCCAGAATCCGTTGACGCTGCTCGTGTTCACGACGTACGCGTCGTCGCTGGCGACGACCAGGTCAGTGAAGGCGCGCATGCTGTTGTACACGCCGCCCCAGCACACAGCGAAGGTCTTGTCCCACGCGTCGCGTGGACCGGTGAGGAAGCTGTTCCCGCCACCGATCCCGGCGTTGTTGAACAGCAGGTCGACGTGGTCGGTCTCCTGCTGGGCGACGACCTCGTCGCGGAAGCGGCGCATCTGCGCCTCGTCGGACACGTCGGCAAGATGCGTCGTGATGCGGACGCCCGCAGGTGCCTCCTTCTCCGCCTGCCTCCCCGTCTCGTCCATATGGTCGGTGTTGATGTCGCAGGTCGCCACCGAGCATCCATCGGCCGCCAGCTGGATGACCAGCTCCCGGCCCATCCCGGTGCCGCCACCCGTCACCACGGCCAAGCGCCCGGCAAATGAGTTCATGCCATGGACCCTAGCTTCGAGATCCGGGGCGCTCTCGAGATCGGTGACTTACGTTGCGCGCACTTCGCCGATGAGGACTTGACGGCCTGACGAGGTCTGGTCGTTGTCCGTCGACTCGATCGTCACGGTGAGGGTCGCGAAGTCCTTCGGGGAGACGCCGGACCAGAGCGTGACGCGCCCGTCGCTCGAACTGAACGTCCCGATCGGCACGAGTGTGCCCGCAGCGTTCTTCAACCACGCCTGGTAGAGCTCGCCGGCCCGGAGGGCGGGCAGACGCTTCGCGTCGAGCGTGATCTGAAAACCGGCGTCGTTGCGTGTGATATCGGCAGTGGCGTGGGCGCCCGGCGCCAATCCCGTCGCGGTGAGCTGTGCCTCGTAGTCCCGACTCGTGCCGCCTCGCGTCACCAACACGGTCGCCACGACGGTGGCGATCGCCGCCGCGGCCGCAAGTGCCGGTACGAGCAGTCGCCGCCGACGATGCGTCGACCTACGGCGCGCGCCGGATGTGCGCGCCCTCGTCGTCGGTTCGGCATCGGCATCAGCGACGGCACGCACGACTGCATCCTCGAGGCCGGCGCCCGGTTCGGCCCACGTCGAGGAGTCGGCAAGGACGTCCGCCAACAGTGACAGCTCGGCGGCCTCCCGGGAGTCGAGCGCCCCGCCGCGGGCAGCGGCGATCAATCGCTGCCGTTCCTCGTTCGTCAGGCGGTCAGTCATGAGGCACCTCCCGGAGGTGGCCTAACAGCGCAGCGAGCTTCTGGTGCGCCCGGTGTGACCTCGATTTCACCGTTCCCACTGCGATGCCGAGCTCCTCGGAGATCTCGTTGTGGGTCAGGCCGTCGAGATGTTGCAAGCGGACGACCGTTGCTTCGTCGGCCGGAAGAGCCTCGATTGCCCGCCGCACCTGCCACACCGCGTCCAGCGCGTCGACATCTGGTGGCAGGGTCACGAGTGCCGGGTCGTCGGCGGCGACATCGTTGAGCGAGCTCGCCGGTCTGCGTGCTTCGCGTCGGTAGACGTCGATGGCGACGCGCTTCGCGATCGTCGCCAGCCAGCCCGCCGGGTCGCGTTCGACGTCGATCCGATCGGCCGCCTGCCACGCGCGTACGAAGGTCTGCTGCGCTGCCTCCTCGGCGAGGTCATGGTGGCCGAGCACACGGTGGGCCACTGCGTACACGAGGCCGCCGTACTGGCGGTACAAGGCTCGTACGCCATTGGCTTCACGTCGCCGAAACGCGGCGAGCAGGGATTGGTCCACGCGTGGGGACGCTACGACGGACGCCACGCGGGCATGCAGCGACTGTGTCGGCATGGAGTGCTTCTCGGCTCGATCGACGTCTCACGCATGGGGACTCATTGTCAGTACGGCGGCGCGTCCGATTCGGTTCGCGAACCATCTCGACGCTCGGCGTCGTACCGACGATGAACGATCCCCCGAGCCAAGGAGTCACTCAATGCACAGAAAGATGTCAAGGCGCACCCGCATGCTCGCACGTGCGGCCGCCGTGCTCGCCGCGGCGGTCCCGGTCGTCGTGCTCGGTGCGTCCGCAGCGGTTGCGACCGGCCCCAGCGTTGGCTTCGCCTTCAACGCCCGCGATGTCAAAGGCGCCCCAGCCGGCGCGGTGCGCCTAACGGGCGGCGGCGTCTTCAGCACCGACAAGGGCTTCGTCCGCGCCGGAGGTCACTTCCGCTGCACGTCGTCCGTGAGCCAAGGCCCGCTAGCCGGGTGCGCGGCCGGTGAGGGCGTCCGCTGGCACTCGGCTGAGCTCTTGGCGAGCACGCCGTTCAAGTGCACGGGCGCGGCGAGCGAGGCGCTCAAAACGGCAACCAGCGACGCGCGCACCGTTGCCCTCCGATCCGCCTTCTTCCGAGCGGGCGACGGAAGGAACGCGTCGTTCACGTCCAACATGTTCGTCTCGGCGAACGACCTCGCGCCGGACATCGAGGGCGTTCAGAACGTTTGGGTGCAGGGCGTGGGCTGTGCGACCGCGACTACGCAGTTCAGCTCCTGAGGAGAGCGACTGGCACGAGACCGCCCGCAACGGAGCGGCGCGGGAGACACG
>JBKPDG010000098.1:0-3628 GCA_046727755.1 Actinomycetota bacterium
GCGCCCAGCAACCTCGATCGTCAGCGCTTGGGTTCTGAGCACAGTTCACGACCGTACCGGTCAAAGCCGAAACCGCTTGCTCGATATCCCGCGCTGTTTCCGTCAACGCTCGACGACGAAGAGGCGCCAGGCTCCGGGTACGCCTTTGAGCTCGTGTTCACCGCGATCGGCGAACGTCAGTCCCGAGCCCGCCACCAGGTCCTTCACCGTGCTCGACACGACGATGTCGCCGCCGTCGCCGGTGGCCGCCACCCGGGCGCCGATGTGCACGGCGAGCCCACCGATGCGCTCGCCTCGCACCTCCACCTCCCCGGTATGCATGCCGACCCGGACCGCGATCCCGATCCGATCCAGAGCGTCATGGACAGCGCGGGCGCAGCTGATGGCGCGACCCGGCCCTTCGAAGGTGGCGAGGAAACCGTCACCGGTGTGGTCGACCTCGCGTCCGCCGAACCGTGCCAGCTCCTGGCGCACGATGACGTCGTGCTCGTCGAGGAGCGCACGCCAGCGTGTGTCACCGACTGCTGCGGCCCGCGCGGTGGAGTCGACGATGTCGGTGAAGAGGACGGTGGCGAGCCTTCGGTCCGGGTCGGGCGAGGCTCGATTTCCGGTGAGGAACTCCTCGACCTCGTCCACGAGCTCGTCGGCGTTCTCCGTGAACCAGATGTGGTCGGCCCCGTCGAGCTCCACGTATTTGGCATTGGGGATGTGGTCAGCCAGGTACCGGCCGCCTTCGGGCCGAGCGATCTGGTCGTGAGCTCGCTGCAGGACCAGGGTCGGCGCTTGGATGACCGGCAACAGCTCACGGACGTCGGTCAGCACCGACTGCCGGAAGTAGTGAGCGACCGCGCCGGGCGAGACCGCACCCCGCCCGAGGCGGACGAGCTGCTCGGTGAAACGGGAATCGCTGACTCGGCTGGGTGCCAGAAGGGGCACGTGGTCGGCGTTGCCGGCCGCCCACGATTCCGCTTGGCGCTCGACGATGTCGAGGAGCAGGTCCTCTGGCGCTCCCAAGGGTAGTCGGAGGCGGCGGTGAGTCGGGCCGCCGTGTTGAACAGCACGAGCGCACGACATCGTTGCGGCAGGGAGGCGGCCAGGAGAAGAGCAAGCGGGCCACCCTCGGCGAAGCCGAGGATCGCGGCCTGCTTCGACCCGGCGGCGTCCATGACTGCACAGATGTCGGCCACCTGGGTCTCGAGGTCGGGGAGACGATCGAGCGGCATCGGATCGGACAGGCCTGTTCCCCGCCGGTCGAAGATGATCAGGCGCCCGATTGCCGCGAGCCGCCGCCGCTGGCGCGCCAGCTCCGGGAGCTCCCAGAACGCCTCGACGTGGTTGACCCAACTCTCGATCAGCACCAAGTCGAGCGGCCCTTCGCCCAGGACCTGGTACGCGAGGTGGACCTCGCCGTTCTTCGCATACTTGGTCGTCGGCACACCGTCCACGGCTCTCAAGCTTGGCAGAGCAGCGATCCCGTACGATGCGCTGTGAGCCCCGATCGATCGAAGCCCGACCTCACCTTCGTCAAGCTCGTTCATCAGGCCCTCAGGGCCGACGGCGCGCGGCTCGTAGTCACGGTCGCCGCCTTGGAGGCTGGAGACCGGGCAAGCCGGCTACCGGGCGTGCGGGAGTTCTACGACCACTATCGAGAGCAGCTGGTCGCGCATCACACTCACGAGGACACGCTGTTCTATCCGGCGTTGGCGGCGCGGGTTGGCGAAGAAAGGATGCACCTGGACGAGCTGGTCTCTCAGCATCATCAGCTCGACGGCGTGTTGCAGGCGGTCGGAGATGGCCTCGCCGAGTTGGCCGACCCCGATGGGGACTTCTCCGCCAATCGCACCCGAGTGGCCGGGGATCTGTCCACCATGGCGGAGGAGCTGAACACCCACCTGGACTTCGAGGAGCGGACGGCACTGCCGCTCTTCGAATCGGAAATGCCGGTCGCCGAGTACAAGAAGCTGGAATCGAAGGCGAGGAAGGCAACGCCGCGCGGGCAGTCTGGCTTCTTGATTCCGTGGATCGTGGCGCACGCCTCGCCCGATCAGCGGAAGGCGTTGTTCAGATCAGCGCCGCCCTTGCGGATTGTCAACTGGCTCAACCGCCGCCGCTACCGCCGCCTCGACGAGGCGCTCCTCGCTGGTGACGTTTGACTGGGGTGCCGGTGGCCAGGTCGCGCGGCCGAGCGCCGAAGTCACGCGATCTCCGAACTAGCAAACCCCGAGTCACTCCGCGCTTTTGTCAGGACTGCGGGCTCCGCCTCCTCGTGGTTCCCTCTGGGCGGTCGCTCAGATCGCTGGTACTCCGCTCGGTTCCACTGCGGGCCGACGCGTTGTCGTGTGCGGCTCTGGGGCAACCACGGCGAAGCCCTTGTATTGGGACGACCGAGTCCGTACCGTTCTTGTGGACGAGCTGGTTCAGCCCTGCTGGCGGCGTCTGCTCGACGCGAGGAGCGCAACACGCCGATCCCAGAGGGGCGGTGGGTAGATGACCAGGGTGTTCGTCCTCGACGACCACGAGGTGGTCCGACGCGGCCTCAAGGAACTGCTGGAAGACAGCGGCGACATCGAGGTCGTCGGCGAAGCCGGCACCGCCGTCGAGGCGCGGGCGGGAATTCCACTGGCCGAACCAGATGTCGCGGTGCTCGATGTCCGGTTGTCCGACGGCAGCGGCGTATCGGTCTGCCGTGAGATTCGCTCACGGCATCCCGAGATCAAATGCGTCATGTTCAGCGCGTTCGACGATGAGGTCACAATCGTCGAGTCGATCTTGGCGGGCGCGTCCGGCTACGTGCTCAAACAGATCAAGGGCGGCGACATCGTGAACGCCGTGCGCATGGTCGCGAGCGGCGAGTCGCTGTTCGAACCCGCACTCAGAGTTCGGGTACTCGATAATGGCTCCGAGCACGAGCACGGCGCGTAGGCAAGGCGCGCAGCCGCGGCACCAGTCACCGTGTGACGTCCTGGACGCGGCTGGACTGAACTGTCTTCTGCACACAGAACACCGAGTGCCGGTGATCTGCTTCGGCCGCCCCAACCGCCGCGATGATCCCGCTCCCAACAGGACGCCGACGACCTGTTCATGAACCATCCTGCGGGACAGTCTCGCGCCGAGGGTTACGCGCGGACACGGCTGCGGGTTTGACGGCCTTGACCTCGCGGTATTCGCACTCTGTGTGCTCAGGGGTGCCCTAGCCGCGACCGAACGGAGCACAGGCGATGAATCGCCGGCTCCTCGTACCAATAGCCCTCGTCGGCGTCGCCGGAGTCCTGTCGGCGATGGGGATCGGGGACCGCGGCCAGACGGTGGTGGTCGTCGGCGATTCGCTGACGGCTCAGTCCGAGTCGCAGATCGGCCTCGTGTTGACAGCCGCCGACTGGAGACCGGTAGTCGAAGGAAGGTCGGGATCCTCGATCATGAACCGCAACGACGTGTTCGACTGGCCAACCCGGATCAACGAGCTTGCGACCTTGCCCCCGGCGGTGGTCGTGATCGAGCTCGGGACCAATGACTGCGGCAATTGCGGCGACGATCTCGACGCCGGCATCGATCGGATTCTCGAGCCGCTACGCCACGTCGGGAGGGTGATCTGGCTCACCGCCCAGACGGCCGACTTCACCAAGGATCC
>JBKPDG010000099.1:0-7844 GCA_046727755.1 Actinomycetota bacterium
GCCGACGCCGGCGGCGACCAGCGTGGGCGCGATGTCCCACGCGCCCGCGACGTCGTGGTCCTCCAGCCAGTCGGCCATCTCGCCTTCGCGATCGGACGTCTCCAGCGGCGAGAGGGCGGGCGCCTGCCGGCGTTGCTCGAGCGCGCGCCCAGCGAGGTCCGCGATCGCCTCGAGCTTGTCGGCGGGGAGCTGGCTCCGAACCATCGTGCCGACCTTCTCGCGCATCTCGCCCATCATGTCGCGCAGCCTCGCGGTGGCACGCGTCACCGCGGTGACGGGATTGTTGAGCTCGTGCGTCAGACCCGCAGTCACCGCTCCGAGCGCGACGAGCCGCTCGTGCCGCGCGACCGTGTCCCGCGCGGCGTAGCCCTGGATCTGGCTTCCTGCGAGCAGGTGGACGGCCATCGGGAACCATTCCTTGATGGCGCGTCCCCAGTCCGTGGCGGGCAGCTCGAACAAGCGGCAGTCGGTGACCGCGCGCGCGGTGCCCGGGTACAGCTGCGGAACACCCCGCTCGGCCAGGTACGCGTCGAAGGCGCCGGTGTAGGAGCCGCGGTAGTCGGAGCGGAACAGCTCGATCTCGCCGCCCTGCACGCGACTCAACATCGCAATCGTCCCCGACAGCAACACGAAGAAGCAGGACGCGGGCGTGCCTTCGGCATGGATCGTGGCGCCGGGCGCGTATTCGACGATCCGACCGCGCTGCGCGAGCCAGGTGAGCTGTTCGTCGTTCAGTTCCTCGAACAAGAACAGCGTCCGCAGCTCTTCCGGCGACAACCGTTCGGGTTCGCTCATTGGTGTTCCAGGTACGTATGGAGGAGCTGGATGGCCATGGCGCCCTCGCCGACCGCGGACGCGACCCTCTTGATCGAGTTCGCTCGCACGTCGCCCGCCGCGAACACGCCGGGTGCGCTCGCCTCGAGGTAGTACGGGTCGCGTTCGAGGCTCCAACCGCGGGGACGCTGCCCGTCGCGAAGCAGGTCGGGGCCGGTGAGCACGAACCCCTTCGCGTCACGGGTGACCACCCGATCGAGCCACTCCGTCCGCGGCTCGGCGCCGATGAACACGAAGAGGTAGCCCGCGCGCACGGTTTCCCGGGTTCCGGCCCGGGTGTCGCAGAGCGTCAGCTCCTCGAGATGGTCGTCGCCGTGCACCTCGATGACCTCGGTGGTGAGGCGCACGTCGATGTTGGGAGTCTCGGCGATCTGGCGGATGAGGTAGTACGACATCGAGCGCTCGAGACCGTCCGCACGCACCAGCAACGTCACGCTCCCGGCGTGCTGAGACAGGAACACGGCGGCTTGAGCAGCCGAGTTGGCGGCGCCGACGATGTAGACGTCTTGGCCGCTACATGCGGGAGCCTCGGTAGCCGCTGAACCGTAGAAGACGCCGCGGCCCGTGAGCGCGTCGGCGCGCGGCACGTCGAGCTTGCGGTACGAGATCCCCGTGGCGAGTAGCACGGCGTGAGCCACCACCTCGCCACCGTCCGCGAAACGAACCGCGCGCGACGACGCGCGTACGTCGAGCCCGACCACGTCGCGTGTGGTGAGGATCTCGGCGCCGAACTTGTGGGCCTGCCGTCGCGCCCGGTCGGTGAGTTGCGCGCCCGTCACCCCGTCGGGGAAACCGAGGTAGTTCTCGATGCGAGAGCTCTGGCCCGCCTGTCCCCCGGTGGCCTGCCGCTCGACCAGCACCGTCCGCAGACCTTCCGACGCCGCGTACACGGCGGCGCCCAGGCCGGCCGGCCCGCCCCCGACGATCACGACGTCGTAGAAGTCGGTCGCCGGCGTCGTCGACAGACCGACCTTCGCCGCCAAGTCCCCCATGCTCGGCTCGACGAGGTAGTCGCCCTCCGGCGTCACGACCAGCGGGATGCTCGTGGCCTCCACACCGGCCGCCGCGAGCAGCCGCTGACCCTCGGGCTCCTCACTCGAGAGCCACCGGTACGGGACGGAGTTGCGCGCCAGAAAGTCACGGACCTCGAACGAACGCGACGACCAGCGGTGCCCGACCACTTGCGTCCGACTCACGGTCTGCTCGTCGGTGTCGAGCCACATCTCGATGAGCGAGTCGATGACCGGGTAGAGCTTCTCCTCGGGCGGGTCCCAGGGCTTGAGGAGGTAGTGGTCGAGGTCGACCACGTTAATCGCCTCGATGGCGGCGTCGGTGTCTGCGTACGCGGTGAGCAGCGCCCGCCGCGCGTGGGGGAACAGGTCCATCGCTTCCTCGAGGAACTCGAGGCCGCTCATCTCGGGCATGCGGTGATCGGCGAGCAGCACGGCTACCGGGTCGCCGCGCAGCTTCAGCTCGCGCAGTGTGTCGAGCGCCTGCGGGCCGGACTCTGTCCGCACCACGCGGTAGTCCTCGCCGTATTGACGGCGAAGGTCCCGGGCGACGGCGCGCGACACGCCAGGGTCGTCGTCGACGGTCAGGAGGATCGGCTTCCGGTCGGTGTCGACGGCCATGCGCCTGCGACGGTATCGCCTCTGACGCGGCCCGCGGACCCGTCAGACGATCGTGTTGAAGAGCTGCCGAGGTGCGTCAAGGAACCGGCTCACGGCGGTGGCGATCGCGGGTGGCTCGTGCGCGCCCCCACGGTCGAGCGCGCGGATGAACGCGATCTGCTCGAACGTGAGGACGCCGACGGCGAGACTCTCACGGAGCGCCTCCGAGGCCGAGGCCTTGCCCGTCGTCACCTTGTACGCGGCGGACATGGTGCCGGCCCTCCCGACGCCCTCTCCGCAGTGGAGGAAGACGCGCCCCTGGCTGTCCTCGACGATGTCGACGACCTCCCGGACCTGACTCGGCGACGGGGGCTGGCCGTCGGTCACCGGCAGGTGGATGCTCTCCATCCCGAGTGCGTTGAGCTCGCGGTCGACCTTGCGCGCGTCCGGGCTGGGCCGCAGGTCGATCACGGCCGTCACCCCGCTCTCGGCGAGCGATCGGAAACCCTCGGTGCCGGGCTGCGCCCCGCGCCAGAGCCGTTCGTCGACGACGTAGAGCTTGCGAACCCCGTCGAGGTCAGGACCGGCGTCCAGCTCGGTGTTGCTTCGCGCCCACCAGCTCGCCGCGATCAACGCCAGGTTGCCCTGGAGCAACGCGCCGATTGTCGCCGCGAGCACCACCAGTGCCGCGATCCGGAAGCGACGCGGCCACCGAGTCCGACTGCGCGCGTCGACCGTGGGACGTTCGGCCTCCGCGACAGCCATCAGGTCCGAGCGGGGACCGGAGCTTCGCCGTTGTGGGATTCGCCGAATTCCGAGCACGGGTAGCGGCGGTGGCTGGCGTCGTGGATGCGCTCGATGACCAAGAGGTACACGGCGCCGAACACCAACGCTCCGACCGCATCCGAGAGCCAGTGCACACCCATGTAGACGCGGCTGGCGGCAACCAACAGGATGATCGTGCCCGACACGAAGGTCGCCGCCCACCACAACGCACGGCGGTTCGTCACCAGCGCGACGATCGGAGGCAGCAGACCCCACAACGCGATGGCAGCCATCACGTGCCCACTGGGAAACGAGGGACCCCCGCTGTCGACGAGCGCCCCCTCCGACGGTCGAACCCGTCCAACGCCCGACTTGAGCAGCCACTCGCACACCGGCCGCGCCAAGGTTGCCACGATGAGCAGACCGGCCATCGGCGCGCACACACGCCACCCGACCGCCAGCAGCACGATCAGGCCGATCACAACCACCTGCCAGCTTCCCAACCGGGTGACGTGCAAGAAGAAGGTGTCGAGCGCTTCGACGCGGTGAGCGGAGATCCAGCTGCGAACCGGTTCGTCCCACACGCGTAGCAGCGCGCCGTTCGCGACCGCGGCCGCGGTCGCCATCGCGATGAAAAGCAACACGACGGCCGGGAATGTCCACGGATAGCGAAGCAAGACTCCAGCAGGAGTAAGCGGAGGCTCACGGTGGAGGTTCCGCGACCGGAGGTCTGCCATTCGAAGATTCATCGTGCCGAGAGAGCAAGTCTATGACCCGCGTCACCCGACGGCGAGCAGCTCATCGATGCGTTGGTTCAGGGTCGGCTGGTCGACGACGTGGACGTAGAGGTCGTTCGGCCGAGGTGAGGGCACCTGCCAGGACAATCCGCCCTGCGGGTTGATGACGGCGGCCCCACCCTGGCCCTGCTCGCTGAAGGCGCCCGGCAGGTCCCCGATCGCGTACAGCAGCGTCGGTGCATCCCAGTTGCCGTCGCCGGGAGGCCCGCAGGCGAACAGCGCCTCGTACACGATGCGCATCGGATGCCTGGCGGCTTCGGTGCACAGCGCCCCTCCCACCTTCGTCTGGATCCCGCCGAGCCCATCGACCCAGGCAATGGGGGTGGGCCACCCCTCCCCGCCGACGACCGCGTTCGCCGATTCGAGATCGATCTTCTGGTTCGTGAATGCCGGCCCACCCCCCGGGAAGATCCCGTCCATCTGGACGAGCCGCTTCACCTTGTCCGCGACGAGCGCACGCCCGTCGAGCGAGCTGCCTTGACCGGCCTTCGACGCCAACAAGCCGGCGAGGTTCGTGTAGCCGCCGACCGAGACGATGGTGACGCTGTGGTCGGGTTGCCTCGCCAGCAGTCGACGGTAGAGGGCAACCGCGCTCGGGACGTCGGTGTGGTCGCGGACCGAGTTCGGCAGCCGCCGGACCAGCTCGTCGGTGTATCCGTGTTGAAACGTGTCCGCGTCGCTCCCGGCGACGGCGCCGAGCGGGATGTCACCGTGGCCGTAGGCGGTGTTGATGCCATCGATCGCCGCCACCGCTACACGGTTCGGGACATTGGAGACGATCCCGAGGATCCGCAGCTTGCCCCGCTGGTGCAGGACGTTCGCCAGCCCGATCGTGCTGGCGTCGTCCCACCATCGCGACAGATCGGTGTCGATGATCACTCGCGGGCCGCCCTTGGGTTGGCTGATTGCCGCGCCCTGCGAAACCGCAACCGCCACCGGCGCGACCGATGCTGCGGCAACTGCGATCACGATCGCCGCGCCGATCATCGACCCACGCCGTCGCCTGCCCGATCCCCTGGTCAGGACGCCCCCTTGGCCGACCCTGAGCCTCAGCACCTCATGGTGTCACCAATTTGCCTGACCCGCGAAGATCGCGAGGTGATCTACATCGCCCTCCTCCGCGCCATCAACCTCGGTCGGGTCAACCGCGTCCCCATGCGCGACCTCCGCGTCGCGCTCACCGACGCCGGCTTCACGGACGTTTCCACGCATCTCCAGAGCGGCAACGTCGTCCTCGCCAGCACGAAACGCACACCCACAGCGGTGGCCACCGCCGTCGAGAAGCTGGTCCGCTCCGAGTTCGACGTGGACACCGATGTCATGGTGCGCACGGCCGGTGAGCTCGCGAAGATCGCCAGGGCGAATCCGCTCGCGCGGCGAGGCGGCGACGCGGGGACGCTCCACGTTGCCTTCTTGAAGGCGCGCCCGACCGCGGCGGCGAAGCGCGCACTCGCGGGGCGGACGTTCGGCGACGACGAGTTCGACATCCGCGGCGCTGACGTGTACCTGCGGTATCCACACGGGGTTGCCGGCTCGAAGCTGAGCACGCCCGTCTTCGAACGCGCCCTCGGCACGCCGGCGACGGTCAGGACCTGGAAGGTGGTGCGGCGCCTCGACGAGCTCGCCGCCGGCGCGTGACGAGCCATCCGTCGCATCGGTTGACACATTCCGATATAGACATATGATCACCGGGTGGCCCGGACCCCGACGACATCCGATGCCTTCAACGCCGTCGCCGAGGCCAGCCGGCGCGACCTCCTCGATGCCATGGGCACCGGAGAGGCGACCGTCGGCGAGCTCGTCGGCCGGCTCGGCCTCAGCCAGCCGCAGGTGTCGAAGCACCTCGGCGTGCTGCGGGCGGTCGGTCTCGCGCTCGTCCGCGTGGATGGGCGGCATCACTGGTACCGGGTGAACGGGCCGGCGCTGAAACCCATCCACGACTGGGTGCGCACGTTCGAGCGCACCTGGAACGTCCGGCTCGACCGGCTCGACGACCTGCTCACCGAACTCCAGGAGTAACCACCGTGACCACGAACCGCCACGGCTCCGCCGTCATCACGTTCCCGTCGGACACCGCGTACCTCATCACCCGCACCTTCGACGCGCCACCCGATCTGGTCTTCAAAGCCCTCACGACGCCCGAGCTCGTGCAGCGGTGGTGGGGCTTCGAGACGTCGAAATGGCTCGTGTGCGAGATCGACCTGCGCGTAGGAGGCAAGTGGCGCTACGTGACCCGCGACGACGGTGAGGATGTCGGCTTCCACGGCGAGTATCGCGAGATCACTCCCCCGCACCGGTTGGTCTTCACCGAGATGTACGAGGGCATCCCCGACCCCGGTCCTGACAGCTACCCGGTCAACACGGTGACCCTCGAAGAGGCCGACGGCGTGACGACGATGAAGCTGCTGGTCCAGCACACCTCGAAGGAAGATCGCGACGCCGTCATCGCGTCGGGGATGGAGGCCGGCATGCAGGTGTCCTACGACCGGCTCGAAGACCTTCTTCGGTAGCGGAGGAACACCATGCCGTTGCCGAACCGGCGCTCGTCCAGGAGCTCGAGCTCCAGGCGAACCCGGTCGGGAAGCGACTGCTTGCCACCTCCCACCACGATCGGCGTGACGAAGAGGTGACACTCGTCGACCAGCCCGGCCTTGAACGCGTGGGCGGCGAGCTCGGGCCCGCCCACGGTCAGGTCACGCGCCGCTGACGCCTTCATTTGCCGGACGGCGTCCGGGTCGAAGGCTCGTTCGAGGCGCGTCTTTGCGGTGAAGACGGTCGGCAGCGTCGTGGAATACACGACCTTGTCGGCTGCCTGCCAGAGCTCGGCGAAGTCCCGCATGAGCGGCGACTGCTCGGCGAAGGCCGGGTCGGTCTCCCAGCCTGCCATCGTCTCGTACATCCGGCGTCCGTACAGGTACGTGCCGATCGGCCGTTCGAGGTCGTTGATGAACGCGAACACCTCGTCGTCCGGCTCCGCCCAGTCGAAGTTGCCCTGTTCGTCGGCGGTGTATCCGTCGAGCGACGCGATCGCCGAGTAGATCAGGTCGGCCATTCGGCTCTTCCCACGACTTCCCGGGCGACTAGAGGTCCGGCTGGGTACGTCCCTCGCCGTAGTCCGGGATCTGCTGAACAGCCCATCCGTTCCCGTCCGGGTCGCTGAAGTACACGAACCGCCCCCACGGGAAGTCTTGGATCTCGGATACCTCGAGCCCCCGCGCCGAGAGACCGTCCCGCGCACCCTCGATGTCATCCACCACGAGCTGGAGCCCGGTCAGGGAGCCCGGAGCCATGTCGGTGACGCCTTCGCCGATGGCGACCGAACAGCCTGAGCCGGGAGGTGTCAGCTGGATGAATCGCAGGCCCTCCCGGACGGTGACGTCGTTGTCGACGTTGAAGCCCGCCCGTTCCGCGTAGAACGCCCTCGCCCGGTCGACGTCGGAGACCGGGACGGCGATGAGCTCGAGTCTGAAGTCCATTCGGCGCTGCACTGTACGCGCTCCGGCGCGTGTCCGTTTCGTTCAAGACCGGCGTGCGCCGAACCCGCATGCTTGGGCCAAGGCCGTCCACCCAAGGAGCGTGATCATCGTGAGCCCCCAGCTCGATGCCATCGGCCTCGTCGTCGACGACATGGCCCGATCGCTGTCCTTCTATCGCCACCTCGGTCTCAACCTTCCGGCCGACGCCGACGCCCAGCCTCACGTCGAAGCGGAGCTCCCGGGAGGGCTGCGCGTGCTTTGGGACACCGTCGAGACCGTCCGGTCGTTCGACCCTGAGTGGCAGCCCCCCGCCGGGGGCCAAGGAATGGGACTGGCGTTTGCATGCGCGACCCCGGCCGAAG